>CANJSM010000015.1 GCA_947477015.1 Legionellaceae bacterium
ACTTGTATAAAATCTCCTTGAGCGCACAGGTTAGATCTAATAACTGTATTTCGACAAGGATTTTTTCTGCAACTGTGGATTTTAATACGTTATTGTTGGGCCAAGGCCCAACCTACGGCAGGTTGACCAAATTTTAATGCGACAGCCGTAGTATTGCTAAGAACTTCATACCATGCAACATACAGTTTGTATGTCAATCTTAGTGACAATTAACCTATCGCCTTCTCTGACAAATGCAATTGCTGATTGAATTTGAGGTCGAACAGCAACAGATGAAACTTGTTCAGAAAATATTTTTTCACATCCAGCTATTTCAAGTTCTTTGATTTGAGATTCAAACCCTGCAAGTTGTTCCGCTGTTGATGTTCTGGCGTAACCAATATTCATTTCCACTCACACACTTCTAGACATTATGATAAAATATCTATCATAATAAAAAAATTATAAACGGCCAAATTAAATTGTCGACATCAGCCACATTATTTTGCCGACTACCGCTCTCCAATCAAGAGCCGATTCAAGAATTTATGTGGTTAATGAGGTCCTGCAGTTTACCTGCAGAATTCGGTGTGATTGTTTCAGCAGTCTGTTGATTAACCTAAAATTGCCGCTGGTATTCGTATAAGTCGAGTAACCACCTTACATCGCTGAGAGGTGGTTACTCGACTTTATGAGTTAGGAAACAAAGCCGAGCTGCGTTTCACCCAAACTTGGCAACTGGTGCTAGGGTGCTAAGATTCTAGTGGATAGATGCGTAGGTCTTTATGTCGTCAGCATACTGCTTCATATCTTCTCCCGGAATGGATAATAAGGCAAGAGGTAAGCTGCTTGCAAAGACCACAAAGCCTCCTGGCATTAACGAAATAAAAATATTGACGACGGCGGGACCATATACGATTAAGGGAGGTGCACATACACACAGCATTATCATGCTGGCACACAGCATTGCTACACCAATCCCGAGCATCCAGCGCCCAATTGTTCGAAGCGATTTTGCATTTTGATGATAGCTTAGCTTCTCTGCTGCTTGGATATATTCATCGAAGACACCCTGGGGAAGCTGAGTAAAATCATACTGAAGAACGTTTGTTATAGTCTCTTTAGCATCTGTTAGTTCTTGGCGTTGCTCGGTGGTTATATCGGTGTCGAATCCAAGGAACGTGAGTAGCTTATTTTCTGTGGTGATTCGCTCATAGTTGTAGTCGTAGCGACTATTGCTTAATATGTTTTCGATATAGACGATAAGTTGAGTCATCTCTGGTTGGAGGTTTTTCAATCGATACGATGCGTATTGTTGTTTCAGATGAAAAAGTGAGGGCATGATGCACTCCCATTAAATGGTCAATTTATAGGCAATTTTATCATGAATGAGGATTCGGGGCAAACTTAATTAAACATGGGTGGCTTTAATGTCTCTATTGAGTCTCTGTTAAGCCGAATCTATATTGAGTCAAAGGAACAAAGGCAAATGTAGTAGGCATGTGTTATCGTCAATACTGGAAAATAGCAATGATTTTGAATCATTGGTTCAATTGACTGATGATGAGCGAGACAATGCTACTCAAAAATACAAAATAATCGAGCCTTATCTTAATGATGAGCAAACATTAAACCTGGTCGCCGAAAATAAATTCATACCTGTTCGAACACTTGGCTTGTGGATAAAAAAATATCGTGAGCAGGGATTGGTTGGGCTGGCACGCCGAACACGTTGCGATAAAGGATTGCCACGGCTATATGCGCCCACGCTACAAAAAACGATAGAAGGCATTTAAACGGATTATGCAAGTATATTGCATGACATCATTTACAGCGGAAATTATTGCGGCGGCACGAAAATGTTTATTGATTGGAGATGGGTAGGATAAACATGATAATCAGTTGGTTTACTAATTTTAACACACATGCATATTTATGCTTTTATAATAGAGATTGACTCATGGAATTAGTAGGTTATGCACGTATATCCATTATTGATCAAGATCCAAGCTCACAAATTGAACAAATGGCTCGCGCAATCCCGTTTCTTTAGAGGCGGGTCAAGCGAGCCATTTATTCAATTTTTTCATTAGGTCATCTATAATAGAATGCACAGTTATGATAACATTTTCTATGAACATTATTTTTTTCTTATGTGGTTTTTTGATTTTTTTTTTCGAAACCAAAGCTACATGAAAAAATCCCGCCATTCAGCTTAAGTTAAGGATAGCATTATGTTTTCTAAAAACACAGAAATCGCTAAGTCTGCTTCGCCAATACCAGGTAACTACAGTATTAACTTAATGTATATTCAAAGATATGATATCGACAGCCAGCTAATGTTTACAGATTTTACAGATAAAGATGGGCCACGATTCGGCATGGGTCCTATTGTAAATCAGTTAAATAAATGGAGGAATGCTAATCCGGAAGCAGAAATCAATTTTTGGTTCGATAGTCAGCGTTACATAAATAGTGCAGCAGTAGATGATACCAAACAATTTTTCATAGCAAATGTCGCCAACGTCAAACTTCGTGATATCAGGGAAATTCCTTTTGTTCAAGATAACCCTGACTGGTTTCTGGCAAATATTCCTGTGTATTTTCGTGTTGATTTACTTAAACTTATCATTCCGCTTTATCTGATGGAACAAGGCGTTGAGTCTGTGGTTTACGCCGATATGAGCATTTGTGGTGAGGTAGAAGAAGCTTTGGGGCCAGAGAACTTGTTCAAACCGGAAGTTATGGTTAAATTGCAAAAATATGGACTGTTGATTGGGATGGACAGACAAGATAAACCTGAAAATCAATTCGTTCAAACTTTACATTCAGAAGAGCTTTTATATGCTTTAAGACATTCAATAAATTGTTGTATGTTAATGATCAGTAATTGGTTAAATCATGGATTGAAATACAATTATTCCTACGTAGCTAATCATTGGGGTAGTCTCATTGATATTATATATAAAACAGCTATCAGAGAATATGTGCCTACTATGCTTCAGGCGAGACGATCACGTGAACCTATTTTAGTACGTGCAGATGTTGTTAATGAAAGAACAATTCAGGAATGGGTTAACTACGAACCAGCCCGGCACGGGTATATTGTGTTTGGTAATTACCTTGATAGGGGATTGACTCATGGTGAATTTGTGAAATTTGCAGATAACATTGACTCGACACCAGAACCTGTTTTTTTTGGTGATGATTGTATTCTATTTGGAGAAACAACAAAAAAGATTAATGAATTTTTTAGTCTTATGAGTTCAACAAGAAAGACCATCGTTCGCTCTGATGTCAACCCAAGTAGAGCTGGAAATAATCATGCTGAATCTTGCGACCCGCCAAGTTTTCCTTTAGGATCAGATCATTTTTCACTCAAATACTGGCCAGAACCTGCCATTTCATTAACTCCTGAACATATTCAAGCACAGCAGTCTATCAAAGAAAGTATCCAGGAAAGAAAAGAGGGGGATGTCCAGACTCCTTCCAAGGGATTTGGTTCATCAACAGTCTAGGCTCTTTTGCCGTATATGGATCTTGAGATTAGTTTTTTTTATCAAGCAGAGGATAATCAGAAGGCCTTGGCTAGATTGAAGAAGATTTTACCAGTGGCGTGGCAACATATCCATTTTCAGCTAGATTGTTGGGCCAAGGCCCAACCTACGGCTATCTTTTTAGCTGTAAAATCAACCTTCTCTTGAATTGTAGTAACTCTCCATGCCCTAAGTAGGTCATTCAGAAAGCAGGGAGGGAACTCTAAAATTTCCATCAGATTCGATGCTTGAGTTCCTGTACTGTATTTATGATTATGTGCGAGCAGTTACATACTTATGCAAAAGCAAAAATTTCGTCTATAGTTAAACTTGAGTTAAGAGAACGACCCCCAACAGGAGCTAAACATGAAAACATTATATTCAAAAGCAGGATTTTCAATCTTTGCATTAGGTCTATCTTTATCTGGATGGGCTGCTAGCCCTTGCATGCCTATAGCCATGGAATGCATGAAAAACGGCTTTTATAAGGGTGGGGATAAAGTTGGGAAAGGATTGGTAAAAGATTGCGTTCTACCAGTCGTTATGAAAAAAATGAATCTAGCGAATACATCATTTACAGATCCTGAATTGGCTGCATGCAAAGAAGAAGTGATAGAACAAATGAAAAATAAGATGGAAAATCAGTCATAATAACATAACCGCTCGCACGTCATCACGAACGTAGTAAAGGAGCTCCGGCATTTAGTATTATGCTATTTCGGAACTGCCTCACTACATTCGGGATGACTTACGGGGTGTGCAGTTTAAAACTCTAGATTTGCATTAAATCTTTTTCTTTATTAGATAACACGACATCTATATCAGCGACGTATTTATCCGTCAGTTTTTGTACGAGGTCATTTGCACGACGCTCATCATCTTCAGATAACTGCTTGCTCTTAACCAAATCTTTTACATGATTATTCGCATCACGTCGAATATTTCGAATAGAAACTCGTCCTTGCTCGGCTTCACCGCGCACAACGCGAATCATTTCTTTGCGACGCTCTTCAGTTAACGCAGGCATCGGCACGCGAATGGCTGTGCCAGCAGTTGAAGGATTCAATCCCAAATCAGCGGTTAGAATCGCTTTTTCAATCGCTGCTACCATGGATTTTTCAAAAGGAGTCACCAACAGAGTACGTGAATCACTAGTGTTAACACTAGCGACCTGACTCAACGGGGTTGGGTTTCCATAATAATCGACTTGAACGTGATCCAGTAAACTTGGATTAGCTCGTCCAGTACGAATTTTTGTCATTTCATGTTGCAGGGACTCAACGGTTTTCTTCATCCGTTTTTCTGCATCCAGTTTAATTTCATTGATCATGATTTGCTCCTACGATTGTTCCAACCTGTTCACCCATCACAATTTTCTTCAATGCATTTGGTGCTGCCATATCAAACACTTGCAACGGCATGTTTTGATCCTGGCATAAACAAATTGCTGTAGCATCCATCACCTGCAATCCCTTGGTTAATACCTCATGGTACGTTAAAAAATCATAACGAACAGCATCAGGATTTTTTACAGGATCAGCAGAATAAATACCATCAACTTTGGTTGCTTTAAGCACAATGTCCGCATCCACTTCAATCGCACGTAAGCAAGCTGCTGAATCAGTGGTGAAGAAAGGATTGCCGGTTCCCGCTGCAAAAATTACAACATGCCCGCAGCGCAGATGTGTCATGGCTTTTCGTTGATCATACGAATCAACCATGCCGGTCATTGAAATGGCCGACATAATCCGTGTTGGTAATTCAACGCGTTCAAGCGCATCACGCATCGCAAGTGCATTCATTACGGTGGCCAGCATGCCCATATGGTCGCCTGTTACGCGGCCAAGCCCTGCTTCTGACAGAGCCTTACCACGAAACAGGTTGCCACCGCCAAGAACCAAACCTACCTCAACACCCATTTTAATAAGCTCAGACACATCGCTAGCAATTTTATCCAAGACAGAAGGGTCAATTCCAAACTGCAAATTACCCATTAATGCCTCACCGCTGCATTTAAGTAAAATACGTTTGTATTTCAAGGTAGGTACAGTTGTTTTTATCATTGTTCGCGAACCTGTGCCATAACTTCTTCTACGAAGTTATCTTCTTTTTTCTCAATGCCTTCGCCCACTTCAAAACGTGTGAATGAAATCACTTCAGCTTGTTTGTCTTTTAGATATTGACCAACTTTGATGTCTGGGTTTTTAACAAAAGGCTGTCCTGACAAGCATACTTCATCAACAAACTTGTTAATGCGCCCTTCAATCATTTTGTCAATAATATCTTGTGGTTTACCACTTTCACGTGCTTGAGCTGTAAATACTTCACGTTCATTAGCAATCGCATCAGCAGGCACTTGATCACGGCTAACAACCAATGGACGAGCAGCTGCGATATGCATAGCAATGTCTTTTGCCAATGCTTCATCGCCATTTTTTAATGCAACAACCACACCAATTCGTGAACCGTGTAAATATACACCTACCACACCTTCACTAGCGCTTACTTGTGCGATACGTCGTAATTTAATGTTTTCACCAATAACAGCGACTAGTTCTTGTCTTGCTTGTTCAACACTTGTGTTTCCCGCTGCGATGGTTTCTGTTGATAATACAGCAACATCAGTTGCGCCAGTGCTTAGAGCTGTTTTTGCTACGCTATTTGCAAACGCAACAAATGTGTCAGCACGAGCAGCAAAATCTGTTTCACTGTTCACTTCAATCATAGTCGCTGTGTGTTTGTCTGCTGATTGAGCGATGGCAATCATGCCTTCTGCAGCGATGCGGTCTGCTTTTTTGCTAGCTTGACCTGATTTGCGCAATTCAAGGATTGCTTGTTCGATATCACCGTTGGTGGCTATCAACACTTTTTTGCAATCCATCATGCCTGCGCCTGAACGCTGGCGTAATTCCATTACCAATGAAGCACTAATTGTCATGTTCAATTCCTCATGTAAAAAAAGGGCGTGAGATGAATCACCGCCCTTTTATATCAATATCAATTACTTAGCCGCGTGTTTCTTATCTTTAGCGACATGCTTAGCTTCTTTATCAGTTGCTGCCACTTCAACGAATTCTGCAGCAGCAGGAATTCCACCGACTGTATTAGCATTTTTCGCATCAAGAATAGCATCAGCTACACATCGAACATAAATATCTACTGCACGCATTGAATCGTCGTTTGCAGGAATGATGTAATCGATGTTGTCTGGGTTGTTGTTTGTATCAACGACACCAATAACAGGGATTTTTAAACGACGAGCTTCTTCAACAGCAATGTGCTCGAAACCGACGTCAACAACAAACAACGCATCAGGCAAACCACCCATGTCTTGGATACCGCCTAAACTGCGCTCTAACTTTTCTAATTCACGCGTCAACATTAACGCTTCTTTTTTAATCATTCCGTTGAATGCGCCATCATCACGCAGCTTCTTTAATTCTTTTAAACGGAAGATTGATTGACGAACTGTTTTGTAGTTTGTCAACATGCCACCTAACCAGCGGTGATCAACATAAGGCATGCCACAACGCTTAGCGTTTTCACGAATGCTTTCTTGAGCTGCACGTTTTGTACCAACGAACAGAATTTTAGCTTTATTAGAAGCCAAACGACCGATGTGATTCAATGCGTCATCGAGCATCGGCATGGTTTTTTCAAGATTGATGATATGAATTTTGTTTCGTGAACCGAAAATGTATTCAGCCATTTTAGGGTTCCAAAAGCGAGTTCTGTGCCCAAAATGAGCGCCCGCTTCAAGTAGTTCGCGCATACTAACTTTCATGTATATTCTCCAGGGTTAAGCCTCCACGCTCCCCATACAGCACCCTTTTGGGACCCAGCCATATGTGACGAAACGTGTGTGTAGTTAAAAACGCAATGACTCAATGCCATGCGCCATGAAAACTTAATTCAAAGGTTCAATTAAGATCGCGCAGATTATGTCATATTCTTGTTTTTTCAGCAATCAAAAAATTTAAACATTAAAAAGTGAATTTGGTCTATACTCAAACCTGCACTATATATTTCATAAACAACTTCACTAAGGAAAGTATCATGAATAAAAAAATTATTTGGTTATCTGCATTAGTTATGTCAATGTCATTGAGTCAAGCCACCATCGCTTGTGATTGTGAAATGCCTTCCTCTCCAAAAGATCGCTTAGAAAGAATGACAGATAAACTTGATTTGACTGCCGATCAAAAATTGAAAATCAAGGCTATTGGCGATAAAGCGCGTGAAGAAATGAAGCCCAAATACGACGAGATGCGTTCTAATCGTATGCAATTGAATGAACTGGCTGCAGCCAAAGAAATAGATCAAGCTAAAGTAGATAAATTAATTGATCAAAATAAAGAAATTTTTGGAACGATTATGAAAATGCGAGTCATGGTTAGACACGATGTGGACATGGTGTTAACCGACAAACAAAAAGAAAAACTAGATAAAATGGTTGCTGATTGGAAAGAAAAACATATGCACAAAAACTAAACGTAATTGGGCAAGCTACATGAGTTTTTTGCATGTAGCTTTGTCCAAACTCCAACTAATATTAACCAGTCGATTTATGAATAATAACCTTTCTCTAAAACTAGACCTTCAGAATTTCAAATCCGAACTATGCCATGATTTTTTAAATCACAGAGACATTGTACGTATAACTAATAAACTAGTTGCTTATATCGACGAACTATTAATTTTGCTATTTCACACACATCAACTTGACACAGAACATCAAGTTTGTTTGATTGCATTGGGTAGTTATGGTCGTCGTGAGTTGCAACTGTATTCAGATATTGACTTGTTAATTCTGCACACACCCACTCTCTCTAAATCACAACAAGAAAAAATTGAGTTATTTGTTCAAGACTGCTGGGATATAGGGTTAGATATAGGGCATCAACTGACTACCGTCAATGCTTGTGCAGAACTGGCCAGCCAAGATCTCAGTGTTATATCTAATTTAATGGATATTCGTGTTCTTTGTGGAAGTAGGTTACTTGTTGATGATTTACTCTATCAGATTCAACCTTTACACATGTGGACTAGTCATGATTTCTTTTATGCCAAAGTCCAAGAGCAAAACACTCGCTACACTAAATATAATGAAACCGCATACAACTTGGAACCTAACATCAAATATGGCCCTGGCGGATTACGCGATATACAAATTATACTCACACTGGGTAAACGCCATTTCGGAATTAAAAAGCTCGCTGAGGGGATCACCCATGGCTTTTTAACAGATAAAGAATATGAGGAGCTCTCTCATTGCCAACATTATTTGATGAGTGTTCGATTTGCCTTGCACCAGTTAGCACAGAAAAATGAATCGCGATTGTTATTTGATTATCAGATTAAGTTGGCGGTTTTATTTGGATTTAAAGACACTCAAGAATCTTTAGCCATTGAACAATTCATGAAGGCTTATTTCAAGGTGATAAAGCGAACGCGTGAACTCAATGAAATGTTGCTACAATGGTTTTCTGAAACCCATGCACAGATGGGCAACCATGTCATAAGTCCTTTAGACTCTCATTTCCAGTTGTTTAATCATTACATCGAAGTGCGTCATGCTAATGTTTTTTCAGATAATCCCCACGCATTGTTGGACTTGTTTTTGTGGATAGCACGACGTCCAGATATACGCGGTGTGCGAGCAGCAACCATTCGGCTTATCCGCCAAAACTTGTACCTTATTACTGATCAATTCCGATCATCTAAGGCCGCAACAACAACATTCATGACAATATTAAAAACAGAAAACAGTCCCTACCCTGCCATCCAACTAATGAGCCAATATGGTGTTCTTGGGCATTATCTTGACTGCTTTGCGTCCGTAACAGGCCAAATGCAATATGATCTATTTCATGTATACACTGTCGACCAACATACTTTATTTGTAATCCGAAATATGGTTCGATTTAAAGATAAAGCCTTTACGCCTCAGTTTCCGATCGCCGCACAAGTCATGTCAAACTTACCTTGTCCTGAGATCCTATATTTATCGGGGTTGTTTCATGATATAGCCAAGGGACGGGGGGGAGATCACTCTGAGCTGGGTGCAACTGAAGCAGCTGAATTTGGCAAAAAACATCACCTCAGTCAATACAATCAGCAGTTGCTGGTTTGGTTAGTCCGCAATCATTTATTGATGTCAACAATTACTCAACGCCAAGACATATATGATCCTAAAACCATCCAGCATTTTTGCAATCTACTTCCCGATAGCACTTATCTCGACTGCTTATATTTGTTGACGATTGCGGACATTTGCGCCACAAATCCCGCTCTCTGGACTGCCTGGAAAGATTCTTTATTGAAAGAACTGTATTTATCTACAAAAGAAGCGTTGCATCGCGAAAAAAAATTAGATGATGAAATAAGTCTCATCAACAAACGTCGCGAGCAGGCTTTAACTATATTACAGCAGGATCAAATTAAGTTAGAAGACGTTGAAACGCTATGGCAAAACTTTAAAGGCAATTATTTTCTACATGAATCACCAGAAATCATAGCAAGGCACACCAAAGCTATTCTTGAGTGCACATCCTTTCCACTCATTCTGATTATGCCGCATCACAGTCTTGGCGGTACCGAAGTCTTCATTTACATGCCTCATTGTGATAAGCGCTTTACGATCACTACAACTGTTTTAAACAACCAACATGCCACCATTCAAGAAGCAAATATTATGACCTGTGGTAATCAATATGATTTGGATACTTATATTATTCTCGACGACCAAAATCGCGCGTTTTTTGATCCTCAGCACACAAAAGCGATTCACGATGCATTGCAAAAAGCATTAAAAAACTCATCACAGCTACCTAGCATCCTAAAACGCAGACTATCGCGCGCACAAGCACATTTTTCAATAAAACCAGACGTCACGTTTAACGAGGACAAGGAACGTCACTATACGCACTTACTTTTAGTATCAAGTGACAGGCCCGGACTGTTGGCCGAGGTCAGTCAACTATTTTTAAGTGAAAACATTCACCTGCACAATGCAAAAATTTCCACGGTTGGCGAACGAGTAGAAGATCTGTTTTATATTACTAACCACCAAGGATTGATACTAGATGTGTCTGAGCAAGAACGCTTATCAAACAAACTGATGGAGCTGAGTAGACATAAATCACCTAAAGAGTGAGTGAACAATATACTTCTTCCTCAACTTCCGAAAAATCAGACAATCCGTCATGTGTTATAGAGAAGGGAGACAGCTCGCTTGATAATCTATGAACAAGTGATTCGAGCGTAGATCGCTTTGAAGGGGTGCTATGAGCTCCCTCTAGACTGAAGGAAGAAATGGATGGAAAAAGAAAAATCAAATCTTGTGCGCTAGGATGTTGACCAATAATTCGTTGTAACATGACCGCAAATGAGTATATATCTTGGTTCGTATGAGGCGCAGGCCCACTATCAGTCACTTGACGCTCAGGCGCCCAATAATCGCATGTTGGTGTAATAGTAGCCTCTGACTCTGTTAAGTCATAAGCATACTCAAAATCAACAAACGTTACGAGTAGTTGATCATTTACTTGGGAAATAACTGCATTATTCTCTTTTACATCGCCATGAATAATTCCTTTCTCATGAAGTGCCATCAACGCTTTAGTCATGTTCAATATAACTTCAGCTAGTGCTTCAGGGGGCAGGGGGTATTTCAATACCTTTTCAACGGTATGTTCACCTACATAGCGCATGATTTTTCTAAGGGTAAATTCATTTTTTCCCGTATAACTCAAGCGGCTAAGAGTGAATGACTGACACTCTTTTATGTCACTTAAGCCGTAAGCACGCTTCATAAAATGCATCTCTCGTGTAGCCACCTCAATTTCATCAGAAAAATTATTGGTAACAAACCATTTCTCTCGAGGTGTCTTCACAGCAATTGATTTTTGACGTATTTGATCGCTAAACTCTCTGACTGAACCGTTGCTCCCTGCCCCAAGCGCACGAACTTCCGTATAGATTTCTGATTCACCCGTATTGATATTGATGTCTGCGAAAAATGACGGGCGCCGCGTGCTCACGGTTTTATAGAATCCTACTGATTGTGATGCAAGGTGCCCACCAGATCTTTTAATTAACTTTAAGAATTTCGGAGTATTCAAAATTAGTCGGGCATTAACTGGACTCAACAAAGCATATTCAAGCGCATCATCCCCGCTTTCAATGAAGTCAAATACCGTTTTTTCCTCTTCTAAATTAAATATCTTATGAAGTATTTTGCTGGCAACAGCAAAATGTTTGCGAGCATGCGCAACCAAGTACATTGGTTTTTCAAAAAATCGATTGCCTTGTTGCGTACAGTGTTTATCAACATTTACGCCGTTATCGATCAATAAGTCAAGAAAATCAATTTCTCCTCTACAGCACGCCCAATATAGAGGTGTTATTCCATGTTTATTGGGTAGTTCAAGCAGCTCTTTATTTCGAAACGCCAACAGTTTAATCAAATCAAGGGTACTGCTTTGCGAAGCAATGGACATCAGTTCAACTTGGTATTTTATATCCAGCGAATTAAATGGGACTATTGTCAACAAACAGTCGAGAATAATGGTGTGATTTTGCTCGATTGACCATTTTAACGCCACCAAATAAAATCGCAATTTTTCTAGTATTTGCAGTGTTAAACCGCCAGCATTAAACAATGCAACTACTACAGAATGGTGGTTGCCAGCCATTGCACTGATAATAGCCGTGGAACCGCAAAACCCTTTGCCAGATTCATTGACAGCTGTATCCAGCTGAGCTCCCAGCCCAATCAGATACTTAACTAGTTTAGTATGTCCATGCGCGGCTGCAAAAAACAGTGGCGTTTTCCCAAATTCATCCATCTGATTAAGTTGCTCAGGAAATTGCTGTAATAGAAAGCGCACCACTTCAAATGAGTCATACTCTGCGGCCTTATGAATAGCAAAGGCTTTATTTGGAAACAAATCAGTATTTAATAGAGACGAAGCTGTTGTCGCTAATCGCTGCAAAGCAAACAAATCATTGAGCTGAAGTGCCGTTAAACTTAATTGGATCAGGGTTTGTTGACCAATCAAATCTCTACCTTCCTCACAAATAACCGCACCATTGTCTTGACGGGGTGGTCTTTCGACCGATAGATTTCTATCCAACAACAATTCCTACCGCAGCGTTTTAAAAAAATTTGTTAGCAACAAAGCACAGTCATGTTGCAATAACCCCTCATCAATCTGTATTTGATGATTCAATGGATACCCTTGTAAAAGATTATATACAGAGCCAGCTGCACCAGCTTTCCAGTCTCGGGTAGCAAATACTACTCGTTTAATGCGAGCATGCACAAGTGCCCCAGCACACATACAACACGGTTCAAGTGTGACATATAACGTTGCATTTAAAAGCCGGTAATTATCCAAGTGTTGGCAAGCATCTCTGATGGCCATGACTTCAGCATGCGCCGTTGGATCTCGTAATTGCAACACTTGATTCCAACCTTGACCCAAAAGCTGATTTTGATCACTCACCAATACAGCACCAACAGGGACTTCACCCTCAGTATAAGCCCTGTTGGCTAAATCTAAAGCCTGTTGCATCCAAAAAGCATCAGTCATATTGTCACAATCGTTATTCCCACTCAATCGTGGCAGGTGGTTTCCCGGATATGTCATATGTGACGCGCGATACGCCAGCCACTTCATTGATAATTCGATTAGATACTTGTCCTAAAAAATCCCAAGGAAGGTGCGACCAATGGGCCGTCATAAAGTCCGTGGTTTCGACAGCTCTTAAACAGATAACATAGTCATACCGTCTACCGTCCCCCATCACACCAACGCTTTTAACCGGTAAAAACACCGCAAAGGCTTGACTAACTTTGTCGTACAAACCCGCATGACGTAACTCATCCATGAAAATGGCATCAGCACGGCGTAAAATATCAGCATACTCTTTTTTAACTTCACCCAAAATACGCACACCCAATCCTGGTCCTGGAAAAGGATGCCGATACACCATTTCATAAGGCAAACCTAATTCCAAGCCCATGGTACGTACTTCATCTTTAAATAATTCACGGATGGGTTCAAGTAATTTTAATGTCATTGTTTCAGGTAAACCACCCACGTTGTGGTGTGATTTAATCACATGTGATTCACCGTTTTTATTAACCGTTGCTGATTCAATCACATCCGGATAGATAGTCCCTTGCGCCAACCATGCTACGTCCGGTAATTTTTTTGCTTCTTCGTCAAACACCTCAATGAAGGTTCGACCAATAATTTTTCGTTTTTCCTCAGGGCATGTCACTTGATGAAGCGCTGTTAAAAACTTATCTTCAGCATTTACCGCAATTATTTTAATGCCCATGTGTTGACCGAACATCGCCATGACTTGGTTAGCCTCATGAAGACGCAACAGGCCTGTGTCTACAAACACACACACCAATTGATCTCCTATCGCCCGGTGCAGTAAAGCAGCTACTACAGATGAGTCAACGCCTCCAGAAAGCCCCAGCAATACCGTTTGATTACCCACTTGCTGACGGATGTTTTCAACGGCTCGGTCAACGATATTACCTGCAGTCCAAGTTGTGACCGCCTGACAGATTTCAACAACAAAACGTTTTAAAATTCGTAAACCTTGCGTGGTATGTGTCACCTCAGGATGAAACTGCAATCCATACCAATGACGAGATTCATTCGCCATACCTGCAATGGGCGCATTTCGTGTGCTGCAAATGGTTGCAAAGCCTGGAGGTAGAACGGTCACTTTGTCTCCATGACTCATCCAAACATCCAACAATTCCATACCTTGAGAATCAATTCTGTCCTCAATGTTATTGAATAGTTGAGAATGCCCTTGCAACACCAGCTCAGCATAACCATATTCTCTAATATCTGAAGATGCGACTTGGCCACCCAACTGTACGGCCATGGTTTGCATACCATAACAAATACCCAACACAGGAAGACCTGATTCAAACACCCACTCTGGCGCACGAATGGTGTCATCGAGGGTAACGGTTGATGGTCCACCTGATAAAATAAGGCCACAAGGCATAAGTGCTTTTAAACGTGCTACGTCTATATCGAAAGGATGAATCTCGCAATACACACCCATCTCACGCACCCGCCGAGCAATCAGTTGCGTGTATTGAGAACCGAAATCCAGAATAATTAATGGCTTTTGTTTAATGTTTTTCATAGGTATTAATTGTCAACTTGATAGTTAGGGGCTTGTTTGGTAATACTGACATCATGCACATGAGATTCGCGCATGCCAGCGTTCGTGACCTCAACAAATTCAGCTTTTTCATGCAACTCACTGATTGTTGCGCAGCCCGTGTAGCCCATGCAAGAACGCAAACCGCCCAGCATCTGATGAATAATTGAATGAACAGGACCCTTATAAGGAACACGGCCTTCAATGCCTTCTGGCACCAATTTTTCAGCACCTTGATTCACATCTTGGAAGTATCGATCACTTGATCCTTCTGACTGGGCCATCGCGCCAATTGATCCCATGCCTCGATAGCCTTTATAGGTGCGGCCTTTGTATAATTCAATTTCACCGGGAGATTCTTCTGTACCGGCAAACATGCCACCAAGCATTACGGTATTAGCGCCTGCAGCTAGGGCTTTACAGACGTCACCAGAAAAGCGAATGCCCCCGTCTGCAATCACAGGAACTTGGCCTTTTAGTCCAGAAGCCACGTTAGAAATCGCTGTGATTTGGGGAACACCAACACCTGTGACAATGCGCGTTGTACAAATAGAACCAGGTCCTATACCGACTTTAACCGCATCCGCACCGGCTGCAACCAAATCCAAAGCAGCCGCAGCAGTGGCAATATTGCCGCCGATGACTTGCACGTCAGGAAAATTCGTTTTGATCCACTTCACGCGTGACAAAACCCCTTGAGAGTGCCCGTGTGCCGTGTCTACAATGATGACATCCACACCGGCGTCAACCAGAGCGGCTACTCGATCATTGGTTCCCTCACCCACACCAACAGCAGCCCCTACACGCAATTGTTCAGAGCTGTCTTTGCATGCATAAGGGTTGTCTTTGGCTTTTTGGATATCTTTGACGGTGATCAAACCACGCAGATAAAACGCGTCATTGACGACTAGTAATTTTTCAATGCGATGTTTATGCAGCAAACTGCGGATCTCTTCACGACCAGCCCCTTCTTTGACCGTGACTAAACGATCTTTAGGCGTCATGACGGCAGACACTGGGAGAGATAAATTGGTTTCAAAACGGATGTCACGACTCGTCACAATGCCTATCAGTTTCTCTCCATCCACAACCGGAACACCTGAGAAATTATATTTCGCCATGATTTGCAGTAATTCTTGAACAGTCAGTGTGGGTGCAACAGAAATGGGATCTTTGACCATGCCACTTTCAAACTTTTTAACACGGCGCACTTCTTCAGCTTGAGCCAAAATATTCATGTTCTTATGAATAATACCAATACCACCTTCTTGCGCCATTGCGATGGCTAGTCTGGCTTCTGTAACCGTATCCATTGCGGCTGATATCAAAGGCATATTCAATTCAATTTCGCGCGTTAAACGCACTTTGAGAGAAACTTCTTTAGGCAAAACCATCGAGTGTGCAGGAACCAACAAGACATCATCAAAAGTAAAGGCTTTCTGAACGATAGAGAGTGACATTTCATACTCCGAAATGATTAAGATCCCTTATTGTACAATCATTTTTAAAAATGACAATTTTTTTTGTTCAAATACCTATTGAATTAAACGAACTTTAACGTGTACACTGATGATAACTATAATTATCGACAAAAGGTGGGCTTAGTCTTGGCTAAAATTATCGTCGTAACTTCTGGAAAAGGCGGAGTGGGAAAAACCACTTCTTCTGCTGCTATCTCTTCGGGTCTTGCAATGCGAGGTCACAAAACAGTTGTTATCGATTTCGATATTGGCTTAAGAAATCTTGATATCATCATGGGTTGTGAACGCCGTGTAGTGTATGATTTTATTAATGTTATCAACGGTGAAGCCACTCTAAATCAAGCGCTCATAAAAGACAAGCGTATCCCTGGATTATTTATTCTTCCAGCCTCTCAAACACGCGACAAAGACGCGTTAAGCATCGAAGGCGTTGAAAAAATATTTGACGAACTGTCCAAAGAATTCGAATTCATCGTCTGTGATTCGCCTGCGGGCATTGAAGCAGGTGCTTTAATGGCGATGTATTTTGCTGATCACGCCATTGTGGTCACTAATCCTGAAGTATCGTCAGTTAGAGACTCTGATAGAATTTTAGGAATCTTAGCTAGCAAAACAAAACGCGCGATTGAAGGCCGTCCACCCATTCAAGAACATCTCCTTCTCACACGATATGATCCAGAGCGTGTTGAAAAAGGTGAGATGCTATCGGTTCAGGATGTTAAAGATATTTTAGCCATTCCATTGATTGGTATCATTCCTGAATCTAAAGCTGTTCTTAAAGCATCAAATACTGGAACACCTGTTATTTTGGACGAAAACAGTGATGCAGGTCCTGCATACCAAGACGCCATTGCACGGTTCTTGGGTGAAGACAGACCCATGCGTTTTATTCATTGCGAGCGAAAAGGAATTTTGCGTCGTTTGTTCACTAAATCCAAGGAGGATGCTACAGCATGAGTATTTTCAATTACTTACGTAAACGTAACAACTCAACGGCGTCCGTTGCCAAGGAACGATTACAGATCATCATATCGCATGAGCGCACCGAGCGAAATAAAAACGGCAAGCCAGATTATTTACCTAAATTACAGGAAGAAATCATTGCCGTTATAGCTAAATACGTTCAAATCAATCGCGACCAGGTCAGCGTGAATTTGGAGCGCATGGGCGATAGTTCTGTTTTGGAACTTAATATTACGATGCCCGATGAGATTTTAAGTTAAGTAATCACCTAGCCTGAGGAGCCGCTTTAGCGGCGTCTCGCAGGCCCACTCCCCCTCACCACTAAAAACTCCCAGAAGATGGCGAGTAAACCTCTATTTCATCCTTACTACCAAGACTCCTATAATGATAAGGCCGTCCCACTGAATCAACCGGAATGGTTTTTAAATATTGTATCCAGTGTTGAGGAATGGGTTGAGTGGTTGGCTTAGTGACTAATGCAGACAGACCTTGTTCAGTGGTTGGGTAGCGTCCATTATCTAGTTTGTAAAATTTCAATGCGTTTTTTACACTTAACAAGGATTGTGATGTTTTTACAGCCTGCGGATGTGGTGCGTATACTGAGTACAATCGATAACAAATGGCTGAAAAAGTAGCCAGAAGCATTAGGATTAATAGCATTTCAATTAAGGTAATGCCCCGAAGAAATCGTGTGTCTTTAATTGTGTTCATGTGAAATCAACCGGTCAGTGGGCGTAAGGTTCGTGCCTTCATAGTGTTTGATAATAATGCTCCCATCAATGGTTTTCACGATAGGCATATCATATAGATGATCAATCACCTCTCCAGGCTCATGGCTTGAAAAATCAATCCGCGCATCAAATTCCCACGCTTCAAAAATCACGACTCTTACCCCTTTTTTTGTAAAACAAAAAGCGCCAGAAAACGGTTTAGTGACGCCTCTAATTAAATTTACAATCTCCATTGTACTCTGAGTGCCAAAATCAATAAGACCTTCATCGGGGGAGCGCTTTGGAAAAAAATAGGGAGTGCCCTTTTGGGGTGTTAGGCTTAGAGCACCCTGTTTGGCATCTGTAATCAATTGAATGATTTCTTTCTTTGCAATCATTAGCGATTTATACAGTAGCGTTAATATCGTGTCATGGGCGTTTATCTCAAAGGGGGTTATTGAATACACATCCCCTGCATCGGCATCTGAATTATATCGAAACAAGTGGTTATACATCAGCGTCTTTCCTAATATAAGCCCCCAATTCATAGGAGATCGACCTCGACCTTGCGGTAATAAATCAGGACTAGCATGAAAGCCAAACACCCCTTGGTTAAATTTGTTAAGGATATGTTCAGGTATAAGCCGTTGCCATCCATAGACAATGCCTATCTCAAATGCGTGGCTGTCAAAAAAGCCTGTCTCTAAGGTGAGCCTTGAGTAGTCTTTTACACAAAAATAGTCAGCCCCAACCATGGTAGCCGTGTCCTTTAAATCCATGTAATCAGAAACATCATTGGTTTCAAGAACAATTGGATCAATACTAACAATGAGATCAACTTGAATGCCAGAATGGTATAAATGTTCAATGATGATTTTTGTGGTTTCTTTGACACCAAACACCGTGACGTTATATTTTTTCATGGCTTATCAGCTCATTAGGAAAATTTCGACATTCAGTCTGCATTGACTGCATCAATTGAAAGTGTTTTTCTTGAACTAAACCTTTAAAGTTCTGATAATTATTTAAGCCTTGCTTGGACCACGAATAAGGATGCACCAATAACTGGATTTTTTTAGCGTTTTGTTCCAAGGCTAACAAGGGGTGTCCATATTTCCACTGATGCTCTGAGTCGGAAAAATAATGAACGTTTACACTCGACATAGTGGGATGTTTGATTTTTTGAGCATTATGTAGGTTTGGTGTTGGTGTTGGGCCAAGGCCCAACCTACGATCTGGATGAAAATTAAAAAACAGAGGATCATAAGCATTGAGCAAGCCTTCTAGTTTAATATTTGCTGCTAACATGCTCTGGGATGGCCGATGAAAAGAGAAGCGATCAACTGGCAACTCCAATACTGTTTCCAGAATAGCGACATCCTTTCTTATCAATCCAGTCAACTGGTTAAGATCTATCACTCCACCCGCATTGACGTGCAAACCAATTTCATGGCCCATTTGATGTATTTTTTGTATTAATTCAATGTTGTGATAAGCCAAAGGATTGTATGCGTAATTTCTAACTTGAAAAAAGTAACTGGATTTAATATCCAACAGGTCATGTTCAATTTTAGCTAATGCATACGCCCTCTCGATTGAGAACTCTACATCATGCCTTATTATAAAAAATGAATCCGTTTGAGGCGTTATTTCGGCAAAATCAAGCACCGGAATAACCGACGAAAGGGTTTCAATCAATTGAATATACTCATCGTAAGAAAAATCGTTCATGATGTTATTCTTCCTTGCTCGCGTTGAATTAAATCCATTAAGGTTTGCTCTAGCGTCCATTTATATTGAAACCTGGTGTGATGATAAAATTTAGTGAGATCAGGCCTTCGATATAGGATGTCCTCGTATTCTTGACCATACGCTTCTTGATAATCAAGATGTTTAATCATGGAATCACTGTTTGCCAAACGTTTGATAATCAACGCCAATTGATTCATCGTTACCGGCTGATCCTGTCCAAGATTAATGATTTCCCCCATCAGAAAGGGTTGATTAGCAACAGCATCCAGCGCCAGAACTGTATCCCTCACATCACAAAAACTTCTCAATTGATCGCCTGTACCATACACCGTAATCGGCGCATTTGAAACAGCCTGCTCAACAAATCTGGGAACCACCATGCCGTATCGACTATTTTGTCGCGGTCCTATGGTATTAAACAGTCGCACCAAGGTGACCTTCAGCCCTTTTTCTCGCGCATAAGCCAATGAAAAAACTTCTTCGATAAATTTACTGCTGGCATAAGCCCATTTGCTTTGAGCAGAGGATTTAAACAACAGCATATCGTCTTCTTTTAATAGCAAAGCATGGGTAGGTCCATAGATTTCCGAGGTGGATGCAACCACAAGATGTGCCTTGGATTCACAGTCATGCATCACTCGTAATAGTCTCTCCCCGCCTAAAACATTTGTGGTGAGCGTGTCAACTGGACTGGCTAACAACTGATACATGCCCACCTTTGCAGCCAAATGATAAATACGATCGGCCCAGAGTACTTTCTCAGGTAGCTTGCTCCACGTCAACAGATTGTCTTGTTCAAAATGAAACAGCGAGTGGCTTTGAAATGGCGCAATGTTTTCTTCACATCCCGTGCTCAAGTCGTCCACTACCCAGATATGGTCGCCAAGGTTTAGATGGTGCTCAACTAAATGCGAACCGATGAATCCCGCCCCGCCTGTGATTAAAATATTCATAACACCCCTGGTCAAAAACGCCTAGTTAACGTAGCCCCTGTGGTCCAACAATAATAAGTTTTGATGTTATTCTCACGCAAGGTATAACCTGCCTTCACTTGAAGCTGCCAATCGGTAAAAATCCCCATGAACATCTGAATAGCCAAATCTTCTTCATAAAAATAATGCGGCAGAAGCTCATCTTTTTGAGCCCCAAATCCACCTGAGAGGCTATAACCTATGTTTTCTGATTGAGCATAATAGAGCTCCACCGTGCCTTCATAACCATTAAACACTTTAGGTGAGTAATACCCATCTGTGGCACGGCGACGATAGCGCCAGAAGTCGCCATCGACACCTACAGTCACCAACCAATGTTGAGAGTTATACACGCGCGCCTTAGGCCATACGTTGATGTGTGTATAGCTGTTATTATCGGTTAATTCAGAATAGGACAACGTCGCGTTGAGGTATTTTTGTACAAAAGGCTGCCATTGCAATGATGTTGCAAAACGGGTTTCCATGATTTGTAAGGAAATTAATTTTGGGGTTTGCGGAACGAGATAAGGTCTGTATAGATCATGAAGGGATTCAAACGTGACTTGTGCCTTTTCACCAAGATTCGTGTTGAGTGCTGCATAGTAAATTCCATGATTATTTTTACCTTGAATGTGTAATCCGCCAACCAATCCTTTTAAATTCAAACTCTCAACTTGGGTTGTCAAGCCAATTTTAGCGCTGTCATCGAGAATAGAGTGCTTATTGCCATCAACTGGCCCAAGTCCGCTGCTAGGCATAGCGGTGGCTCGCTCATACAGTCCTTGAAACAATAAGCTGGTTGTGGGGCTTAAAAAATACTGCGCACTAACAGGAAAATCTTGTATGCGAGTAGTGTCTGACGCGCTCGTGTAGTCGCCTTCAAGATTAATATTAGATCGCAGTGGCAGTAGCGTCATATTTTTTATACTTGATTCTGTAGATTTTGACTTGACCTCGCGCCGTTCGGACGGAGAAGGCCCTGCAGAGGGATTAGCCGTTATACGGGTCGCATGCAATTCGTTTTGGTCGAGTTTTTTTAAATAAATAAGTGCTTTTGTAATTTGATTGGCTCGAATTAACGCCGTCACTTCGGTGGACAACACGTAGGAATTGAGCGGTTCTTTATTCACAAGAGGATTATTTATCGCCAGAGCCGACTTAAAGCGCCCCACTAGCGCTAATATTCTTGCTTTTACTTCACAATATCGTTGGGTCTCTCCTTTCAACTGCTGATAGTGCCTAAGCGCATCAAAAGAACCTAAGTAATTTGACGTCCAAGACAGGGCTTCAGCGTATTGGATCCACCCTTCTGTCGATGTCGGATATAAGCTGAGAAGGTCTTGATAGGCTGATAAGGCCGCATCGGTTCTCGCAAGCCATGCCAAAGTATGCGCCCGGTTTAACAAAGCATCTTCATCATCTGGTTTTAATTGTAAAATACGGTCATAACTATCCAAGGTTTGAGTTTTATCACTGTTCCAAGCCGCCAATATAGCTCTGGTACGCAGATAATTTAGGTTATTAGGCGTTATCACTAAGGCATGATTAATAGCCAGCAAAGCTTGTGCTGGTTGCTGTGCTGTGGCATAAATTTCAGCCAGGTTTTTATATAACATGGCGTCATTGGGATATAACGCAATGGCTTTTTTCATATAGATCGCCGCATTATCATAATGGTGCAAAAGCGCTGCTTCATTGGATTGATTAATCAGTTGATCTAATGCACTGATGGGTTTTGATGCGGGCATGACTTCGGATTTTTTGAGAATGCTTTCAATCAATGACAGGCCTTCTAAGGCTTGTTTGTTCGTAGGCGAAAGCGCAAGAATTCGCTTCTCACTCTCCATTGCCATGCCGTATTGATTATTCCAATTCGCAATCTTTGCCCTTGCTGCAAGATAATCAAGGTCATTAGGCTTTAATTTAATGGCTTCATTGATTTCAAGCAATGCGTTCACCGGTTGATTAGCTCCTGCATAGAGTTCGGATAATGTTTTATGCAATGCCGGATTATTTGGCTGATAAGACAATGCATGACGGTAGGCATTGATGGTTAGCGCATCATGTTTCAAATGATGCTCAATACTGGCGACTCTTAACCAAAGATCCACGCGATTTGGGGTTTTCAATAAAGCATCAAGGTAGATTGAAACAGCCGTTTGCCATTCACCATTCCCCTCTGCTTGCAAGCCTTCGCCAGGGATTATGGTCTCACAAAAAACAGGGTTTAAACACAGCGTTAGCAATAGAGCTAGGCCCGCTAACGCATGCTTTGTCATCACTTTCTCCAACGACGATTATTCGTCAGCCAGAGATCGCTAATAAAACAGGCAATGACAATCAAATCAAACATGATTTGCGAGTATCTAATCGGTGTAAATACAATGGCCTTAAAAAAGTTTCTGATGCGGCGATTACTGTGCATAGCCGTAATGATGATCGTATAGAGCAACACTTCAGCCCCGAGTGTAATCAGTAAAGGCACCCATAATCCTAATATCATGAAAATAAGAATAAACATCGGGTAGGATACTTTTTCAAACGCGGTAGTAAAGACAAACCAACCAATTTTTCGTCCATATTTTTTAGTGTATTCAACACCAAACGCTTGTCGGTAAGCTTCTTTAATTTTTCGCTTATCAGTTTGATGGGTGTATTGAGGATTAAACTTATTCTTGATGGATTGAATCAAAATCCTTGGGTATTTAAATGGCGTATAGAACAGATTATCAAAGTAATAACAGCTTTGTAAAAAAGAAGAGGACCACTTAAAAATCTGTGGAAATAATCTAAAAAATCTCGGTTCTGTTGTTAAGGCATACACATCAGGCACAGAAATATTTCTATAGCCCTGATCAGCCAGCGCAAATCCAAAAAAAATATCTTCGGAGGTGGTTAAATCATATCCAAAAATTGTCGTATAGTGATCTAACATGGTTTTTAAATATACTCGCCTATAGACAACCGCGCACCCGACCGGAAAAATCAAAGTACCAAAAAAAGTCATTTCACCCCGATAAATAAATCGATGTAAAAAAAGATACAATTCTTCTCGATATACGTTGGTTAACGCACGTTGAGCTGTTTGAAATCGTGTTTGATCTGGCGAAAACTGAACATCTGGATGCAACTGCCTATAGGTATCTAGATTCCCCAACTCACGCGCGGCGTTTCTATCCCCTTCAGCCAGAGGTAAAACAAACCCGCAAGCACACGCTATGCCTACACCTTGATATAGCTCTTGTACAAGGCGCTCAAGATAGTTATCTGACTTCAAGAGTGTGTCGCCATCTACTACAGCCAAAACATCCGCATCACTTGCGGCTGCTGCATAACACACGGACGGCGTTTTACCCGAATGATCGCCCCTGCTAACAATCTTTAGCTGGATAGAATTTAACTCGGCAAAAGATTTTGCATACTCAATGGTTTTGTCATTGCTATGATCATCGTACAGGTAAATTTGACGCGGCTTTAAAGACTGCCGCTGAATGGAGGCTAAACAGAGGAGGATAGTTTTTTCTTCATTAAACGCCGGAATAAGTAAATCAAGAGTTGCTGTTTTCCAATCTTCATTAGGCGTAGGTATCGTGCGATCGGCTCCATGTAACAATCCAACCAAGCCCATCAATCCTGTAGGGCCAAGAACAAAATAGGGAACAAATGCCATCAATACACCTCCTTGTTAGCATTCATTCTACATGAATATGTAGTTATATGATAGCAAAGACTGCCACTTAATGTTTAACACACAAAGTGGCTAGGTCAAGAGTTACTGCGTAATGATTGAAAAAAATCCTGAGGGTAGATTGCCAATGGTGGTAAAGCTGCCTCCGGCATAAATCGTACTACCGTTGATAGCGAGTGTATTAACGGTTGCCTTAGCATTGGGGTTAAACGTTGGATCATCGCTATAGTCGTTAATGATATGTGCGATATTATTGCGAGTCACTCCACCTACGTTTGTAAACGCGCCGCCAACATATAAACGGTGGCTCGCAGTGTCTTGGACCATTGCATTCACGTTACCATTGGTCACCCAAGGAACCGCTACTGAAAGCGTTGCATACACGGTGTTGGTGTTATCACCCGTGATGGAAATAATTGTTGGGTCATGTCGTGTTTGAACTTCCTTGTGATTCCTATCATTTTTCATGCATGCCATTCCTTTTGTTTTTGTGAGTGCTCACCGCACATTCTTTGAAAAAAGCAAAGGCTCATGAAGCACTCGGTAGACCATTAGTATTTTCTTGCAGAATCAATGAACCTCCCTCGATATCCTCAAGCCCGAGTGGCTCAAGTTTAGGAGCATGCCAAATGCGCTTTTCACAAGGTAGATGCAACGTGTCATTTTGCATGTCCTGCTGTCTAAACTCTTGTTTCAACATATACCCCTTAATATTATTTCTTAAAAAAATTGACGGCTCGCTATGGCGAACCAGTTGAGAATATGGAATGTCTTTAAATTCTTCTTGATAACAGCCTTGCTCAAAATTCTTCTGAAAGAAATCAAACGTGCTAGACACAATGCCCAATCCTTCTTTTTTCCGATAAGCGCCAAAAACCTCTTTGGGGAGAAATTGTGACAGGTATTGGCGTATTAAATAACGATCACAACCTTCTCGACGTTTTTGATTTAAAGGCAGGCTTACTATAAATTCAAGTAACTTGGGATAGAGTAATGGGTAACGATACTCAAAGCCCATGGTCTTGCTCACCAAACTGCTATACTCAATTCTCATGCGAACTTCATGGCTATTGGGGCCTTGTAATAAAGACCACTCCCCTTCTCGTACACTGGAATAATAATCACGTTGATAGGGGTGTATAAGGCAGGACTCTTTGGCTGCTTTGGAGCGAAAACTATTTTTTAACTGCCGCTTCAAAACGTTCATTTTCATGGCCGCATCGTACAGTTCAGGATGCATAAACTTCGCAAAGTGTAAGTATTTTTTGATGCCTTTGATGCGTCTTAGTTCTCGAAGAGC
Source organism: Legionellaceae bacterium (assembly GCA_947477015.1). GTDB lineage: Bacteria > Pseudomonadota > Gammaproteobacteria > Legionellales > Legionellaceae > DDPF01. The sequence continues at coordinate 25,586 of CANJSM010000015.1, forward strand.
TTGCCGATATTGACCTTGATGAATCAACTGGGGCATACAAAAATTAAGCGGAATTTGTCCTGAAACGCCTTGGTCCCCACCAAATCCAGATAACAAAATAGGATGACGGCCAGCCTCAACGGCACGATGAACACGATTAGCAAACATAAAAAATAGATAAGGTGCAGGGCCTGCAAACAAAGCTGCATGTTCACGAAACACTGCAAGCGGGTCAAAGCCATCCGCACCTATCTTTTGTATGCCTGTCAATTGATACTGTTCAATAAATGCGTTTTCATAAGATGCATTGTATACCTCCGCAGCTTTTGTGCCGGGACTTGCAACATGCATATAAAGCATCGGTTTGATATTGATATTTGCGGCTGCGCAATACACCGCACTGGAATCAAGTCCTGCGCTGAATTCTGCGGCAATGTTACTGTGATGATCGGTTGCATGATGAATAGCCTCGGTCATCAACTGGGTAAAATGATCGAGGTAGTCTTGATCATTATCATAGTGCAGCACCGCCCCATGAGGCTCCAACTGCCAAAATGCTTTTTTGACCACTGATCCATCGGCTTTAAAATGCATCAGATGCCCCGGCTCCACACGGTATATGCCTTGGTAGAGGGTTTCATCTGAATAATGCTTTGTTTCTGAAAATAGCATGTCAATCTGGTGTTCAAGAAGCTTCGGCGTCGAGGGCAATTGCGCTAAAATCGCAGGGATGCTCTCTCCGAAAATCAAGTGTTTACCCTGATGATGACAATAATACAGGGGCACAAGACCTAAGTGATCTCGAGCTAAAATAACCTCGCTGGAATCAGGATTAACAACAGCACAGCCAAACGGCTGAACGTGATTAGCCCACAAGGTAAGATGGCGGGCATCATCAAATGAGGTCAGTACATCAGGAAAACGATGGTTAACATGGTAAACCAAACTCCCATCTGAAAGCAGATGATTGTTGTAATGTCCAACTGGATATACAGAACACACCATGACCTCAAAATCCTTATGTTGCTTGTCCTAACAGAATAATCAACAAGGACACACCAGAAAGAATTCCCCTGAACCTTCAGCAATATTCAAAGATATTATGGATTGGGACACCAGCCCTGCCTCCCAAACCACGCCAAAAAGCGCTTGGACGGCAATTGGGTTTAGTTACCTCTCTCTTGTAACACGACCTAGCCTTGTTGCCAGCTCGCTTTAGCTCGAAATAAAGCTGGCAAATCAGCCGGTGTTTTTTTTATATCACAAGGCAAAGTATATGTTTCACGAGTTTCCTGATAGTAAACTCCTAATGGTACAGGGTATTCTGGAAAGCTTAAATTAGCCAAGCGCATGGCTGCTAAAAAATTATGCGAATCGTGGTGATAGTCTTTTGCTTCTTCGTGGTCTACACGGTGTAATTTGTCGTTCTTTACAACGAGACCTTTGTCACTGTCTTTACCAAACAATAACGGCTGGCCATGCGTTAATTGCACCGTATTTTCGGCACGATTGGCTTTTAATGAAAACTCATCAAATGCACCGTTGTTAAAGATATTGCAGTCTTGGTATATTTCCACAAATGAACAACCAGGGTGTTCATAGGCCTGTTTAAGGACTGACGCCAAATGTACGGGATCTTTATCAACTGCACGAGCAACAAACGTTGCACCAGAGGCTAAAGCAAGTGACAAGGGATTAACGGCCTGCATGTTCACGCCTTTAGGAGACGTTTTAGTGATTTGTCCTGGTTGAGACGTTGGAGAAAACTGGCCTTTAGTTAAACCATAAACTTGGTTGTTAATCAGTAAAACATTCAGGTTCACGTTACGGCGCAAGGCATGAATCAAATGATTGCCACCAATACTCAGCGCATCGCCATCACCTGTGATCACCCAGACACATAGTTCATCATGCATGGCTTTTAAACCCGTCGCCACTGCCAGCGCGCGACCATGAATCGTATGAAACCCATACGTGTTCATATAATAGGGAAGACGCCCAGCACAACCAATTCCAGAAACAAACACATGCTGTTCCGGAGGAAGGCCAAGTTCAGGAAGTAATCGCTGCAACGCCATTAAAATGGCATAATCACCACATCCAGGACACCAACGAACTTCGTTATCATTGGTAAAATCTTCACGCGCATAGGCTGGCTTGTTCATGAGTCACTTCCATTTTAATGGCATTAACGAGATAGCTTGTGGTAAACGGTTGTCCGTTGCACAAGCCTATTGATTTTGCATCGACCAAATATTTTGCTCGCAATAACTGACATAAGTGGCCGGTATTTAATTCTGCGACTAGAATATGTTTCGCGGCCTTCAATAACGGGCCTAAATCTTCTGGTAACGGGTTCAAATGACGTAGATGCACCAATGCAATATGCAACCCCTCTGATTGACATTCAAGAAGAGCCGACTTTAAGCTGCCATAGGTGCTTCCCCAGCCAATCAACAAAACCTTCGCTTGAGGATCGCCTTCAACCTGTAATTGAGAATAGTCTGCTGCTATTTGTGCTATCTTTTGTTCACGTAAAGCCACCATTTTTTGATGATTATTTGCATCATAGCTCACACGCCCTTCCTCACCTTGTTTTTCCAGACCTCCCAACTGATAAATAAATCCTTCAGTGCCAGGCTTATTCCAACTGCGACCCAAATGTTCATCGCGTTGAAAAGGTTTTGGATGGCGATTGTAGGTTACGATAGGAAGGTCTAAAGAATCCAGCTCAGGCACTTTCCACGGCTGCGCCGCAGTAGCAAGGTATGCATCCATCAGCACAATAACAGGAGTCATGAATTTAACAGCTATACTAAACGCTTCAATAATTGTGGTAAAACAATCTGCTGGCGTCATGGGAGCTAAAACTGGGAGGGGTGCCTCACCGTGTCGACCGTATAACGCTTGACGTAGGTCACTTTGGCCTGTTTTAGTAGGCATCCCAGTAGAGGCCCCTGCGCGCTGAACATCCACTAACACCAGCGGTAATTCACTCACTACAGCCAAACCTAAGCTTTCGCTTTTTAAATCAAGACCTGGACCTGAAGTACACGTCAACGCTAAAGAACCACCAAACGCTGCACCAATGCAGGCACAAATCGAGGCAATTTCATCTTCTGCCTGTAGCAGCTGCACACCATAATCGCCTAGTTTAGCGCATTCATGCAAAATATTAGACGAAGGAGTAATTGGATAACCAGACACAAGCATCGGTGTTTTTGTAGAGACAGCCACAGTTGCAATCGCCAACGCAACGGCTTCAACCCCTGTAATTTGACGATAGTCTCCCTGAGGTCGATTCATTTGCCCTAACATATAATGATGACGTGACAATTCCAATGTCATGGCATAATTGTATCCTGCTAAGAGAGTTAATTTATTGGCTTCAGCAACCAACGGTTTGTTTTTAAACTTTTTCGCAATAAAAGCCAGTGAATCAGTGGTTGGAAAATCAAATAACCACAATACCAATCCTAAGATATAGAAATTTTTCGATTTTTTGGCATGGGTTTGTGTAATATCGACGCCTTCAACCGCTTTCAGTGTTTGCGTAATAAGGGGCAAAGAGAGCACTTGATACTGGTCTGTAGCGGTCATAAGCATATCAGGACTGCAGCCTGCTTTTTCCCAATCTCGAGCTTGCATGCTGTCTTCATTTAGAATGAGCAGTCCACCGTGTTTTAAATATTGCAGAGAATTCTTTAATGCCGCAGGGTTTAAAGCCACCAACACGTCAAGCTCCTCGCCCGCAGTGAAAATAGCTCGCTCAGACATGGCTAACTGAAAACCAGATACGCCGGCTACCGTCCCTGCTGGCGCTCGAATTTCCGCAGGGAAATCAGGTAACGTACGCACATCACGACCGGTTAAAGCCGCCGTGATGGTCAGTTGTTCTCCAACCAATTGCACACCATCACCTGAATCACCGGTAATACGAATCACAACTGCATCAATCATCGACATAGTTTTGGGTTCCTGAATGAGTTGTCGTTTATATATTGTTTATCTTAGATTAACAGCATATTTACGGGTCTGTCTATCCGTACGCGATGCTCGACCACGGCTGTCGCATTAAAATTTGATCAACCTACATGTTACTCACAAAGTCGAGCATTTCGTATCAGTACAAAATCACACCTAAAAATATTATTCGCAAATTATGTGGAATTGGCGATATACTCTAATTCATAGTTAACAACCGGAATCCTGCATGACCTTGAAGGCCATGTACAACACCCTAGCCAGCCAATACGCAACTGCGGATTGTTTTGGCTCGATAACCGATAGCCATTCGTGCGCTATTGCTCAAATTACGCAAGAAAATTTAGGCAAACGCGCTCATTATAAAGTGCTTGATTTTGGGGTCGGGGACGGTGCGTTTCTTAAAAAGCTTGAGCACCATATGCCTGAAGCAGACTTTACAGGCATCGATGTCTCAGACGAAATGCTCAAATATGCAAGTGAGGCCCTGTCATTAACGGCGATCGAAGCGAGCGCCATTGATGCGAGCCAGTATTTGCCGCTTCATAGTCAAGACTTGGTGCTAGCGCACTTCATTAACGCTTATGTTCCTATTGATGCCCTATTTAAACAGGCAAACCTTTTAACACGCTCCAACGGATATTTTTCACTGATCACAACAACATACGATTCATTCCCGATGGCTCAACAACACCTTGCTGAATTCATCACAAAAGAATCCCTATTAAGTTGCATTGTCGGTCATTATTATAAAGCGGTAGTAAAAAACACCACTGTTGCCGGTAGTGAAAACGAATTATTAAATGCGTTTGATAAACACCAGTTTGAAGTCATTGAACATCAACGCATCCGCATTCCTATAACACTTAATACCATTGATGAACTGGCCATGTTTGGCATTGAAGGAACTTGGTTTTTAAATAGTTTATCGATAAAAATGTTACCTAAAAATCTTTTAATCGATCGCATGAAACGAGTGTTTAGTAAAATATTTACCTTTCCGTATCATGATACGCACGTTATAGATGTTATTTTAGCCAAGAAAAAATAACGGTAAATCACCCAATCATCACCTCGACTTTTGACAAAAAACCGAACTAATACGGGCCCGAGCACGTGACCGAGCCCGTATTAGTTCGATATTTTGTCCAAAATCCACTCACTACGTTCGAACTATATTTTCTTACAAGCCTAAATTGTCTTGTTTGAAAATTCGATCGGCTCGATAGCTTGAGCGAACTAGTGGACCAGACGCGACCTCAAAAAAACCTTTTTTTAACCCAATCTCACGTAATTCAGCAAAGGCTTCAGGGGTCACATATCGTTCTACAGGCAAATGATTTTTAGTAGGTTGCAAGTATTGGCCAAGAGTTAAAATATCCACCTGATGTGCACGCATATCATCCATTGTTTTGATGATTTCTTCGTCCGTTTCCCCTAAACCAAGCATCAAACTAGTTTTTGTAAGAACATCTGGGCGATATTGTTTGGCATAGGCCAACACACGAAGCGTTTGCCAATAGCCTGCACGATTATCTCGCACGGGATGGGTTAAACGCTCGACTGTTTCCACGTTTTGTGCAAACACATCAACACCACTATCAAGTAATGTCGCAATGTCCTTTTCAACACCTTGAAAATCAGGCGTTAATGCTTCCACTTTGGTTTTAGGTGAGCTAGCTTTAATGGCACGAATAGAATCCGCATAATGCTGCGCACCACCATCGGGTAAATCGTCACGATTTACTGAGGTTAACACGACATAATCAAGATTCATCAAAGCAACTGTTCTTGCTGTATTCTCTGGCTCCTGTGCATCCAGCCACCCATGAGGGTTACCCGTATCAACCGCACAAAAACGGCAAGCACGTGTACAAATGGCCCCCATTAACATAATCGTCGCGGTGCCGTGTGACCAGCATTCAGAAATATTGGGGCACTTGGCCTCTTCACACACGGTCGATAAACGATGCTCCTTCACTTGCTCTTTGACATGAGCATATTTAGGGGTCGTCTGATTAACAATGCGCAACCATTTAGGTTTGGGTAGTCGTTGATGAGCTGTATCGATTGATTTGACACCATCTTTAATGGCCACAACCCCTTGTGTGGTTTTATATTTTTGGCCACTGACTACAACAACTGGAATGTCGGTTAACTTGCTCATAGTATACCTAAGGACTGCGTAAGGACGTTATGATCCCAAAACAATTGCAATAGATCAAGAGGCTACTCGCACGGCTGTCGCATTAAAATTTGATCAACCTGCCGTAGGTTGGGCCTTGGCCCAACAATCTAGCTATTAGATTTCGTTTTATTTGACGAGGAGTAAGAAATAAGATCAAATGCCACATTCAAATTTTGATGAGGTGGCACGATGCATGA
>CANJSM010000016.1 GCA_947477015.1 Legionellaceae bacterium
GTGACTTCTGAATCAAGTAACGCGGGGGTTTGGGGTAATTGGCGGATGATGTCGGGAATGGCGTCGCCAAAAACAAGCTGACCTGACTGATATTGGTAATATAATGGGCGAAGTCCTAAATGGTCGCGAACGAGCAGGCATTCGCCTGTAGCTTCGTTTTTAACGACTTGGGCAAACGGATGAAATACTGCGAGGTAACACGCAGGCCTCAACCCATCTTCAAATGAGGCAATGGGTATGACTTCATTGGACGAAGAGCTATAAACCGTACTCTGCGGATTAAGCGAGGCACGATAAAAATGACTGGCATTCACCAAGATAGGTCTCTTGGAATCTAACTGAATCACGCTAAGATTCTAATAAGCCGGTATTGCCTTCAGGAACGCCTGTGGCACCTGTCCCTATTTCACTGTCGGGAAGGCGTGTTAACGTTGGTGGCTGATACACCAACCGAGGTCTTTCTGATTCAAGAATGGGTTTATTGCTTTCATGTACGCATGGATTAGTCATGGTAGCACCTACTTGGCGTGAAGGTGGAGCTCAGGGCTGCAATGAGTGATATTAAAGAGATAAAGCTTGGAAAATAATTTGAACAAACTACAATTAATGGCTGGCTGGCTGGCTGGCTGGCTGAAAGTGTCGATTGAACTCGTCATCTTAGCAACACTTAATTGCGCACGAATATAGTGCTTCATTTTATTAAAATACATACTGCGTCCTTATCAGTTTTTTCAATGCCTTCATCATACAATGCAATAAGGCAATAAGGCAAATTTTACTGCAATTTTTACAATGAACGTGCCTACATTGAAACGTTCATCGTAAAATTCAAAATTATCTCAAAAAAACATTCACCATCATCGCCTAAATCATTTCGCGACAGCGACTAAGCGTCGGTGTCGCGAAATGTAACTTGCCATAAAAACACACAACCAAGCCATTCCGTGCAAAAACACGTCATCGAGATCGCCGCGAAGGATCTCGAACTCGCTAGTTGGGAGCAAAATCAATGAGATTTTTTACTGCGTTCACAATGACATAGTCGAAGCGACAATAGCCAACAAAAAACCAACATGATTATTTAATTGGCATTAGTCAACCCGTCCTTTACAATGCTTCACTTGAAGTAACGTTTCCATTTCAGTCATACCGGTTAGATCTCTTCTGAGCCCGTTCAAACTGAAGTGGATCGTTGACGCTCCGTCTCAAAGTCATTCTTAGGGCGGTAAGGCTTTGAGACGGCGCTAAAGCGCTTGCTTAACCTGAACAAGAAATGGATTACACTCATTCGCATTGTAGTAACTAACCGTTTAAAACCAAAGGGTAACGGTACTGGTCTAATTTTTGGGGAGCACAATAATGCCGTTATCAAATTCATTCATTGAACAATTTACCCGTGGAAAAATTAACTCAATCGAAGCGTTCTATGCAGCAACTGAGCTCACATTAACTACGAACAGATTGAGATTACTCATAGAAGGAAACTTGTCCCGTGATTTGTTAACCACGCTCAATGGATGCGTAAACCTTAATGCTCTGATGATCAATATCGACCTTACTTCGAACAACGCTGATAATCTAGAGTGCTTAAGTAAAATCTTTCATAAAATTGCGCCGCGACTGAAAAAATTAGTTTTCCTTATTTCTGAGATCAGTGAAGATGAGGAAGAGGAAGAGGAAGACAACCTTGAATCCGAAATCATACAGGTCATGAATACAATCGCTGAAACACTTCCTGAGTGTAAATTGCTCAGTGAATTTCAACTTGTTTTGATTAACCCCGAAATACAGATTGACGATTTAAAGGCTGATATCGACAGAGCACTCACCTCACTGATAAACGCCATACCAACCCAAAATTTAAATGCATTAAAAATTTGTTTACCTAGATTGGACGTTCTGAGTTTAGAAGATGCATCGCGTTTCTTAATAGAAGATGCCGTTGAAAAAACATTTCAATGCGAATTGATAGATTTTATCAAACGCTGCGATAAACTCAGTCTCCTAGATATAGAAGGTTGCTTTTTTACTTCTGTGTTTTCACAAATACCTGATTACCTTGCAAATAGACATCTCAGTTTACTTAAGTTAACTGGGCAGTTCAAACCTAGCCTAGTGACAGAGCTAGTAAAAAAACCGTCTATCGCTAGAAGGATCTTCATCACCAACCAAGCAAACTCTTTGTTAGAGCGTGTAAGCCATTACATTAAGAATCCCGCTGAACGTGAGGCTGGTGAAACCTACTATCAAAGTACTAATGAATTCCTAACTGATTTAACTAAGGCGATTTATAGAAATATTGGGATACAAGAATTAATTATCGCTGAAGATGGGGATGCTGGGCATAACAAAGACTTTAACGATAAACTCAACCGTTATATAACTCCTATACTGAAACGCAACCAATATTTTCGCAATCATTTCAATTTACTTGAAGCACTGCGTGGCTTGGAGAAATGTAGAACTATACCTAGAGTATATTTAACACAACTTACAAACTACGATGCCCCCTTCACGCATTATATCGTCAACGAAATGCAACGCTTGAAAATAGAATTATCACCCTATTTATCGGATCTTGTATCGGGTATATTTCCTAAGATCGATGACGCACAGTCGGCTCAAATTGCAAGCTACCTAACTGCCAGTGAATTAACCAGACTAAGTCATGCAAAATATGGCGGATTATTTTCTAGATCCCTCAAACAACTTGAACCCACCGAAGCGGCCAGCGCTGAAGAAGTTCACTCATCAAAAAAACGCTGCATACGCACAGAGCATTGAGTAGTGTTCGATATCTAGTCCCAGACCGGGGGCCATACTCTCTATAGAGGGGCCTCAAACAAGCCTACAGCCCATCCTCAGTGCTTAATTCTGGCCAACGGATTGTTTTGAGGGATGGTTTACCGCCTGCGAGGGAATGACAGATATTTTTTTATCATTTACAGAGTCTCAATTTATAAAATAATAGCATTGAACCTTGCATTCTAGACTCACGTGCCTATAATCACTAAAATATTGTACACCTCTCCTTCGGCTATAATTAATGCATACTGAAGAAAAAAATAATATCGACATTCCAGTTCACGATGGCGAGTTCCGTCGGGCACTAAAAGATCGCCATGTCCAATTGATAGCGCTGGGTGGCGTCATTGGTTCCGGTTATTTTTTAGGAACTGGGGCTGTGATTCATCAAGTAGGTCCGTCGGTATTTCTAGCCTATATTTTGGGTGGCTTAATCATTTACTTAACCATGCTCTGCATGGGCGAGCTGGCTGTTGCCATTCCTATCGCGGGCTCCTTCATTAATTATACCGCAGATTTTATTTCTCCCTCACTGGCTTGCGGGGTCGGTTGGTCCTACTGGATAAGCTGGGTCGCCTATATCCCCGCTGAATGTGTGGCGGGAGGGATAATCATGGAATATTTTACCGGCGTAAATGGGTATGTTTGGGCCATTTGTTTTGGTTTGTTAATTACCTATATTAATACCGCAAAAGTGGGTACGTTTGGTGAAATTGAATTTTGGCTAGCATTAGTCAAGATAGTCGCCCTGTTTGGCTTTATTGGATTGTCCCTATTAATATTTTTTGGAATAATTCATGGTTCACAACCTGCAGAAATAATTGGGGGAAAATTTATTTTTGGCCAAGGGGGGATGTTTCCTAATGGAGGCATGGTCTTACTCACGGCGATGGTTTTACTTTTAGTCAACTATCAAGGCTCTGAAATCATTGGCCTTGCTGCAGGTGAGTCAGTCGATCCAGGCCGCATGATTCCAAGAGCTATTCGAAATGTAACGTTCCGTATTCTCTTTATTTATATTATCCCAGTCTTCTGCCTTGTATTGATTTTTCCTTGGCAAAAGGCAAATCTTGCTAACTCTGTATTTTCAGATGCCCTAAATTTTTATGGCTTAAAGTGGGCCGGAGCTGTTACCAGTTTTGTGACCCTGACCGCCACCCTTTCGTGCTCTAACTCCGGCGTGTATGGGATTGTACGCTCCCTCAATGCACTTGCACGCAATGGCATGGCACCTAAACCACTTGCTAAACTGAATCGACGCGCGGTTCCCCAAAATGCAGGCGTTGTCACGTTGATCTCAATCTGGATTTTACTCATAGCCGGCTATTTCATGGGGCAATCAACCTTATATATCGCACTGTTACTGGTATCTGGGTTTACTGGAGCAACCGCTTGGATTTCTTTGTGTTGGGCGCAAATTAACTTTCGACGTCGGTTATATGACGCCGGATACACCACAAAAGATTTACGCTACACAACGCCTGGCTCACCCTACACAGGTATTGTAGCCATTATTCTGATGGTCGTTTGTTTGGTTTTTCTTTTTTTGAATGACGATCCATCTTATAAAATTGCTTTTACAATAGGCTTGATCACTTTATTTGTCCCAATGATCGTCTATAAGCTATTAGGATTAAATGAAAAAAGAGAGATGATTTTAACAGCCAACAAGCACATTCGTTTTTCAGACATTTTTCCGAACAAAACTAAACAGGTCAATCCATTATGAACGAATTGGAACAAGCAATCGAACAAGCTTTGCTCTCTGAAGGGAGCAACAAAGAAGCAAACAAAGCGTATCTTGAATTTATTAAGGCAAACTTCATTATTCCTGTCGAAAAAAACTCATCTGATGACGAACCGCGTGTGTTGTATCTTGAAGAAAACAACCAACTTTTTTTGCCCGTATTCACGAACATGGAATACTTTGATCATTGGGCAGCTGATATTGCCGACTCTATTCACTTGTTGAAATTATCTGGTGTGGATTTATTAAAAGGGATTGGAGAGCAGGTCATCGTTAGTTTGAATATTGGCAGCACGCTTTATAAAGAGTTTAATCCTTCAGAATTAGCTCGTATGCGGAGTATGGTTTTAAAACTATTTAAATAAACAACATCTAAGGCGCAAGGCGTCGGTGACACCATTTACCACTCACACGATAATATTCAATTCTGTCATGTAAACGGTTGTCACGGCCCTGCCAAAATTCAAATGCTTCTGGAATTATGATATACCCACCCCAGTACTTTGGTCGCATCACCAACTCTTGCTGGTTGGATGCAATGAGCTCGTTTAGCGCAGACTCAAGCTCGAGACGATCAGTCACTACCCTGCTTTGCGGTGAAACAATTGCACTAAATTGACTAAGTTTCGGCCTACTTAAAAAATACTCACTTGATTGAGCCTCAGAAACCTTCTTGATTTTCCCACGAATGCGAACTTGTCTCGCCATGCTTGGCCAATAAAAATTTAATGCAACATGAGGGTTGTGATTAATTTGTTTTGCTTTTGAACTGTCATAATTAGTATAAAAAATAAATGAGCCATGCTCTACTCCCTTCAACAAAACCACACGAGAGTCTGGATGTCCTTGCTCATCAACAGTAGAAAGCAACATCGCGGTAGGATCATGAGTTTCTGATTGCAATACTTCAGAAAACCATCGCTTAAATTGAATAATGGGAGAATTGGATATATTGTTTTCGCTCAGACCTAAATCGCCGTATTCACGACGTATCCCTGCTAATGTATCCCACTGGGTCATATCGCTTTGTCCAAAATGTAGGTTGGGCCTTGGCCCAACCAGAGAGAGCTTATTACCAACCGGTCACTTCAGCGATAGCATCACCTAACTCGGCAGGTGAATTCACTGTTTTAACACCAGCTGCCTGAAGCGCCGCAAATTTGTCTGCAGCAGTACCCTTGCCACCAGAAATAATTGCACCAGCATGGCCCATACGTTTTCCAGCAGGTGCTGTTACGCCAGCAATGTAGGATACGACAGGCTTGGTTACGTTAGATTTAATAAACTCAGCTGCTTCTTCTTCAGCCGATCCACCAATCTCACCTACCATAATAATTGCTTTGGTTTGCTCGTCTTTTTCAAACATACCCAATACGTCAATAAAGGTAGTACCAGGAATAGGATCACCACCAATACCAACACATGTACTTTGACCAAAGCCCTTGTCAGTCGTTTGCTTGACCGCTTCATAAGTCAATGTGCCTGAACGTGATACAATACCGACTTTGCCAGGCATATGAATAAACCCAGGCATAATTCCGATTTTGCACTCACCAGGTGTGATAACCCCAGGGCAGTTAGGACCTATCAAACGGCTGTGCGTATTGTTTTCCAAATAAAGCTTAACTTGGAGCATGTCAAGAACAGGAATACCTTCAGTGATACAAACGATCAGTTTAATACCTGCTTCTGCTGCTTCAATAATTGAATCTTTACAGAATGGTGCTGGAACATAGATAACCGTTGCATCAGCACCTGTTGCATCAACAGCATCACGCACTGTATTAAACACAGGTAAATCTAAATGCTTCTGCCCACCTTTGCCAGGTGTCACGCCGCCAACCATGCGTGTACCATACGCAATAGCCTGCTCTGTATGAAATGTACCCTGCTTTCCGGTAAAACCTTGGCAGATCACTTTGGTGTCTTTATTTACTAAAATACTCATTCTTAGCCTCGAAATTTATTTAAGCGATAGCCGCCACGATTTTTTGAGCCGCATCAGTCAGACTGCCGGCAGAAATAACATTCAAGTCGCTCTTGTTCAATATTTCAGCACCGAGCGCTGCATTGTTGCCTTCAAGACGAACGACAACCGGTATTTTAATTTGCACTTCTTCAACCGCTGCAAGAATACCTTCAGCAATTAAATCACAGCGAACAATACCACCAAAGATATTAACCAAGATGCCTTTGACTTTTTCATCAGATAAAATAATTTTTAGTGCTTCTGCAACACGTTCTTTAGTAGCACCACCACCTACGTCAAGAAAGTTTGCCGGATCGCCACCATATAACTTAATGACATCCATTGTGGCCATCGCCAACCCAGCACCATTGACCATGCATCCAATATCACCATCAAGCGGAATATAGTTTAGTTCCCAGTCATGGGCTCTGTTTTCACGCTCATCTTCCTGTGTGGTATCACGCATAGATTTTAATTTAGGATGTCTAAATAGCGCGTTGTCATCAATAGATACTTTACCATCTAGACAAACCAACTGACCTGCTTTAGTAATAACCAGCGGGTTAATTTCAAGTAAACTTAAGTCGCACTCAACGAACATCTTACCTAAACCGGTCATCAACTTTGTAAACTGGCTGATCTGAGTATCATTAAGGCCTAATTTAAACGCTACTTCTCGACATTGAAACGGCATTACACCAGTCATTGGATCAACCGTTACTGTAAAAATTTTCTCAGGCGTGTGTTCAGCTACTTTCTCAATTTCAACACCACCTTCAGTGGATGCCATGAACACGACACGACGACTGGCACGGTCAACTACTGCGCCAAGGTATAATTCGCGTTCAATGTCACTGACTTCTTCAACCAAGACCGCATTGACTGGCTGACCATGCGCATCGGTTTGGTAAGTCACTAAACGTGTACCCAATAAAGATTTCGTATACTCTACCAACTCATCTTTAGTTGAAACAAGCTTAACACCGCCTGCTTTACCGCGACCGCCAGCATGCACTTGTGCCTTTACGACCCATTTCAGTGTAGGCAATTGAGCCGCTACTTGAAGTGCATCCTCAACATTATAGGCAACTTGACCACGTGGTACAGGTAAACCATAACTTGCAAATAATTCTTTTGCTTGGTATTCATGTAAATTCATTATACGTATCCTGCCTAAACGTTAAGTAATAAACGAGATGGATCTTCCAGCAACTCTTTAATGCTGACTAAAAACTGAACTGAGTCTTTACCATCAATCAATCTGTGATCATAAGACAATGCCAAGTACATCATTGGTCTAATAACCACTTGCCCATTTTCTGCAATAGGCCGCTCTTGAATTTTATGCATTCCAAGAATAGCTGTCTGTGGTGGGTTGATAATAGGGGTTGCCAGCAAGGAACCAAACACACCACCATTAGTAATAGTAAACGTCCCACCTTGCATCTCTTCCATAGAGAGCTTGCCTTGTCGAGCCTTAGTAGCTGAATTGCTAATCGTTTGCTCAATGTCAGCCATACTCAATAAATCTGCATCTCGAACCACTGGAACAACTAACCCTCGCTCCGTTGAAACAGCGATCCCAATATCATAAAAACCATGATATACAATATCCTGTCCATCAATGGAAGCATTAACAGCAGGGAAGCGCTTCAGCGATTCAACAACTGCTTTTGTGAAAAAAGACATAAAGCCTAACTTTACACCATGCTTTTTCTCAAAACTGTCTTTGTACTGAGCTCGTAAATCCATCACTGCTTTAAGATTAACTTCATTGAATGTCGTTAACATTGCAGCATTGTGCTGCGCTTGCAATAAACGTTCAGCTACTTTTGCACGCAATCTTGACATAGGCACACGACGTTCCTCGCGTGGACCCATAGGAGCTGCGACACTTGCAACAACCTCTGATTTAACGGCAGAGACTTTATTACGATTTGTTTCTATGAATGAAACCACATCTTCTTTGGTAATGCGTGCGTCTTTGCCAGAACCTGCGATTTGATTAGGTTGTAAATCATGTTCAGCTAACATACGTCTAACGACTGGGCTGGTTGACTTATCATCAAGTGCTACTGTATTAGTTGTGCTGTCATCCACCGGTTTCGCCTCAGCGACACTTGCACCAATACGTGCCAATAACTCGCCGGACGTAACTGTATCTCCCTCTTTAAACAAAATCTCCTCTAATATTCCGTCTGCTGGAGCTGGCACTTCGAGCACTACCTTATCCGTTTCAAGATCGACAATGTTTTCATCGCGAGTAACTTTGTCCCCAATTTTTTTATGCCAAGTAGCGATCGTAGCGTCGGCTACTGATTCAGGCAAATTAGGTACTTTAACTTCAATTGACATGATTATACCTTCTATTATGTGATTTATTTAATTCCCAAAGCCTGCTTAACCAATGCTGTTTGTTGTTCAACATGCACATAGGCGCTACCACCAGCAGGAGCTGCCGCAAAACCTCGTCCTGCATACGATAAAGACTGATCATCGCGAAGGCAATCCTCAATATTGTGTTGTGAGGAAAACCAAACACCTTGATTTTGAGGCTCTTCCTGGCACCAAACGATTTGTTTAGCTTGCGGGTAGCTTTCAAGTATTGCTCTTAGTGCTTTTTTAGGAAACGGATAGAGCTGTTCAATTCGAACAATCGCGACGTTCTGCAGTCCATCATCACGCCTTTTTTGCAATAGATCATAATAAACTTTACCGCAACATAAAACCACACTGGTTACAAGTGATGTATCTAGCGCATCTATCTCTGGAATAACAGTTTGGAATCCGCCTTGGGTTAAATCCTGCATTGTTGAAACAGCTAATTTGTGACGCAACAGACTTTTAGGCGTCATAACAATTAACGGCTTGCGGAAATTGCGTATGACTTGGCGTCTGAGCAAATGAAACATTTGTGCAGGTGTAGTAGGTGTACAAACCTGCATGTTTTGCTGAGCACACAATTGCATGTAACGCTCTAGACGTGCCGAGGAATGCTCAGGTCCTTGACCTTCATAGCCATGTGGAAGCAGCATCACTAATCCGCACAAACGTCCCCATTTTTGTTCGCCGGAACTGATAAACTGATCAACAACTACCTGCGCACCATTTGCAAAATCTCCGAACTGCGCTTCCCAAAGCACCAAAGCATTTGGCTCTGATGTTGAAAACCCGTACTCAAAAGCTAGAACGGCTTCTTCTGAAAGAACAGAGTCAATCACAGAGAAGGGTTTTAGTGGATTTGATGCGGTAGACTCTAAGGGAACGTAGACTTCACTACTATTTTGATCATGCAACACAGCATGTCGATGAGCAAACGTGCCTCGACCACAGTCTTGCCCTGACAAGCGAACTTCATGCCCTTCGCTGAGTAATGTCGCGTAAGCCATTGTTTCAGCATAGCCCCAGTTCATAGGAATTTCACCCGTTGTCATTTTTTCACGTTCCATTAACAAACGCTTAACAACTGGATGTAACTCAAATCCTTCTGGTAGGGTAAGCAGCTGACTGGACAACTTCTGTATGGCTTGTTCACTAACCGCCGTGTCGGCCTTGTCAGTCCACTTAGCATTTATGTATGGCGCCCAATCATTCGATATTCGGCCATCATACTCACCTTGTATTGTTTCGACTACGGCATGTCCCTTATCCAGATTATCCCGATAAGCATCTACCATGGCGTCAACAGCAACCTTGGAGGTTAATCCTTCGTTAATTAATTTTTCCGCATAAATTTCTCTTAACGGACGCATTAACTTAATTTTCTTATACATCAATGGTTGGGTCACGGATGGCTCATCGGCCTCGTTATGGCCTTGACGACGATAGCAAACCAAGTCAATCACGACGTCACGTTTAAATTTCATTCTAAATTCAAAAGCAATACGAGTTGCAAAGACCACAGCTTCAGGATCATCACCATTAACATGGATCACTGGAGCCTGTACCATTTTTGCCACATCTGTACAATATAAAGTAGAACGAGAATCCAAAGGATTGCTCGTCGTGAAACCGATTTGATTATTAATCACGATATGAACTGTACCACCTGTACAGTATCCTCGTGCTTGTGAAAAATTAAACGTCTCCATGACTACACCTTGACCTGCGAATGCGGCGTCTCCATGAATCAACACAGGAACAACTGCATTTTTCTTCTCGAGATCACCTTGTCGACGCAAGCGCGACCGCACAGATCCTTCAACCACTGGACTGATAATTTCCAAATGAGATGGGTTAAACGCCAATGCGACATGGACTACAGAGCCTGATTCAGTTCGCAGATTAGATGAAAAACCCATGTGATACTTAACGTCACCAGTACGTTCCAAGCTATGTTTGCCTTCAAACTCTTGAAACAATTCTACTGGTTCCTTTCCTAGCACATTAACGAGAACATTGAGTCGTCCACGATGCGCCATACCTATCACAATTTCCTTAACATCCTTCTCAGAACCGTGACGAATAATTTCCTTCATCATAGGCACTAGTGCATCACCACCTTCCAGTGAAAACCGCTTTTGTCCTACATAACGGGTTCCAAGATAGCGTTCCAATCCATCAGCAGCAATTAATTCACCAAGAATTTGAAGCTTTTGTTCTTTGCTAAAGGATGGTTTGCCCTGAACGGACTCTAATTGCTGTTGCAACCATTCTGTTTCGTCATCATTTGCGATGTGCATGTACTCTATACCGATGTTGCCACTATAGGTCTCACGTAGTGCCTGATATATCTCAGACAACGGCATAGATTGTTTTTTAAAAGCATTTCCCGCAAAAAACACATGACTTAAATCAGCGTCAGATAATTGATGCCATGCCAAATCCAGACTCGGAACGGGTGCACGCTCAAGCATTTCTAATGGGTCAAGTTTTGCAGCAAGATGTCCATTCGTGCGATAAGCATTAATGAGACTTGCTACCTGAGACTGCTTGTCATCAACAGAAACGGTACGAGACAGTTTATGGTCTGCGTTTTTTAAAAAATATTCAATAATGTCGCGATGTGACGCATCAGCACTTGAACCTTTATTGGACAGTGCTTTGAACGCTATTTGCCAATCTTCAGGTACTGAGGTTGGATCAGCCAAATAGTCCTCGTATAATCCGTCGACATAAGCCATGCTTCCACCAGAAAGGTAAGAGCTGCTCCATTCGTTTTGCAGATTACTACTACTCATTTAATTTATCTCCAAAGGGATGAGAATCAGGTTTCCAGATTCAACATTTGTTTCCGTATCTCGCCAATCGCCTGGCTTGGATTGAGTCCCTTCGGGCAAACCGTTGTACAATTCATAATTGTTCTGCAACGAAACACACTAAACGGGTCTTGTAATTTTTCAAGACGATGCTCAGTGGCGGTGTCCCTGGAGTCTGCTAAAAAGCGTCGTGCTTGAAGCAATCCAGCGGGTCCTACAAACTTTTCAGGATTCCACCAGAACGAAGGACAGGAACTTGTACAGCATGCGCACAAAATACATTCATACAGTCCATCCAGCTGCGCGCGCTCAGATGGTGACTGGAGACGTTCACGTGCAGGCGCGACTGTATTGTTTTGCAAATAAGGCTCGATACGTTCATATTGTTGATAAAACTGAGACATATCGACAGCTAGGTCTCTCACAACGGGGAAACCAGGTAAAGGTCGTATAACAATTTTATCTGATTTTAATTGGGACAACGGGGTAATACACGCCAGGCCGTTAGTGCCATTAATATTCATGCCATCAGATCCACAAACACCCTCACGACAAGATCGTCGATATGACAATGTAGGATCCTGCTCTGCTTTTAATCGTTCTAGCAAAGTTAATAACATTGGATCACTTTTTGCAGGAATCTCAATTTGATAATCCTGCATAAAAGGTTTGTCACTCACCTCTGTATTATATCGGTAAATTGACAGACTGAGTGTTCTGATCTGGGTACTGGTATCAGTCATATTCTTTCCTTATTAATAAACGCGTTCTTTCGGCTCAAATGGCTCGACATATTTAGGGCTGACATTTACTGGACGATAATCAATAGAATCATCTTGCTCGAAATACAAAGTATGCTTAATCCAGTTTTTATCATCTCGCTCAGGATAATCTTCTCGGCTATGTGCTCCACGGCTCTCGGTTCGCGCTAAAGCAGATTGTGCTGTAGCAAAAGCTGTAGCCATCAAATTATCTAGTTCTAGTGCAGTAACACGGTCGGTATTAAATACCTCGCTCTTATCAGAAAGTTTGGCATTATCAAGCCGCTCTCGTAATGCATTCAAGCGTTTTAGTCCTTGTTCCATGAACTCACCGGTACGAAACACACCAAAATCTTCTTGCATGACCCGTTGCATTTCATCGCGAATCACAGACGGGCTTTCCCCATCCTTAGAATTTTGCCAGCGATGGTAACGAACCAAGGATGCAGCAATATCGTCTTCAGTGACATTAGCCAGCTCAGGCAACTGATTCGACTGCCACAATGACTCTACATGCAATCCAGCTGCTCGACCAAATACAACTAGATCAAGAAGGGAGTTACCACCCAATCGATTTGCTCCGTGAACCGATACGCACGCACATTCTCCAACGGCGTACAGTCCTTCCACAATATGTTCCTGACCATTAGTTTTTGTCACAACTTGACCATGAATGTTAGTAGGAATACCGCCCATCGTATAATGACAGGTTGGAACAACAGGTATGGGTTCAACAATTGGATCAACACCTGCAAACTTCATTGACAGTTCTCGAATACCTGGTAAACGTGCATTAATCAGATCCGCGCCTAAGTGATCCAGTTTCAATTTCACATAGTCAACACCACCGGGATTAAATCCTTTTCCAGCGCGTAACTCTAACGCAATGGATCTTGCAACAACATCTCTTGAAGCCAAGTCTTTTACATGGGGAGCATAACGCTCCATAAAGCGCTCACCATCTTTATTAATTAGATAACCGCCTTCACCGCGACTGCCTTCAGTGACTAATGTCCCAGCTCCGGCAATACCTGTGGGATGAAATTGCCACATTTCCATGTCCTGCAAAGGAATTCCGGCACGTAGTGCCATACCGAATCCGTCTCCAGTGTTGATATAAGCATTCGTGGTAGACTGATAAATACGACCAGCTCCACCTGTAGCTAAAATACAGACTCTTGATTGAAACAGAACAATCTCACCTGTTTCAATGCACATGGCTGTGACGCCGGCAATACGCCCATGAGAATCTTTAACAAAATCCAGAGCAAACCATTCACTGAATACATGTGTTTTTGCTTTTAGATTTTGTTGATAGAGAGTATGTAATAAAGCATGGCCTGTTCTATCGGCAGCAGCACAGGTTCGAGCAGCCTGCTCACCACCAAAATTTTTAGATTGCCCACCAAACTGGCGTTGGTATATTTTACCATTTTCTGTTCGTGAAAATGGTAAGCCCATGTGTTCAAGCTCATACACAGCTTCAGGACCCGTTTTACATAAATACTCAATACAATCCTGGTCACCAATATAGTCAGCCCCTTTGACCGTATCATACATGTGCCAGCGCCAGTCATCGCCATCAACGTCAGCATTTCCTAATGCCGCGGTGATACCACCTTGTGCAGATACAGTATGTGAACGTGTTGGGAACACCTTCGAGAGCAAAGCTACTTTTAATCCTGAATTAGCCATCTGCAGTGCAGCACGCATGCCTGCACCACCTGCGCCAATGATTACGGCATCAAATTCGTTTCTTACAAAAGACATAATTATTGCCCCCAAACAATCATTAATCCCCAAACAAACTGGGAAAAAAGCAATATAAACACTAACAGTTGCACAGATAATCTAATCACTGTGGACTTCAAATAGTCGGTTGTTACAGTCCAGATACCTATCCATGCATGCAACGTTAGCATGAACAAAGCACCCACAGTAGCCACTTGAAAAATAGCGCAATGAAACAGACTGTTCCATTGGCTAAATTCCAAATGAGGGTGAATAAAAATAAATACTAAAAGGAATAGAGAGTACACTGCAAAATAGATTGCAGAGAATCTTTGAATTATCCAGTCTTTCAAACCATTGCCTGTTAGACTCGTTACATTAGTTAGCATATCCAAATCCCCAGAATAATTGCAGCCACGACGCCAAGCACAATAACAGTGATTGAACTTCGTCTAGCCACTGCTAATTGCTCACCAAATCCCATGTCCATAATAATGTGCCTAATACCAGCCAAGACATGATAAATAAGCGCTGTTGCAAAAGCCCACAGTAAAAACTTATTATAAAATGTTGCTAGCAACACTTGAAGCTGATCAAATGACGCACTTGAATGCAACGACTCGGCTAAAAAATACATCATTAGCGGTAACAACAAAAATAACACTAACCCAGAAATTCTATGTAAAATTGAAGATATCGCCATGGGAGGAAATTTTAGACTTCTCAAGTCAAGGTTAACAGGTCTATGATGATTCACTGTCATGCTACTCCTTATTACAATTGGTTAAAAACACAATACGCAGAGTATATCACTGCCCCTGCATCATGCGAAGTCTATTTGAAAGGTTTCATTCTATGGCTTTGCATTTGATTGGGTTCGATGAGGTTTTCGATAGACATCTCTCGGTGCTTCAGGAGGATAGCCATAGCCCAGTTCTGCAAGTCGCTTTGTAGACTCAAGGTAGCGCTCTCCCCAAAGACCTGGATCGAAGTTCGTAACTACCACGTTATAACTTAGATTAATCACCGAGTCGAAACATTTGCGTTGCGCCAATTCATGCCCATCAAATGCTACTTCAACCTCTGTTTCTTTGTCTATCCCACCTTCCTTCAATCGCTCAACTAAAAGAAAAATCATTTTTTCGATTGTATAATAAAGCTTACACATTGAAAGACCGGCAATAAACATGTCTTTTCCTTTCGAAGCACTTAGTTTAAAGCCATGATCGTGAATTGGATATACAAACTCAAACTCATTGGTGCCTGGTATCAAAGAAGGTTCGATAATCTTAGGCGGAGAAAGCACGTTTACAGTAGGTGTAATGATGAACAAGTGAAAGTCTGCCCAACGCTCCCATAGTTGGTATGTTTTATCTGCAAGTGAGAGGAGATCGTTGTCATCTTCCTGCTGTAACAAGTTGCGCTGTTCATCTGTAATGCCCTCAAAATCAATAGGCTCTGAAGTGTCATTGGGCTCTGTCATCGCATTTTTTCCAATTAATATTTATACGACAATCTTAGCTTATATTAGGCCGTGTTGACAATTAAGATCTCAAGGTCAAGAAGTGTTGTCCCATTTAGAATGAATTGACGTTAATCAGCTATCAAGTTCTGCTCCCTTCTCCCGTTTTGGGAGAAGGATTGGGGATTGAGGGTGTTAATGTGTTGAAACATGGGCCTTAAGCATTAGTTCGCTAACATATAAGTCATAGTCCATAACGCCGTAATTTGACTCAATCTGCTGTGTGATGCTAGTAATTTGCTCTTTATCGACTGACTGCAAATTGCCGTCATTAATTGATTTCAAAATTACGAGGACAAAATCACCATTAGCAATGCTTCTTCCGTCAACTTCTCTGACATGAGATAAATTAAAAGCCATTTCATTTATCGCTAATGGAGCAACATCTCCATCTCGAGTAGCTGCTTTAACTGATTGCCGAACAATGTGATACTCTTGGATTAGTTTTTCTAGTTTAGGCACGTTAGTACTAGCCACTGCTAATAGTTCCTTTCCTATTCGAGTAGCATCAGCAGATGCTTGCTTTTTAACTAAGATATCGGATATCAGCGAACGAACATCATTCAAAGGTCGCACAGTTGACAACACATGTTTATTCACACGGAAAATTACAACACTATCGTTATCTAATTGGACTGGTTCACTGTTATTACCTAAATCCATAACATCATGACTAAAGGCAGCTTCGATTAATTGTTTATTTTTGAGGATTCCATCCTCACTACCTTCTCTGGAAAAAAGCTTAGATGTTGCAATTTTCATATTTAACGCTTTTGCAACTGGATTTAGTGTATCTGGAGTTTGATAACTCAAGTCAGATAGCTTATCTAGTATTGCTGCATATTTAGCCTGAGAAAGTTCAGCTAAAAGCTGGTCCGTTATATCCGATTTAACCTCAGACAACGGCTTTGTTATTACAGATTTATTCTCATCGTAATACTGTTTAATTTGCGCATCTGTGAGCGTGATGGTGTGTTTAATGTCTTGCAACGACAATATAATGTAGTCGATACTGACTTGCTCTGGAG
Organism: Legionellaceae bacterium; assembly: GCA_947477015.1. GTDB lineage: Bacteria > Pseudomonadota > Gammaproteobacteria > Legionellales > Legionellaceae > DDPF01. Next base: position 16,762 of record CANJSM010000016.1, read on the forward strand.
CTAGAAATAGTTGCTTGTTTTTGTTGTAGAAAATGGATAAATCCTGCTCTGAAACAGCTTTTTCATTTAAAAATTGAGCACTGGGAACGAGCAAATATTCATAATCTCTTGTTTGCATTGACAATTTTATAAAGTTTTCGATGTCTTGGGGGAGTGCAAACGATGTGCCTATCAAAGCAAACCGTTGTTGATTCAACAACATGCCTTGTCGTACCTCTTTTTGAAAAGATTCAGGCGTAAAAAACAAATTATTTAAAGCTTGGGTATAGCGATCACTAGAAAAGCGACCTTCATCTTGAAACTGTGGAATATTGAGTATGGCGGCATCAGCTTGAGCATTGCTGACCTCAAAACCACCAGCTCTTGCGGCTTGAAGGGAGACGCTATTAACTATCATCTCATGTAAAATCTGTTGCTTTAGATGCTTTTCATCTAGAGATGTTGTATTAGACTGTCTGGCTCGTCTAAAACTAGAATCGAAAGCTTGCTTCGTAATTGGTTGGTCATTCACACTGACTTGTGTAGTAGAATCATGATGTGATTGAAGATAGTAATCAATACCAAATAACAAAAATGTTATTGTGACTAGAACAATGATTATCCAAGCAATTAACCCCTGAATACGTTCATTTAGCTTTTGCAGCATTTATGAAATTCCGTGTGATAACAAAAATTAAGAATAAAAAAAACGCGCCTTTCGGCGCGTTATACTGGCGGAGTGGACGGGGTTCGAACCCGCGACCCCCGGCGTGACAGGCCGGTATTCTAACCAACTGAACTACCACTCCAATTCTGGTGGGTGCTGCAGGGATCGAACCTGCGACCCTCGCCTTGTAAGGGCGATGCTCTCCCAGCTGAGCTAAGCACCCGAAAACTTAAATTTCTTGTACCGCTTCTTTCAAAGACTTACCAGCTTTAAACTTGGCAACTCGTGAAGCTTTAATTTCAATAGGATTACCTGTTTGTGGGTTTCGACCAGTTCGTGCCGCACGAAGTCCAGTAGAAAATGATCCAAATCCTGGTAAAACTAACTGATCTCCACTTTTTAGAGCATCAGTAACAGTTGCCATAAAAACATCAACCATTTTACTTGCTTCTGTTTTAGTTACACCTGAACCATTAGCGATTGCTTCAATCAATTCACTTTTATTCATGTAAACCCCTTTGCAGTTAATCATCCTTTTCGCCGAAAGTATTAAACCATGTTTAAACTTTCGATTCAAGCCACTACATCCCTCTGGTTCCCACCAGTTGCGGGGAACGAGAGAGAATATACCTCTTATTTTCAGGCATGTAAATCATTATTTTCGTTTTTTTTACTATTTTTTATGTCACATACTTGTTCTGCTACAGAGCCGGGTCTAGTTTCATCCAATTCCATTGATTTTAGTACAAATGGGCTTCTTACCAACGCGAGCTCAAGTACCTGCTCGATTGTTTTCAAAGGATGGATGGTCAATTTTTTTAGAACATTATCTGGAATTTCAGCGAGATCCTTTTTATTTTCTTCAGGAATGATGACATGTTTGATTCCACCTCGGAGTGCTGCCAATAGTTTTTCCTTTAAGCCACCTATTGGTAATACCTGCCCACGCAAAGTGATTTCGCCTGTCATGGCCAGATCTGCTCGAACTGGAATTTGTGTCATTACTGATACAAGGGCTGTGCACATTCCTATTCCAGCACTTGGACCATCTTTTGGAGTCGCTCCCTCAGGAATATGAATATGAAAATCATTTTTTTCATAAAAGTCATCTGCTAAATGAAGTAACTTAGCACGACTCCTCACAACGGTCATCGCAGCTTGAATTGATTCTTGCATCACTTCACCTAATTGACCTGTATGAAGATTTTTTCCTTTCCCTGGCATCATCGATGCTTCAATCGTTAATAGTTCACCGCCAACACTTGTCCAAGCTAGGCCCGTCACTTGACCAATCTGATCAAAGGACTCAGCCAATCCATAGCGAAACTTCTTAACGCCAAGATATTTTTCAATATTTTTTCTAGTAATATTAATTTTTTTAGCGCGTGGATTAGTTAAAATTTCCTTCACAACCTTTCTACAAATGCTCGCGATGTCTCGGTCTAAGTTTCTAACACCTGCCTCTCGCGTATAATGCCGCACAATTTCGTGCAACGCATCATCAGAAAAAGCTATTTCATCTTCTTTTAAACCATTCATCAATTCTTGTTTACCGACAAGATAATTTTTAGCAATACTAATCTTTTCGTCCTCTGTATATCCTGGCAGTCGAATGACCTCCATTCTATCGAGCAAAGGAGCTGGAATTTCCAAAGAATTAGCTGTCGCTATAAACATGACATCGCTTAAATCATAGTTCACTTCTAAGTAGTGATCATTAAACGTGTGATTTTGTTCTGGATCAAGCACTTCAAGTAAAGCCGATGCTGGATCACCGCGAAAATCCATCGCCATTTTATCCACTTCATCCAGCATAATCAGAGGATTCTTAACGCCTGCCTTGCATAATTTTTGAATGATTTTACCTGGCATTGAACCAATGTATGTACGCCTATGGCCTCTAATCTCCGCTTCGTCACGAACCCCACCCAACGCTATGCGAATAAATGTTCTGCCTGTAGCATTAGCAATAGATTGGCCAAGCGATGTCTTGCCAACACCTGGAGGACCAACGAGGCATAAAATCGGGCCTTTTAGTCTTTTCACACGTTTTTGTACAGCCAGGTATTCAAGAATCCGCTCTTTCACTTTTTCAAGACCATAATGATCTTTATCAAGTACTTGTTCTGCCTTATCCAAATCAAACTGAATTTTTGTACGTTTTTTCCAGGGCACACCAAGAATCCAATCGAGATAGTTACGAACAACAGTGGCCTCGGCCGACATTGGTGGCATCAATTTAAGTTTATTTAGTTCAGCGAGCGCTTTTTCTTTCGCTTCTTTTGTCATGCCTGCGTTATGTATAGATCGCTCAAGTTGCTCTAGTTCGCTGCCCTCTTCACCCATTTCGCCTAATTCTTTCTGAATAGCCTTAATTTGCTCATTCAGGTAATACTCTCGTTGGCTTTTTTCCATTTGACGCTTCACTCGGCCCCGAACACGCTTTTCAACTTGCAAGAGGTCGATTTCATTTTCAATGATGGTCATCAGACGTTCTAAACGTAATCCAACGTCGGCAGTTTCGAGTAGATCTTGCTTATCTTCCACTTTAAGACTTAGATGAGCTGCGATTGAATCCGCGAGTCGGCCTGGCTCATCAATTCCAGCCAAAGAGCCTAAAATTTCAGGGGGTATTTTTTTATTTAGTTTGATATATTGCTCGAACTGAGACATCAGTGAACGCATCATGATCTCAATATCTTGCTTTTTCATAGCTTGGCTAACATCTTCGCTTGCGTCTAGTGTTGCAGAAATATAACCATTTTTTTCAACGACGTATTTTGCGGCTTTGGCGCGCCGCTCACCTTCCACAAGCACTTTTACTGTACCATCAGGTAATCTGAGTAGCTGTAGCAAACTAGAAACCGTACCCACTTCATATAAATCTTGTGGATTTGGATCATCGTTAGACGACTTTCGTTGTGCAACTAAAAAAATTTGTTTGTTATCTATCATCGCCGCTTCCAGGGCGGCAATTGATTTTTCTCGACCAACAAACAAGGGGATAACCATGTGAGGGTAAACAACTACATCTCTCAATGGCAAAACAGGCAGGCTTAACGTTACTTGAACATCAATTGGTGTCAACTCATTTTCATCTGGCATAGTAAGTCCCTATTGAATTGTTAGGTACTCATTGAGTACCTTTCAAAGAAGCGACTTATTTGGCACATTTTTATTCTGCACTCAAATTTGACGCCTCTTCTAATGTCAAAAACAGTGGTGAATAGATACTGTATCTGTTTTCTTTACTCACCACCAGAAGCAACCTTCTTAAAATGATCTTCTTCGTAAATTAATGTAGGCGCACTGGTTCCATTAATAGCGCTTTCATCAATGATAACTTTTGAAACTCCCTCTAGTGAGGGTAATTCATACATGGTATCTAATAACGTATTTTCAAGAATAGCCCTAAGTCCTCGAGCACCAATTTTTCTCATCAACGCTTTTTTAGCGATCAAATGAAGTGCTGCCTCTTCAAATTCAAGCTCTGTTCCTTCCATTTTAAACAAGGCATGAAATTGTTTTGTCAACGCGTTTTTGGGTTGAGTAAGAATTTGAATTAATGCCGCTTCATCCAATTCATGAAGCGTTGTTACAACCGGCAAACGACCAACAAACTCAGGAATGAGTCCATATTTCACCAAGTCATCTGACTCGAGCGAATCAAGTATTTTTTCGGTACCAGTATTGTCTTTTTTCTTTTTAAGTTCCGCAGAAAAACCAATCCCTGATTTATCGCTTCGTTCGCGAATGACTTTATCAAGGCCGGCAAACGCACCACCGCAGATAAATAAAATATTAGACGTATCAACTTGTAAAAATTCTTGTTGTGGGTGCTTACGCCCACCTTGTGGAGGTATTGACGCTACAGTGCCTTCTATCAATTTTAACAGGGCTTGCTGCACGCCTTCACCTGAGACATCTCGAGTGATTGAAGGATTATCAGATTTTCGAGAAATTTTATCAATTTCATCAATATAAACTATGCCACGTTGAGCTTTTTCTACATCATAATCGCATTTTTGCAATAGTTTTTGAATGATATTTTCAACGTCTTCACCAACATATCCCGCTTCAGTGAGCGTTGTTGCATCAGCCATAGTAAAGGGTACATTCAAAAGACGGGCTAGTGTTTGAGCCAATAAAGTTTTACCACTACCTGTTGGACCAATTAATAGGATATTACTTTTGCCTAACTCAATGCCATCTTCTGTTTTATTGTGTAAACGTTTGTAGTGATTGTAGACGGCTACAGACAAGACTTTTTTAGCATGGGGTTGTCCAATGACATACTCATCCAAAAAAGCGGCAATTTCTTTAGGTGTGGGTAGATGGGTTTCTGATACAGCATTAGGAGCGTCAGGTGTTTCTTCACGAATAATGTCATTGCAAAGATCAACACATTCGTCGCAAACGAATACAGAAGGACCTGCGATCAGTTTCTTTACTTCGTGCTGACTCTTTCCACAGAAAGAGCAGAACAATACCTTTTCTCCATTTCCTGCACCCACTTTACTCATCTACAAACCCCTATAAATTTAACATTATAGGTTGACGAACAAAATGACTTTTCCTCGCCAACCTACGTTAGTTTGCTAACTTATGAACCAACAACAGAATCACGACCATAAAACACTTTGTCAACTAAACCATAATCAAGAGCCTGAGATGCGCTCATGAAATTATCACGTTCAGTGTCGCGCATAATTTCTTCAGATGATTTATTGGTGTGTTTTCCCATGATGCTATTTAATCGCTCACGTACAGCCAATGTTTCACGTGCATGAATTTCTATATCTGTGGCCTGCCCGCGATATCCACCTAATGGTTGATGGATCATAACGCGCGCATTAGGCAAACAATATCGTTTACCTGCAGTGCCTGCACAAAGAAGCAGTGCAGCCGCGCTAGCTGCTTGACCGATACACAGGGTACTCACATCGGGTTTGATAAATTGCATAGTGTCATAGATAGCAAGACCAGCTGTCACTACACCACCGGGTGAATTAATGTAGATTGAAATTTCTTTCTCAGGGTTCTCTGACTCCAGAAAAAGTAATTGCGCTACAATAAGATTCGCCATGTGATCTTCTACTTCGCCAACCAAAAATATTATTCGTTCTTTCAATAATCTCGAATAAATATCGTATGACCGCTCACCACGAGAGGTCTGTTCAATAACCATCGGAACAAGACCACCTGCGCTTTTTATCAAACTGTCTGAATACCCTGTCATTTTTTAAACTCCTTTTTCTTTTTTAGCTTTTTCAGGATTAACCACTTGATCATACGTCATGGTTTTTTCAATCTGTTTAGCACGTTCAAGAATTTTTTCTGAAACAATTTCTTCCATGACCAATGCTTCAATCTCAGCACGACGTTCTTGACTATCTTGATACCAAGAGCGCAATTCTTCTGGATCTTCATACGCAGTAGCCATATTTTCAATCATAGCATCTACACGCTCTTTATCAGCAATAATTTCATGCTTTTTAACGTACTCTGCAAACAGAAGACCTAATTGCACACGATGCCGAGCTTTTTCTTCAAATAGAACTCTTGGAAAATCAGGTATTTTTTCATCATCAGAATGGTTATGTCCAAAAATTTGATGATACATTTCATGCTTGAGGTGTTCAATTTCTTGATCAACCAAAGCTGCTGGCAAATCAAAAGTATTTTTTTCAAGTAGTTTATCAAAAACAACGCCTCGATTTAAGGAGCTGACTCGACGTTCCAATTCACGAACCATATTGTCTTTGATATCTTTCTTCAGCGCATCAACGCCACCTTCTTTAATGTTGAATTTCTCAGCAAACTTAGCATCTAATTCCGGTAAAACACCTTCTAATACTTTAGTTACTGTGATTTTAAACATTGCTTCTTTCCCTGCAAGATCTTTATGACCATAGTCAGCGGGGAAATTTACTTTAACTTCTGTTTCTTTGTCTTTTTCAGCACCAATTAAACCGTCTTCAAAACCAGGTATCATTGAGCCAGAACCGATGATTAATTCATACCCTTCGGCACTTCCACCTTCGAAGGCTTTACCATCAAGAAACCCTTCAAAATTAATGAGGATTTTATCGCCTGAAGCAACAGCTCTGGATGCTTCTTGCCAGTCTTTGTTTTGAGCGCGCAGGGTATCTAACATATCATTTAGATCGGCGTCTGTTACTTCAGCACGAACCACTTCAATTTCTTGATTTTCGTCCAATTCATTTGCATTAACTACTGGATAAACTTCAAACGCTGCGGTGTACTGCAAATCTTTGCCTGGCTCTACTGTTAGGGATTCAATTTCTGGAGCGCCTGCTGGCATTAAGTTTTCTTTTTTAAGTGCTTCGAATAGTGTGGGTTGAATCATGTCGCGGGCAACTTCTTGGCGAACACTGTCTGAATAACGCTGTTTGACTACGTGATGGGGGACTTTCCCTGCCCTAAAACCATGTATTTTGACTTTAGGTGTAAGATTTCGAAGACGTTGGGCCACTTCTTCTTCTACTTTTTCGGATGGAACCGAAACCATTATTTTACGTTCCAAACCATTCAAGGTCTCAACAGAAACTTGCATCTAATCACCTCTTGGAAATTATTTAAAGTTATATATGAAATGGTGCGAAAGGAGAGATTCGAACTCTCACAGGTTGCCCCGCTGGAACCTAAATCCAGTGCGTCTACCAGTTCCGCCACTTTCGCAAACAAGGTGGAATTATTAATCACTAACACTGTCTTGTAAAGACTCAGGATGAGTCGATGAGAAAAACAGTTTTCTTTTTCCAATCTGGGGTGAACGATGGGGCTCGAACCCACGACCACCGGGATCACAACCCGGGGCTCTACCAACTGAGCTACGCCCACCATATCTTACATTACCATAAACTAAGAGTTCTGCTTGACGTCTGGTACGCCCGGCAGGACTCGAACCTGCTACCCTCGGCTTAGAAGGCCGATGCTCTATCCAAATGAGCTACGGGCGCAAAAAATTGGTCGGGGTGGAGAGATTCGAACTCCCGACATCCTGCTCCCAAAGCAGGCGCGCTACCAGGCTGCGCTACACCCCGTTTACCCGTCTCAACGACAGAGCGCAAATGATACCAGGACAGACTCATAAGGTCAACAGAATTACGTAATAAAATTAAAAATAAATTAAATTAGGGATGTCGTACGGAGGAAACAGTTATAGCTAGACAATAAAAAAACATGATGCAAGCAGCCAGAGGATAGCACCAATGTAATATGATGCAATGGGAATGGCATAAAGCCCTTGACGCTTAGCGTTCAACCAAGAGACAAAGACTGGCATACTGCCTAAAAAAAACAAAAAAGCGCTTTTAATCAACAGTACCAAGACTACTTTGAAAGGCAGTATCTCATTCATATGCTGCAACCAATTATGACAATTGGCTTGTGTATATAATAGTATCCAACTCCCCCAACCCTCATACAGTTCAATCAGCAATGAACTCAAGACTAACGGGAGTACTAATTTAGCACCACGAACAGCCAGCAGCTTTTTCGTTAATCGCGTCAATTCCTGAGCGAATATCAGCGCAATAGCTGAGGGGAAAACAATCCATGCAAAGGATAACATCATAAATTCAGCTCTTCTCTTCTAAAAGTTCCCAACGTGCGTACATTTCCGCAAGTTTAGCCTCAAATCCTAGCAACTTCTCTTGCGATATGCTAATTATTTTAGCATCTTGCTGATAAAAAGACAAATCAGCCATTTCTGAGTGTAAGAGAGCAATACTATTTTCTAAAGATTCTATCTGTTTCGGTAACTTAGATAGTTCCTTTTGTTCATTGAAACTGAGTTTATTAACGTTTTTTGGACGCTCAACTACGGCAGCAGTCGACGCAGCAGGCCGAGCTTGCTTTTTCTCTGAGCGATACGCATCATATCCACCCAAATGCTCTTTAAATATCCCCTCACCTTCATAAATCAATACGCTACTGACCACTTGATTGATAAAAGAGCGATCATGGCTGATTAAAATTAGAGTCCCAGGATACTCAACTAGCATGGTTTCTAATAATTCCAGTGTCTCAATGTCTAAATCATTGGTGGGCTCATCCAATACCAGTAAATTAACAGGTTTGGCAAATAACTTAGCCAACAATAAACGATTACGCTCTCCTCCAGACAATGAGGACACCGGTTGATTGAAACGCTCCGGCGCAAACAAAAATTCTCGCAGATAAGATGCAACGTGTTTTTGTTTGCCTTGAATGGTTACATAATCCGCGCCATCGCCGACATTTGCCATCACCGTTTGGTTTTCGTCTAATTGCCGACGCAACTGATCAAAATAGGCTACTGATAACGAGGTGCCTTGTCGAACTTCGCCGGAACTAGGTGTCAATTCACCCAGCAACAATCGAACTAAGGTGGTTTTTCCACAGCCATTAGATCCGACTATACCCACTTTATCGCCTCGAGTGAGTAAAAATGAAAAGTCACGTAACAATGGTTTTCCGTTAAGACTGTAATTTAGATTTTCTGCTTCAAGGACAACATTACCCGATCGAGCAACGTCTAAGGTCAGCGTTTTGACTTTACCCAATTGAGCCCGGCGTTGTTGATGAGCTTCTCTCATGGCTTTTAAGGCACGAACACGGCCTTCATTACGAGTTCGCCTAGCTTTCACGCCAGTGCGCAACCAAGCTTCTTCTTCACTGAGTCGCTTGTCAAATAGATCATTATGAGTATTTTCAGTCAACCGAATCGCCTCGCGTCGATCTAAATAGGTTTCATAACTGCAATCGTGACGGTGCAATTTACCTCGATCTATTTCTACGATTCGATTTGCGACTTGAGCTAAAAACTCACGATCATGGGTAACAACCAATAAACTACCCGAATAACTTTTCAGGTAAGATTCCAGCCACTCAATGGCATTAATATCCAAATGGTTTGTTGGTTCATCCAGCAACAATAAATCGGGGGCGGCAATTAAGGCCGCAGCCAACAATACTCTGCGTTTCATGCCGCCTGACAATTGATTCATGGTGGCACTAGGGTCTATGCCTAAGCGAGTAGCCATTGTTTCTACACGTGGCAATAGATCCCAAGCATTTAAGTCATCCATGCGATGTTGACAACGAGCTAGCTCGTCCATATCACCACATTGAGACAATTGATAAAACTGAGCCAAAACTTCGCCTGTTGTACCAAGACTTTTCACAAGAAAGTGATAAACCACTTCGTCGTCATTGACTGGGACATCTTGCATAAGGCCTGCAACCTTCAGACCATTTAGCTGGTGGATATGACCGCTATCAGGAACGATTTCACCTTGCAATAACTTTAACAGCGTTGATTTTCCAGCGCCATTGCGCCCCACTAAAGCGATTCTGTCTTGTGGTTGGATTTGCCAATCGGCATTATCAAGAATGCGGTTACCCGCTATCGTTAACGTGACGCCACTTAGGGATAAAATACTCATATTGTCTCTATACTTTTGAGTTGGGAATCGGATTTAATCTATAAGATCATGATGCCATCTATCTCAACTTGCGCGCCACGGGGTAATGAAGATACACCGATAGCTACACGAGCAGGATAGGGTTCGATAAAACGCTCTGCCATGGCTTCATTAATTAGATGAAAATGAGATAAATCAGTCAGATACACTGACAACTTGACGATCTTGGCTAAACTACCACCAGACGCATCGCACACTGCTGATAAATTATCGAAAACTTGTTTTATTTGCTGTCGAATTTCATTGCTGCATAGTTCCATGGTTTGTGGATCCAGTGGAATTTGGCCAGACAGATAAACTGTGTCACCAGTGCAAATCGCTTGACTATATGTACCTATTGCTGCAGGCGCTAGTGCCGTATGAATGGCTTTCATGGTCTAATCTCCTTGCTTATTTCTATAAAGCCGCATCACTACTTTGTTAGAACGGAGACGACGCATCACACGAGCTAAATGAGTTCGGTTAAGCACACTAATAGAAAAGGTGACTGCGTTATGGCGGCCATCACGTGGGTCTACATTAATATTACCAATGTTCGAATCTGCTTCTGAGATTGCTGTAGCTAAGGCTGCTAACACTCCTCGTTGATTTGCGACATCAACAGTCACATCAACCCAAAACTCCCCTTGCACATTTTCATCCCAACATAGTGGAATAAATTGCTCAGGACTACCGCGCATGCTATTGATTACCGGACAATCGCTAGCATGCACTAAAATGCCACGACCTTGTTGAAATCGCCCGACAATGTTATCTCCTGGAATAGGCTGACAACATTCAGCAAAATTTAACACCATGCCCTCGGTGCCTTTGATTGGTAAAGAAGTTTTCTTGGTTGTTTTATCCAAATCACCGCCGTCTTGCACGACTATTAAGCGCTTGGCGATGACCATTGGCATTTGGTTGCCAATACCTATGGCATAATATAAATCATCTGCCGTCTTATAGTTTAAATCATGAAGCAGTGCGCGCAGTGACTCTGGCGGTACTTTAGATAGCTTGCTCGCTAACTCAGTGAAGGCTTGATCCAAAAAGCGATGCCCCAATGCGATAGACTCTGCATGATGCTGGCTTTTCAGAAAATTACGAATATTGCTGCGTGCTTTGCCTGTTACGACAAAGTTCAACCAAGCTGGATTGGGTTTAGCACTAGGAGCTGTAATAATTTCAACGGTTTGGCCGTTAGTTAACGGAATACTTAATGGCACTAAGCGACGATTCACTTTTGCTGCCACACAACTATTGCCTACGCCCGAATGCACTGTGTAGGCAAAATCAACTGGCGTCGCCCCTTTAGGCAGCTCCATAATATCGCCTTTCGGCGTAAAGACATACACTTCATCAGGGAATAAATCGATTTTGACGTTTTCAATAAATTCTAAAGAATTGCCAGTACTGTATTGCAGCTCCAGCAAGCGCTGCACCCATTCACGAGCACGAAGTTGCGCCTCATTGACTTCAGAACCAGACGACTTATAAATCCAGTGAGCGGCAACACCATTATCAGCCACGCGATCCATGTCTCTTGTACGAATTTGAACTTCAAGTGGCACCCCGAATGGGCCAAACAACGTCGTATGCAAGGATTGATATCCATTTACTTTGGGAATACCGATGTAATCTTTGAAGCGTTGAGGAACGGGCTTATACGTTTGGTGCAAAGCGCCCATGACACGGTAACAAGAATCAATGTCTTCGGTAATGATACGGAAAGCAAACACATCCGTTATTTCAGCAAACGACGCTTTCTTTTGCCGCATTTTGCGATAGATGCTGTATAAATGCTTTTGACGACCAAAAACATGCTCGTAAGGTATATTCAATGTTTTCAGTGCTTTTTGCAGATCTTTTTCGATTTTTTGGGTCAATTCATGACGATTGCCACGTGACTTTTCAACCGCGGATTTGATTGCTCGATATCGCATTGGATACAAGGCTTTGAAGCCTAGGTCCTCAAGACCTGTGTAGACGGCATGCATACCGAGCCGATTAGCAATAGGCGCATATATTTCCAATGTTTCAATCGCTATACGTCGTCGTTTTGCAGAGGGCATGACACCCAAGGTTTGCATGTTATGCAGTCTGTCAGCGAGTTTCACGATAATAACGCGAATGTCTTTGACCATCGCCAAGACCATTTTTCGAAAATTTTCAGCTTGCGCTTGAGCACGGGATTCAAACTTAATTTTAGTCAGTTTGGTGACCCCATCAACCAATGCAGTCACCTCGTCACCGAACTGTTGAAGAACATCTTCTTTGTTAGCCAAGGTGTCTTCTACAACATCATGCAACAGAGTTGCAATGATAGTTTGATAATCGAGCCGCATTTGAGCAAGAATCAACGCTGCAGCGACTGGATGAGAAATATACGGCTCACCTGAACGCCTCATTTGTCCCAAATGGGCTTTTTCAGCAAACAGGTAGGCTTGATGGCATTTTTCAGTTTGTGCGGGTTCAAGGTAGCGTTGCAGCTCTTCACGTAATTCATTAAAGTAGCTCACGCAGTATGTCTCCCTTGAACCGTTGATGCTTCAGTTAAATGATATCTTTATCCAACAAATCCCGCGAAACCAAACCTGCGGCTATTTCACGTAAAGCCACCACAGTTGGCTTGTCATTATCCCATTCAACCATCGGTTGAGCGCCGCGAATAGCAATTTCACGTGCACGCTTAGAAGCCAACATGACCAATTCAAATCGATTGTCTACATACTCAAGACAATCCTCAACAGTTACACGTGCCATACTTTAGACCTCCAAGAACATTTCAAACAATATTGTTTCTATTTTACGTGGATGACAACAAGAAAGAAAGTAATTTTCGTTGTCGGACCGATTGACGCGACATCCTCAGTCGATAAGCAAGGACAATCGCTTGTAGTTCTGACGCTGCAACGCCAAAATCATCATTGACTATCAAGTAGTCAAACTCGTGATAATGGCTCATCTCATCGTGCGCTTGCTGCATTCTTTCGTGAATAACTTGAACATTATCACGTCGTCTGTCCATTAATCGCTGCTTCAGAATATCGAGTGAAGGAGGAATGATAAAAACACTCACCGCATCAACAAACGATCGTTTGATTTGCTGCGCGCCCTGCCAGTCGATATCAAGCACCACATCAATCCCTGCTTGCAGGCGCTCTTTGATTTGAGCCTCCGATGTGCCATAAAAATGATCAAACACTTGCGCGTGTTCAACAAAAGCATGCGCATCGATCATTTGCTGAAATTTAGGCTCATCAATAAAAAAATAATCAACACCATCTACTTCAGCAGCGCGTCGATCACGGGTGGTATGAGACACTGACACGACAATATCAGGCAACTCATGCACCAACTGTTTAACCAAACTGGTTTTTCCACCCCCAGATGGGGCCGCGACGATAAATAGATTTCCAACACACGCTTCAGTCATGGTGTTCAATGTCGAATAAAATGGCGTCCACTATACCTTAATTTTGTACAAATTCAAAGTTTGGATAGTAAATGAGGTGGTATTTTAAGTGACAGCCATCAACACTCGACCCTGTATATCGCAACTAGCGATTAGTTTAAGGAGAAGAAAGATGATTATACCCCGGCTCAAGCGGATCATCTCCTCTTTGCTGGTCTAACGCGCTTTTCATGCTTTTTTGTGCCTCTCTAACCTCAGTAGCGTCTTGAGGCTCAATCAGGGCGGCCTGTTGTGAAGACATCGCGTTCGTTAAACATTGAACGAGCTCCGTGTGCTCCTGTCTTTTTGCTACATCCACCATTTCCTGCGTTGGAATGACCTTCCCTTGTTCAATCAAACTTTTCACCGCCGCAAGCACAATGTCTTTATCACCTCTCAACGCTTCTGATGCATATTCAAGAGCACTACCATCTTGCCGCACCGCCGCTAGCACAACAGCCTTGTCACCTTTCAAGCCTGCTGACGCATAATAAAGAGCACCACCAATCCGCTGAACCGCAACTAGCACAATATCCCTATCATCTCTCAAAGCTTCTGATGCATAGGTAAGAGCACTACCATCTTGCCGCACCGCCGCTAGCACAACATCCCTTTCACCTTTCAAGGCTTCTGATGCATATTGAAGAGCGGCACCAATCCGCTGAACCGCAACTAGCACAACATCCCTATCATCTCTCAAGGCTTCTGATGCATATTGAAGAGCAACACCAATCCACTGAATCGCTGCTAGCACAACATTCTTATCACCTTTCAAGCCTTCTGATGCATAGTAAAGAGCACGACCATTTTCCCGCACCGCCGCGAGCACAACATCCCTATCACCTTTCAAGGCTTCTGATGCATAGCCAAAAGCATGAACATTCCGCTTAACCGCCGCGAGCACAAAATCCCTATCACCTTTCAAGGCTGCTGATGCATAGTAAAGAGCACGACCATCTTTCTGAACCGCCGCGAGCACAACACCCCTATCACCTTTCAAGGCTTCTGATGCATAGGTAAGAGCACTAACATCTTTCTGAACCGCCGCTAGCACAAAATCCCTATCATCTCTCAAGGCTGCTGATGCATAGTAAAGAGCACTAACATCTTTCTGAACCGCCGCGAGCACAACATCCCTATCACCTCTCAAGGCTGCTGATACACAGCGAAGAGCACGACCATCTTGCCGCACCGCCGCGAGCACAACATCCCTATCATCTCTCAAGGCTGCTGATGCAGGTTGAAGAGCACGACCATCTTGCCGCACCGCCGCGAGCACAACATCCCTATCACCTTTCAAGGCTTTTGATGCATAGTGAAGAGCAAAGCCACTCTTCTGAACCGCCGCGATCACAACATCCCTATCACCTATCAAGGCTTCTGATGCATAGCCAAGAGCACTACCATCTTGCCGCACCGCCGCGAGCACAACATCCCTATCACCTTTCAAGGCTTCTGATGCATATTCAAGAGCA
>CANJSM010000017.1 GCA_947477015.1 Legionellaceae bacterium
GATCCCATCTCGAACTCAGAAGTGAAACAAACGAGCGCCGATGATAGTGTGGAGTCTCTCCATGTGAAAGTAGGTCATTGCCAGGATTTTATTCCCTAAAAAAGCGACTTTCGAGTCGCTTTTTTTTTGTCTTTAAAAAACATGCTGTCTTTAGTTTAGCAATCACATATACTGATAGAAAGTAATAAAAATAATCTATCACTCAATGAATAATAAAATTTTTTTGATTTTAGCCTTTTTAGCTGTTTTGTGCGGTTGCAGTGGCTCAGCGCGTAAAAATTATCAGGGTTATGTGGAAGGCGAGAACATTTATCTGGCATCACCTTACTCAGGACATCTCGTTGAAGCTTTCGTAGAGAGCGGGCAGGCGATAAAAAAAAATAAGTTGTTGTTCAAACTAGATCCTGAACCACAAAACTTTGTTATTGCAGAAGCTTCCGCAGCTTTAGAGCAAGCAAAACAAGTCTACGATGATTTGAAAAAGCCCAAGAGACAGCCTGAAATACAAGCGGCTGAAGCTAAAATCGAAGAAGTCGCTGCACAAATTTCTCTTGCTCAGTTACGTGTCAAACGTTATCAAACTTTATTTGATAAGCATGTTACGGATAAAGATACCTTGGATGCTGCGCTGGAGCGTCTTCATGAGTTAAATGCCATGAAAGTTCAGTCTGAGGCTAACTTGTCTTTGGCAAAGCTTGGATCGCGTAAAGATCAAATAAAGGCTCAATTATCTCAAGTTACTCAACACATATACAAATTAAATCAAGCGAAATGGGAACTCGAGCAAAAAACCATATATGCACCGGCTGACGGAATAATTTTTGATACATATTATAAGAAAGGTGAGTTTGTGGAAGCACAGCGGCCAGTAGCTGCCTTACTAACACCTGATAATATACGAATTGAATTTTTTGTTCCTAGTGACGGATTGGCAGCGTTGCATTTAGATAAAAAAATTACGTTTAATTGTGATGGGTGCGCAAAAAACAATGAAGCAGTTGTTAATTTTATATCGCCTGAAGCAGAATATGTTCCGCCTTTGGTCTACAGCAGAGAAAACAGAGAAAAATTGGTGTTTCGTGTAAAAGCCATTATCAACAATGCTCGCGCTTTCAAACCTGGTCAACCAGTTGTTGTGACGGTTACTGCAGATGAATGATACATGGGTCATTGACGTGTCTGACTTACGTAAATCTTTTGATGGTCGCGTGGTTGTCAATAATATAGATTTGCATGTCAAACGTGGTGAGGTGTTTGGTTTTTTAGGGCCCAATGGAAGTGGCAAAACAACAACAATCAGGATGTTGTGTGGACTGCTGACACCAGATTCGGGTCAAGGTTTATGCTTGGGTTACAATATATTGACTGAATCTGAACGAATCAAACAACATGTTGGGTACATGACACAGAAATTTAGTTTTTATACGGATTTGAGTATTGAGGAAAATTTAAACTTTATTGCTACCGTTTATGGTATGGACAATAGAAAGAGCCGCGTTGTTGATATCATGAAAGAAATGGATTTGATAGAACGGCGCAAACAACTGGCCGGTGAATTATCAGGCGGCTGGAAACAGCGTCTTGCGCTCGCGGCTTGTCTGTTGCACGAACCTAATTTGTTACTGCTTGATGAGCCTACCGCAGGCATAGATCCCATTGCACGCCGTGATTTCTGGGATAAAATTCACGCGCTGAGCGAACGAGGTATAACAACGCTCATGTCAACACACTATATGGATGAAGCCGAACGTTGTACCCGACTTGCTTATTTGGCCTATGGTGATCTACTGATGACGGGTACGGTGGATGAAGTCATTGCTTCTACTCAGTTGCATGCCTGGGAAATTTCAGGTGACGCAACCACGCGACTTTTAGAACAAGTAAAAAAAATTAAGGCCGTGACTCAAGCGGCATTATTTGGTCGGCGTATTCATGTTTGTGGATACGATATAAGTCAGATTGAGATTGAGTTGAGTCAATTGTCCACTGAATACGCTATAACATGGCAGCGCATAGAGCCGACACTTGAGGATGCGTTTATTAGCCTTGTTAACACATCGCATGGAGAATTAAGTTGAAACGTTGGGTGAGTTCACGACTTGCAGCGGTCATCTATAAAGAATTTATCCAAATGAGACGTGATAAAGTCACTTTTGCAATGATGCTTGGTATCCCTTTGATTCAATTAATACTGTTTGGATTTGCCATCAATATGAATCCACGTCATTTACCAACGGCGATTGTTGGCAATGATCACAGCGAGATGAGTCGTCGAATTTTAACCAGTATGGAGAACTCATCCTATTTTCAGTTTTATAGCTCAGATACGTCTGAATCTGAAGCCAATGACTTACTTAAAACAGGACGAGTTCAATTTGTTGTTAATTTTCCACCCAATTTTGCACGTAATTTAGTGCGTGGACTAAAACCTAAATTGCTTCTAGAAGCTGATGCCACCGATCCTGCGGCAACCAGCAGAGCTGTGAGTGTATTTAGTGATCTGTCTACGATTGCTTTGCGAGAAGAACTCAAAGGCCCGCTGTCTTCTTTAAATGCAACAGCTGCGCCATACCAGCCATTAATTCATGCAAAATATAATCCACTTGCAATCACATCCTACAACGTTGTACCTGGATTACTGGGTGTCGTGTTAACAATGACGCTCGTGGTGATTACAGCTCTTGCAATAACTCGAGAATATGAACGCGGCACCATGGAAAATTTATTGGCAACGCCTCTTAAACCACTGGAAGTAATGGTCGGTAAGATTGTACCGTACATCATCGTGGGCTATTTGCAAATTTTATTGATTTTATTTGTTGCGAAGTTTCTATTTCACATTCCCATGGAGGGGAGTGTGTTGTTATTGCTCATACTATGCTTACCCTATATAGCAGCGAACTTAGCAATGGGGTTAACCTTTTCAACGTTGGCAAGCAATCAATTACAAGCCATGCAAAGTGCTATGTTTTTCTTTTTGCCGTCTATTTTGCTGTCAGGATTTATGTTTCCTTTTCGTGGTATGCCTGAATGGGCGCAATTCCTTGGAAACCTTCTTCCGTTAACTCATTTTTTAATTATTGTTCGAGGTATTCTATTGAAAGGAAATGGTTTTTTTGATGTATGGCGAGAACTCTTACCGATAATCTCATTTATGCTTGTTGTGATGTTTGTGGGTGTTAAACGTTATAAAAAAACGCTGGATTAGTGTTGAGCTAGCTACTAATCACTCTATTGGGATTTTTTCGAAAGATCAGTATACTGACAATCTCACATTTCTTATGGCAGAACCCAATGCGTACATCAGACTATCTTTATCATCACGACAATCAAGTTTTACACGGTTTTCTTGCGTTAAACACTGAAACAGATGCGCCTCGTCCCGCGGTCTTAGTAGTGCATGATTGGTCCGGTCGAAATGCGTTTGCTTGTCAACAAGCTGAGATGTTGGCCCAATTAGGCTATCTTGGTTTTGCGGTTGACATGTATGGTGAGGGGCGCGTTGGTGAGACCAATGAGGAAAAACAGGCTTTGATGCAGCCCCTGGCCACTAATCGAGTTCTCCTCAGAGCCCGTATTCAAGTAGCTTTGGATGCAGTGAAGGCATTAAAGGAGGTCGATCATAGCCGAATTGCTGTGATGGGGTTTTGTTTTGGTGGGTTGTGCGCGTTAGACTTAGCACGCAGTGGTGCAGACATTGTTGGAGCAGTTACTTTTCATGGTTTATTGAGTAAACCGCAGGATATTCCCAATCAATCGATTAAAGCCAAGATTTTGGCTCTACATGGCTATAACGATCCCATGGTGACACCGCCTGATGTGCAAGCATTTTGTCAGGAAATGACCGAAGCTGGAGTGGATTGGCAAATGCACATGTATGGCAATACACAACATGCTTTTACCAACCCCCAGGCCCATGATAAGGCGCTTGGACTGATATATAATGCTGAAGCAGCGCGTCGGTCATTTCAAGCTTTGACTGACTTTTTAAAAGAAGTGTTTTAGATAAAAAACCAATTTAATTAGAGTTCATATCGAATGTTAAATACATCAGTCAGTTATTCACTTGCCGATCAATTAGGCCAAGTTCTTCTGCGCCGCAATATTCGATGTGTTGTGGCAGAGTCATGTACTGGCGGGCAAGTTGCTGCAGCAATCACTGATGTTGCGGGTAGCTCGGCGTGGTTTGACAGAGGTTTTGTCACGTACTCCAATGAATCAAAGCAACAGATGCTTGGGGTTCCTGGTACTCTGATTGTTACGCACGGTGCTGTAAGCGAGGAGGTCGTGCGAGCCATGGCGGCAGGCGCACTCGCTGCCAGCGATGCCGAGGTGAGTGTAGCCATCAGCGGTGTTGCAGGGCCCGATGGTGGAAGTGCGGAAAAGCCTGTGGGAACTGTTTGGTTTGCATGGGCGGGTTATTTACTCCCTACTCATACAGAATGCCATGTGTTTACAGGAGACCGTTTAGCTGTACGTGAACAGGCGGTGAATGTTGCATTAAAAGGGTTGACTCGAGCGGCAGAAGAAGTAAAACAGCGTGTTTGATTTAAGTTGAACAATCTAACTGGTCCGTGTTTTTGTAAGTTAGCCCAAGAATTGGACTCTATTTTTTTCTGCTTGATTGAGATCGTTTGGCGCTACCCAAAAGATCAACGTAAATAGACCTTGTGTGTTTTCGGTTCGTTTCACTTCGATGAGTCCTAGTTTGTTACGATAAAATAAAAAATAAACACAATGTTGCCAGAAAAACCAAATTAGAGTAAAATTTAAACATAATATTTGGGGGGTGATAATGAGAATTCAAAATTCATGCACTGAGGCAGCCATTGCCAAAGCCGTTGAGAAGCATTTTCCGGGTAGTCATCCACGATTTAATCAAGGAGATACTGCCCAGAATGATTTACAAGTGGTTACTGCTGAAGCGTTTGAGTACTTCCCCGGGAACAGCGTAGACTGTTTCGCTTTGCACAGAACACCAGCAGACAGAGCCGCGTTTAAGGCAACCCTTGCTCAATTGAATAACGCATCGGTCTATATGGTGAGAGCTGGGCAGAACGGAGGCGCTGGGCACTTCTCCTTTATCTATCACGATGATCGTAGAGGCTGGATTCTCGCTGATGCAAACAGCGAGCAAGTCTTAATCGACACGGAAAATAACTTGATAGACCACTCATATGCCTCTTTTTCAGTTTCTGGGGAAGGTCTATGTGGATTGGGACAGAATCAATATTCCATGCGTCTAGACGAGCTGACTCGAGAAAGAACTCTGGCTGGAATGAACTATGTTGCCGCGTTTCGCTTACAGCAGACACCTGAAACTTATCAATCAGAAGAAGGACTTGCGGAAGGAGGCTCTCCCGAAGTATTTGCTGACCTAACTTCGCGTAGGCAGGGTGAGATTTTGGCTGTAGGGCCTCAGCGCGCTCTTTATCAGGAGCTAAAAACAAACTGTGAGGGTTTTTATAAGCCATCTGAGGCTGCGAAAACTTACTGGGAAGGCACTGATTTCGATGCCATTAACAACTATTATACTCAAAATCCGCGCGCACTGAAGGATGCTCAGATTCAAGAATACACTCACATGCTCATTAAAAAAAATGATGCCAGTTTCCTTCAGAAATTGTTGAGTACGGGCTTCTCTATTAATGACGCTTGTGATGCAGCAGGCAATACGTTGTTGCATATGGCAATTAAACATCAATCTTTGCATGCACTACAAGCACTGCTTGCTGCAGGTGCCAATAGGAATGCAATGAATGCTCAGGGGCAAACCGCCTTGGTCTTACTGCATGCTCAACTGAACACACACGATGAAACCAATGGGCGTGCCAGCATGGAGACGGTACGTGCCCGCTTGGAAGCGGCGCAACAAAGGGGTGAGATGCGATTGGGGCAGCCTATAACAGATGAATATATACAGACACAACTTAATTTTGAAAAGGGCGCCTATATCTATAGAGAATACCTTGCTCTTCTAGATGCCCCCGAAAGTCCGACTGATATAACTGCTGTGCAACCGAATGCCAACGCACTCACTGAAGACCAGTATTTAAGGCTGCTTGCTGATCTGACTAGCAATCCTACGTTAACAGCTGATGAGCGATGGGTTTATGCATGCAGAGATCTGGATAGAAAAGTTGCTTATCAAACTCCCACAGAAGAATTTGGCGTTGTGGTCACGTATACCCTCACAGCCCCAGAAACAAATGAGGAACAGGGGACTACTGAGGTATCTGCGGCGGTACAAATTGCTTTAGATGAGCTGTTGGCAAGAAAACTACAGGCAGAAGAGGATTCAAGACCGCGGTGGTTCCATTAACCCTGGGAGCAAGGCTTAATGAGCTTGAAAAAATGATATGATTTACGTTACAATGACTTGTATTTATCTGTAATTTTCTGTATGGCTGGAGAAAAAATGAGTTCGCAAATGCAACCATTGGCCTTGAATTTACCGGTTGGCAGTATTGATGCTTATATTAATAGTGTTAACCAGATCCCCATGCTCAGCGCTGAAGAAGAAAGAGAGCACGCGCAACGCTTTCAAGATGAAGGTAACGTAGACAGTGCCCGTTCATTAGTGTTGGCTCATTTACGTTATGTTGTACGTGTAGCGCGCGGTTATTCTGGATATGGCTTGCCTTTGAGCGATTTGATTCAAGAAGGCAATCTGGGCCTCATGAAAGCGGTGAAGCGCTTTGATCCCAAAATGGGTGTGCGTCTGGTGTCCTTTGCCGTTCATTGGATTAAATCTGAAATTCATGATTATGTCTTGCAAAATTGGCGTATTGTGAAAGTGGCCACTACCAAGTCACAACGCAAATTATTTTTTAATTTGCGTAAAATGAAAAAACGTTTGGGTTGGATGAATCACGAAGAAGTCGATGCTGTCGCAAATGATTTAGGCGTGACACGCGAAGATGTTTTGGTGATGGAACAACGGTTAAACGCTATGGATGCATCCTTCGATGGAGACGACTCCGATGACGACGAAGGCTCCGTCAAAGTAGCGCCCGCGCGTTATTTGGTAGCCGAAAACAGCGATCCGGCGCTTTTGTATGAGCAAGATAATAGTGGTACTCAACATCGTGAAAAATTGCATCTAGCCCTTGCTCGTCTTGATGAACGTAGCCAAGATATTTTGCAGCAACGCTGGTTATTGGATGACAAAGCCGTGACGTTGCATACTTTAGCAGACAAATACGGTGTGTCGGCTGAGCGTGTTCGTCAGCTGGAAAAAAATGCCATGAAAAAATTACGTGAATACATGGAGTAGGGCTTTGGATAGGTTACTTTGCTTGCATGTAACTGCCCACCTTGAACTTCATCCTGAACGCACTTAAGGATCTCCAGCATCATTCCTTAATGCTGGAGACTGGAATTAACCCACTAATTTCGCATGCAATGCTGCACGCGTCTCCTCATCCACAAAAGCAGAATTTATTGCCATTCTAGTGATGGACTCCATGGTGGCATCACTGTATTGATACGCTTTTTGCACGCGCTCGTATTCTTGTGGCAGCGTGGTACCAAAAAACGGTGGATCATCTGAGTTTAAGCTGATGTTAATCCCTGATTCAAGAAATTGCGGGAACGGGTGGCTGTTAAAGTCTTTGAATAACCCTAAAGCTATGTTGCTAGAGGGGCAGATTTCAAGAGCAATATTGCGCTCTTTCAGTAAAGCCATCGTTTCCGGTGAATGAATAGATTGCACGCCGTGCCCAATGCGCTGAATGGGTAGATGCTCAATGGCTTCCAACATGCCGCTTGCTGGTGCGAATTCACCTGCATGTACAGTACAATATAGACCCGCTTCTGCCGCAATTTGATACGCTTTTTTGAATAATTTAGGCGGAAAATTAAATTCATCGCCACCTAAACCAAACCCTGTTGCACAAGGAACGGATTGTTTCGCCGCATTTTCAGCAACGCGGATGGCAGCGTCCGCTCCAAAATGTCTTACGGCTGTGATAATAATGCGGCCAACAATATCAAATTGAGTTTTGGCATCATCGATGGCTTGCTGAATCGCGTGTAAGTGCTCAATCGATGGAATGCCACTGACCTGTTCGGCATGATCGGGCGAGTACATCATTTCCACGTAGAGGGTGTTTTCTATTGCGTTAGCCCGTAAATAGTCAAACGTGATGTCATAATAATCTTGAGGTGTCTTAATGAACGCCGCGACGGTGTCATAAACCTGAAGAAAATGAAGGAAATCACGTGAGAGATAACTGCGTCCATCGGCGGCAATCAAGCCCTCTGGCATGACCAATTGGTTACGTTTTGCGAGCTGATGAGCCATTGTTGGGGTGATAGTGCCTTCTAAATGAACATGTAGTTCGGCTTTTTTTATGGACATGTCGATTCTCTTTGGGTAAATTCATGGTAACTTTATTAAAAACCCGATAAAATTACCAGTATATTTTGAACTAGGAATAAACGATGACCAGCGATGATCTAGATAAAGCGTATGTAAGTCCTTATGATCGATTTTTATACGAGTTTGATGCTTGCCATGAAAAGTCTGCATCACAATTAAAAGAAATTCAAAAATACGAACGTATCTTTGCTTTACGTGATGATGCGACAGCAAACAGTGAACAGGATTCTATTTTAAAAGACTTTTAGGGATAAACAATGTCAATATGGTTTAAACCGTATACGCCGGAAGATTTGAACCGACGCAGCTTGAATACTATGGCCGATTTTCTGGGTATACAATTTACAGAAGTTGGCGAAGACTCATTAACGGCTATTATGACCGTCAGCGATCGTATTAAACAACCGTTGGGCATAGTTCATGGCGGCGCTAACGTGGTGTTAGCAGAAACGATTGCTAGCACAGCCGCTAATGCGGTGGTTGATATTGAAAAATTTTATTGCGTCGGTCTTGAGATCAATGCCAATCATATTCGTTCCGTACGAGAAGGGGTTGTAAAAGCTGTGACTCGACCTGTTCATATCGGTCGTACAACGCAGGTTTGGTTGATTGAAATGCATAATGAAGATGGGAAACTAACTTGTGTGTCGAGAATGACGGCATCCGTTCTGACTCGTAAATCCGACTCTAAATGAAAGGAGACAACGCATGATTCGTAAGAACAGTCGATACGCATGGTTTATCTGGGCCCTTGGTGCGTCCTTTTTCTTTTTGGAATACATTGTCCGTGTATCCCCTGGCGTGTTGGTGCAAGAGCTCATTCATGCGTTTAATATCAATGCTTATCAATTGGGGTTGTTGTCTTCGGCGTTTTCGTTATCCTATATCTCGATGCAAATCCCTGTCGGAACATTGGTTGATAAATACAGTGTGCGCTGGCTTGTTGGATTCATGGCGTTGCTCTGTGCTGCAAGTACGTTTTTATTTGCAACCACTGGCACGTTTCAATGGGCGGTGTTGGCGCGTTTTTTAATTGGTATTACTGGTGCTTTTGCATTTGTAGGGGCATTAAAGATAGCGACCTTGTTTTTTTCACCCAAGCACTTTGGCTTTTTGGCTGGAATGACTCAGGCATTGGGTATGCTCGGTGCATCTGCAGGGGTAGGTCCTTTGTCTGTGGTGATTGCCATGGCAGGGTGGCGCCATACGCTTATGTACTTAGGTGGTTTGATTGCTGTCTTGGCCTTATTGATTTTTATTTTAGTCAAAGACAAGCCAGCAGAGGATGATCGGGTAAGAGAAGGCAGTCATACGCTCTTGAAAGGCGTTCTAACGGTACTGAAAAATCGCTACACCTGGATTAATGTGATGATTATTGGGCTGCTTTATGCGCCAACGATGGTATTTGGCGAACTGTGGGGGCCTCTCTATATCAGTCGAGTCTACAATATATCGATGATCGATGCTGCTAGCGTTATCAGTGTTATTTTTATCGGTTGGGCGATTGGCAGTCCTTTGTTTGGCTTTATCTCTGATCGTATACAACGTCGAAAACCCATTGTCATTGCTTCTGCAGCGTTTAGTTTGTTATTTATTTTTATTATCTTGTATTGCCCTTCATTGTCTTTGTCGTGGTTATTTGTTATCGCTTTTTTATATGGTTTCAGCAACGTGGGTGTATCGACTTGTTACGCTATTGCAGCAGAGCTAACACCGAATCATTATGCCGGCACCGCACTGGGCTTCACTAACATGGCCTCTATCTTATTAGGTGCATTGTTTCAGCCGATTGTAGGTCGGTTGTTAGATCTACACTGGGATGGAAAGCTGGTGGATGGAGTACGTTACTATTCTGCAACAGACTTACAAACGGCGATGATTTCCTTGCCAATATGTTTGGTACTGTGTTTGTTGTTATGTATCTTTCTTAGAGAAAGCTATCCTAAAACGAATATACATTGCAAGTAGGGTCCCTTAATGGCCTCCGTACAAGACAAAAAAGTTGTCATGTACGGAGCTAGATGCCGATGAACCCAATGTCCAATTATATCCCTAAAACCTCTTTTACAAATGGAATCGTAATTTTACGTTGAGCGATCAGTGAGGCTTCATCTAGGCGATTGAGTAGCGCATTGAGGTCGTGCATGTTCCGAGCACAGCGGTTTAGTAGAAATTGCCCTACGCTAGTTGGCAGCTCAAGACCGCGTTTTTTAGCATGCCATTTCAAGGTGTTAATCTTGTCTTCATCGTTTAGTTCGTTGAGTTGGATCACCAACCCCCAGCTTAAGCGCGAACGCAGATCCGGTAATCGAATCGGCATGTTTGCTACGGGTAGTTGGCCACTGATAATGAGCGTTGTTTTTTCATTATCTCGGACTCGGTTATAAAGATGAAATAAAGCTTCTTCCCAGATGGGATCGCCAGCTATGGCGTCTAAATCATCTATCCCTATCCAAGTTTGCTCATCCAAGTCTTCTAATATATCAGGACCCCATTCTTTCAAAGAGTGCAAAGGGAGATATATGGCGGATTGATTAGCACTGACGGCTTGACAGCATGCTTGTAAAAGATGCGACTTGCCACTGCCCTCTATGCCCCATAAGTAGATTAAACGCTCGCCTTGGCCATTGAGGGCTTGTAGAATTTGTTGCTGAAGTAAGGCGTTATCTCCCCAGCAAAAATCAGCTAATGTGGCCTCGTCATTGAGTTGAACGGCCAATGGCAATTGACGACTCATTGAGACGCAGGGGTGTTAGTACAGGCTTTCTTTCCCCAAGTCCATGCATAGTCAATGTAGCTGCCAATGGTGGTTGCAGCTGTCAAAAAAGTGAGTGTTTCAACAGCATTTAACCCGAGCTTAAAAAAAGCCAACTGAAACAAGCACATGGTGACCAAGCCTAGTTGAAGCACTGTGTTTATTTTACTGAGATAAGTTGGTTTGAAGTCTGGTTTACGCTTAATTAACCATAACCACGCTAGCACGCCGATAGAAATGGTGATGTCGCGTAGAAAAACTAACATAACCAGCCACCAAGGAATACTCCCGATTAATGCCAGCGATATCATACTAGAGGCGATAAGAAGTTTGTCTGCAACGGGGTCAACAAAAGAACCAAAAGCACTTTGCCAATGAAAACAGCGTGCTAACCAACCATCTAGTCCATCTGTAAAACCGGCGAGAACAAACGTATAAAACGCGTTAACATACTCTTGGTAATAGAGAAATGCTAGGAACGGAGCAATTAAAATCAAACGAGTTAATGTTAATGCATTAGGTAGTTGTTTTAAATTCATGAGTTTAAATGGGACCTTCTTGTACCTTTTTTGATGATGGTTGGCAGAGCCACACTATATGCCATTATTGTAGCTAAAGTTATCCTCGTTGTCATCGCCTAATTCCTGATTTAGCGGACTGTTTGCAGCAGAACTTGCCGGATTGTTTGGAAAGAAACGCATCCATTTCTGCTGATCGGCTTCTCTAATCACTTGAATCGTATCTCGTTCAGTGGTCAGTACAAGATTTCGCTGCTTTAACTCGAGTATCTCTTGACGTAACTCTAGGGTTTCAATGTCTTTTTTTGTATGGGTTGATAAACGGTATTGATCGCCGATATCCTTTAGATCGGATTGGAGTGAATGGGCGTAACTATCTTTGAGGTGGCTTACGAGAGAATTTTTAGTAAAGCCAATGAGTATTGAAACTAAAACACAAGGCAATGCGATGATCAAGCTGGGTGGAAAAATGCACCAGATGACGACAGCAGCCGTGGTGATTAAATTTGCAGCAATGGTCACCAAAGAAAGATAAAGATTACGTTGACGAGTATTGTCCGCGCATGCCTTTGCAGTGGCGCTGTGGTATTCACTCGCGGGAGGGAGAGGATTAAAATACTGTCCAACTTGGTGGTAAATTAACATATATAACGATTCAACTACATCGAACACCGCACTAGCAATAAACATTGAAACAGCAGGAATGGTCATGGTCCCGGCTGCTAAATAGCATAATACATAGCCTGCAATCGGCAGGGAATGCTCCGCGGTTTTAAATGTCAGCGTTATTAATTGGTTCGTGTCGGTAATTGAGTCATCCATGATGGCCTGATACCAAGCATTCAGTAGTACTACTGCATTGGACACGATGCCAATGATCGGTGTTTTTTTAAGTAAATTGATTGTGTTTTGAAACCAATTGGAGACAATGGGCAGGATTCTATCAATCCAAGTTCGCACTTGTGCAAAATTTTCTATCAGGTAATACACAAAGCCTGTTAATGCCGTCAGTCCGGCGGCCAACAATAAATACATCCACCATGTTTGGGTAGGTTTAGCTTCGTCAATGATATTTAGCAAAGTAGATAATCGAGGATGTTTTAATTTGAGTTTTTTTAGCGCGCCATAAAGATTTTTACTTGATTTGCACCGTTCGATAAAATTTCTATCAGTAGTATTTGGGATATGTTTATTTGTGCTGTTAGAGGTAATTAGTTCATCAATTTGTTCAGCAAATAAATGCAGCGTTTTTGTTGTTTTCGTCTGACTGAGCACAGTGATTGCTTTAGTGAGAATAGACTTTTCCCTAAGGGGAACAGTGATTTGTGTATCTTGAGATTGAAGATAGACTAATTCGTGATCATTCCAAACGTAGCAATGGTAGTAGCCACGATTTCTTGCTGTAGCCACAGTCATTAGATGAAGTTGAGCACCGCCAATGGATAGCTCATCTAAAATTGTATCAAGCCAAAGATTATAGTCAGCATCAGTACGTTTAATGGCTTGATAACGACTTTTGCAAGCAATGTCGAATTTGTCACACTGCTCTTTTAGTCTGAGTGCCACTTCATCAATCGAGTGACCGCGGATGTAATCTTGGATGATATCCACTAGTGCTGAGTCATCTGAACGCTTAATTTGTCTAACAGTCGGCATTTTAAAGGTCACTCAGTTTAAAAATGATTGCGCATTAATCTTCATTTTTTCGGTAAATAATCGCTGTGTTGCCAATCAATTGCACTAGTGATGCGTGCAGAGTGGTACACATTTCGGCTGCAATTAATTGTTTGTCAGCTTTTTCAGCGCCATTAATTTTAACTTTTATCAGCTCATGAGACAGCAGAGCAATGTTAGTTTCTTCAATAACAGCGGGCGTTAATCCTTTGTTACCTAGCATGACTACAGGCCTTAAATGATGTGCGCTGGCTTTGAGTTGTTGCTTTAGTGATGAATCCATAATATTGTCCAAAAAAAATAAAGTGGCGAATTATTGCACGTTTTGCTGGGAAAAGGTAGTAGAATTGCGTATCATAGTATAAATTATTTTTATTCACTGGATTCTATGGCTCGCACTAAGACAAGTAACCGATGGTTACAAGAACATTTTTCTGACATGTATGTGAAACAGGCGCAGGCTGAAGGTTATCGTAGTCGCGCGGTTTATAAGTTGAAAGAAATTGACGAAAAAGAACGGCTCTTGAAACCCGGTATGTCTGTAGTTGACTTAGGAGCAGCACCCGGAGGATGGACTCAATATGTTGGCGAAAAGCTCGGTGGACAAGGGACTATCGTTGCATTGGATATATTACCGATGGCAACGCTACCAGGAGTGACCTTCATTCAAGGCGACTTTCGTGAAGATTCTGTGTTAGAGCAATTAACAAGCTGTATCCCAGCACACAGCCTTGACTTGGTCTTATCTGACATGGCGCCCAACATGAGTGGGACTCGAGCGGTTGATGTCCCTCGTGCTATGTATTTGGTTGAGCTTGCTTATGATTTTAGCCATAAAATGTTAAAGCCCGGTGGCACGCTTTTGATGAAAATTTTTCATGGAACAGGATTTGATGATATTGTTAAACAAGCGCGAGTGCACTTTGCACACGTGGTGATTAGAAAGCCTAAAGCATCGCGATCGCGATCGAAGGAGACCTATTTGCTAGCGAAAGGCTATGGTTTGTCTTAAATCACGCTATGCTTGACTTTTTGAGTAACATGTAAGTTGGGCCAAGGCCCAACCTACAATCAAAAAAAGTCGAGCATCGCGTTAAATCCTGAAAAATTATTGCGTCAATTGTGGTGTGAGGCAGTAATGAGCTGTTAATTTCGACTGATTATCCTATGATGTCTTGAATTAATGAGAGGTTTGAGTCAACATGATCAATGTTGCAAACTACTCAAATATTTTGAGGCTAAGTCTCAATCATAAAAGAGGTTAATACTTTGAACGACATGGTAAAGAATTTATTTTTATGGCTAATTGTCGCCATTGTGCTGGTTTCAGTTTTCAGTAACTTTGGCCCGCATCCAGCAAATGCTGAAAAAGTCTCTTACAGTCAGTTTCTTAAGGAAATCGATCAAGGCTTAGTGAATTCTGTCACGATTGAAGACGATAAAATTATTAAAGGCATGACCAAAAATAATCATCGATTTGTCACGTACATGCCTATCCATGATAGTGCGCTATTGGGTCAATTGCTGAAATACAATGTGAATGTTAATGGTCAAGAAAAGCAACAGGAAAGCTTCTTGCTGCATTTATTCATTAACTGGTTCCCCATGTTGTTATTAATTGGCGTCTGGGTGTTTTTTATGCGTCAAATGCAAGGTGGTGGCGGGCGTGGGGCCATGTCATTTGGGCGCTCTAGAGCGCGCTTGCTGGGCGAAGACCAAGTCAAAGTTACATTTGCTGATGTTGCAGGCGTTGATGAAGCCAAAGAAGAAGTGAAAGAGCTGGTCGATTTTTTACGTGACCCTACAAAATTTCAAAACCTAGGGGGCCGAATTCCTCGCGGTGTATTGCTAGTCGGATCCCCAGGTACAGGTAAGACCTTGCTGGCTAGAGCCGTTGCGGGTGAAGCTAAAGTTCCTTTTTTTACCATCTCAGGATCCGATTTTGTTGAAATGTTTGTTGGTGTTGGGGCATCAAGAGTGCGCGACATGTTCGAGCAAGCTAAAAAACAAGCTCCTTGTATTATTTTTATCGACGAAATTGATGCGGTTGGCCGGCATCGTGGTGCAGGTCTTGGGGGTGGTCATGATGAACGTGAACAAACCTTGAATCAGTTATTGGTTGAAATGGATGGGTTTGAAGGCAGTGAGGGCGTTATTGTCATAGCAGCGACCAACCGGCCTGATGTTCTGGATCCTGCACTACTGCGTCCGGGTCGTTTTGACAGGCAAGTTGTGGTTCCCTTGCCTGATATTCGTGGTCGTGAACAGATTTTGAAAGTACACTTGGCAAAAGTGCCTGTTGAGGATAACGTTTCAATTCTACCTGTTGCTCGGGGCACACCTGGTTTTTCTGGCGCTGATCTCGCTAATTTGATTAATGAGGCCGCTCTATTTGCAGCACGTGCTAACAAACGTAAAGTGGGCATGATCGATCTGGATAAGGCCAAAGATAAAATCATGATGGGTGCGGAAAGACGCTCGATGGTGATGGACGACAATGAGAAAAAATTAACGGCTTACCACGAGGCCGGTCATGCGATTGTGGGTTTACTCGTGCAGGAGCATGATCCTGTGTACAAAGTGTCAATCATCCCTCGCGGGCGTGCTCTGGGTGTCACGATGTTCTTGCCAGAGCAGGATCGCTATAGCCATACTAAACGACGCTTGGAAAGCCAGCTGGCGAGCTTGTTTGGTGGTCGAGTTGCTGAAGAGCTTATCTTTGGTGAAGACAGTGTGACGACCGGCGCATCCAATGACATTATGCGCGCCACAGAGATCGCTCGCAAAATGGTCACGAGTTGGGGTTTATCAACGCTGGGTCCTTTGACTTTTGGTCAAGAAGAAGGCGAAGTGTTTTTAGGTCGCACGGTTAGTCAAAACAAAGAGATCTCCAATGAGACTGCCCGTCAAATCGACGAGGAAGTGCGTGCAATTATTGATAGGAATTTCCAGCGAGCAAAAATTATATTAACAGAGCATTTGGCTACGCTGCATTTAATGGCGGAAAGCTTGATAAAATATGAAACAATTGATGCCAATCAACTCAAAGAAATCATGGCCGGCAACGAACCGACTCCTCCTGAAGATTGGGAATCGATTAAACCGGTTAAAACGCCAAATGATAAAACGAAGCAAGATCAACCAAGCCAAGGTCCTGCGAATGAATCAATGGGCGGTGATATTCTTTAGTGAACAGCGAGCAATTAGCCACATGGTGTCAGTCTTCACGACCTAAACCGCTAGTGATGGGCATATTGAATGTCACTCCGGATTCGTTTTCCGATGCAGGGTGTTATTTGGATCTGGATGCGGCTTACCTACGCGCTCAAGCGATGATTCAGCAAGGTGTTAATATCCTTGATATTGGGGGTGAGTCGTCTCGACCTGGGGCTCAGCCTGTGTCAACGGACGAAGAGTTGGCTCGTATTCTTCCCATCATTGAACGGATACGAGCAAGTCATGATGTTTGCATATCAGTTGATACATGTAAGGCTGATGTCATGGTTGCAGCAGTCGCATCTGGGGCTACATTTATTAATGACATTCATGCATTGCAGGGTGAAGGGGCTTTAGCTGCTGTAGCTGCAATGAAAGTTCCTGTATGTTTAATGCATATGCAGGGAACTCCAGTAACGATGCAAAACAATCCCCATTACGATCAAGATATCGTTGTTGAAATCAATCGATTTTTTCAAGCTCGTATTGATGCGTGTGTAAAATCTGGCATACGCCGTGAACGCTTGATTCTTGACCCGGGTTTTGGTTTTGGTAAATCAGTACAACAAAATTTGCTTCTCTTGAAGAGGCTGGCTGAGTTTCAAATACACAGATTACCTGTATTGCTAGGTGTATCACGTAAAAGTACACTAGGAGCAGTATTAAATCGAGCCGTGATGGATCGAATGCCGGGGGGCATAGCCGCTGCTGTATACGCAGTGTTGCACGGTGCTTCAATTATCAGAACCCACGACGTCGATGAAACCACACAGGCAATGCAAATGATTCATGCCATTCGAATGGCTTAATCCATGAGGAGAGTGAGCGAATGACTCAACGAAAATATTTTGGAACAGATGGAATCCGCGGACGCGTTGGGTCTTCAAATATCAATCCTGAGTTTATGCTGAAGCTGGGTTGGGCTCTTGGGCGTGTGCTCGGGGATGGTACGCGCAAAAAAGTTATTATTGGAAAAGATACTCGAATATCAGGTTATATGTTGGAATCTGCACTCGAAGCTGGTTTGTCAGCAGCAGGAGTTGATGTACGACTGCTGGGGCCTATGCCCACACCCGCCATTGCATATCTGACGCAAACTTTGCGCGCAACAGCAGGAATTGTCATTAGTGCTTCGCACAATCCATTTGAAGACAATGGAATTAAATTTTTTTCCGCTGAGGGAACTAAATTAGCAGATAGTGTCGAATTGGCCATTGAAGCTGAAATTGAAAAAAAATTAGACATCGTCACCTCAGCCCAGCTTGGTAAAGCGGCGAGAATAAGTGACGCACCCGGTCGCTACATTGAGTTTTGTAAATCCACCATCCCTTCTTTAACACGACTGTCGGGATTGAACATCGTAGTGGATTGCGCCAATGGGGCAACGTATCACATTGCCCCTAATGTCTTTGCAGAGCTTGGTGCGACAGTGGTTTCTATGGGTGATAAACCAGATGGGTTTAATATTAATCAAAAATGTGGCTCAACAGCGCCAGAGGCATTACAAAAGAAAGTAGTCCAAGTAGGAGCGGACATTGGCATAGGGCTCGATGGCGATGGTGATCGAGTGATTTTAGTCGATAGTCAAGGCAATATTGTTAATGGTGATCAAATCATCTATATCATCGCCAAAGACCGCCATCAACGTGGCCTGCTGCATGGTGGTGTCGTTGGCACATTAATGAGCAATTATGGTTTGGAAAAAGCTGTCACCGAAATGAACGTGCCTTTCATGCGAACTCGTGTTGGCGATCGTTACGTTCTTGAGGCATTGAAAGAACAGGACTGGAAAATTGGCGGAGAGTCATCTGGCCATATCGTTTGTTTAGACAAAACAACGACCGGAGACGGCATCGTAGCCGCCCTTCAAGTCTTGGCTATTATGGTTAAACAGGATAAAACGCTCCAAGAGTTATCGACTGGGATCACCTTGTTGCCTCAGAGCATGATCAATTTAAAAACGGATAATGCAGTCAAATTGTCGGAAAATCCCCAAGTTATAGACGCAGTAAGATCGCTTGATTCGGCCTTGATGGGTGAAGGGCGTGTCTTGCTAAGGCCATCTGGGACGGAACCTTTGTTGCGAGTCATGGTCGAAGGGCAGGATCTTGAGCAAGTTCATCAGCAAGCGCAACAGTTGAGTGATGAAATAAGGTCTATTGAGGCACAAATGGGATTGGTGGCTTAACACGCACCTCTGTACATGACAGGTTTTTTGTTATGTGCAGAGAACACGCACAAAAAACACTTGTGTCTATTATTCGCTTTTGTTAGAATACTAAACTTAATTACCTCGTTGTTTATTCAGAACTGAGGCTTATTTTTTTCCAGGAGTGAACAATGTCGCTAACGAGCGTACAAAAAGCAGAAATCGTCAATGAATTTAAGCGCGCCGATAAAGATACTGGCTCACCTGAAGTTCAAGTGTCTTTGATGACTGGCCGTATTAAATATTTGACCGACCATTTCAAAGAACACAAAAAAGATTTTCATTCACGTCGTGGTTTACAAGAATTAGTAAATAAACGTCGTAAGCTTTTAAAATATTTGAAAAGAAATGATCAATCGCGCTATTCAACTTTAATTCAAAGTTTAGGTCTGAGAGACTCTTATTGATTAACAACTTCATCCCTAATGGAGATGAAATTGTTAAATCGTTGGTTCAAAAAAAAGGCGCAGGATTCTGCGCCTTTTTTTTTCATGATGCTGAACGCAGCATCTAAATCTTTATGGGGTAATTTCCATGGCTAAAATCACAAAAACAATACAGCTGGGTGAGCGGACGTTAGTTCTGGAAACCGGCGAAATAGCACGGCAAGCTGATGGCGCAATTTTTGCCAGCATGAACGGAACACAAGTACTGGTAACTGTGGTTGGAAAGCAAGATGGCGGGGAGAAAAATAGCTTTTTTCCTTTGACTGTTGATTATAAAGAAATGACTGCCGCCGCAGGTAAAATACCTGGTGGCTTTAAAAAACGCGAAGGTGCGCCTAGTGAACATGAAACACTGACTTCACGTTTAATTGATAGACCTTTGCGACCATTATTTCCTGATAACTTCAATAATGAAGTGCAAGTTATTGCCACGGTAATGTCTTTAAATCCTGATGTGTCTGCAGATATTGTCGCCATGATTGGTGCTTCTGCCGCACTGGCCATTTCTGGAATTCCTTTCAATGGTCCAATTGGTGGCGTCAGAGTGGGTTACAAAGAAGGCATTTATCTGTTAAACCCAGGTCCGAAAGAATTGCTTGAATCAGATCTAGATTTGGTTGTTGCAGGAACTGATGAGGCCATTTTAATGGTTGAATCAGAAGCCCGTGAATTAAGTGAAGACGTGATGTTAGGCGCTGTCATGTTTGGTCATGAAACAATTAAGTCTGTCATTAAAGTGATTAAAGAATTGGCAGCAGAAGTGGCCAAGCCAAAATGGAATTGGGTCGCACCGGTTGTTGATACAACTCTTGTAGCACGTATTGCCGAGCTGTCTACGTCAGAATTCACAGCAGCTTATTTACTAAAAGATAAACAGCAGCGTTACACTCGACTTGCAGAATGCCGCCAGCAAGTAATAGACGCTTTATTGGCTGAAAATCCAGACGTTAATAAAGACGCAGCCTCTCGATTGATGAGCACATTGGAAAAAGATCTGGTTAGAAATCGTATTCTTGATGGTGAGCCACGCATTGATGGCCGAGATCAAAAAACAGTAAGACCGATTTCAATTCGAACCGGCCTTTTGGATTGCACCCATGGTTCTGTGTTGTTCACAAGAGGAGAAACACAAGCGATTGTCACCGTGACCTTAGGTAATGATCGTGATGCACAGTTACTGGATCGTTTAGATGGTGTAGTTAAAGATCGATTCATGTTGCATTACAATTTCCCTCCTTATTCAGTGGGTGAAACAGGCCGAGTCGGTACACCAAAACGTCGTGAAATTGGTCATGGTCGCCTTGCACGCCGCAGCATGATGGCTGTATTGCCCACAACAGAAGCCTTTCCCTATGTTTTGCGTATCGTATCTGAAATTACCGAATCGAATGGTTCAAGCTCAATGGCTACCGTTTGTGGAAGTAGTTTGGCCTTAATGGACGCAGGTGTTCCGTTGAAAGCACCGGTTGCTGGTGTTGCAATGGGTCTGATTAAAGAAGGTGATCGATTTGCTGTTTTAACCGATATTCTGGGTGATGAAGATCATCTTGGCGACATGGATTTTAAAGTAGCAGGAACTGAGCAAGGCATTACCGCATTGCAAATGGACATTAAAATCACAGGTATTACCAAGGTAATTATGGAACAAGCGCTTGAGCAAGCACTTGCTGGCCGAATCCATATTCTGGGTGTGATGAATAATGCACTGTCTGAACACCGTGATGAGTTGTCAGAACATGCACCGCGCATTGTAACAATGAATGTTCCCGAAGATAAAATTCGTACTATTATTGGAAAGGGCGGCGCTACAATCAAAGGCTTGATTGAAAGCACTGGTGTATCAATTGATGTGAATGACGCAGGTGTTGTGCAATTGTTCTCCCCAAACAAAGATGCACTTGACGAAGCGCAACGTCAGATTAAAGTGTTGATTGCTGATGTTGAAGTTGGACAAACATACCATGGAAAAGTCAGCAAAATCGTTGAATTTGGTGCATTTATTAATCTGCTGCCAGGAAAAGATGGTTTGTTGCATATTTCACAAATTTGCGCTGAACGCTCACAAAAAGTGGAAGATGTATTGCAAGAAGGCCAAGAAATTGAAGTGTTTGTGGCTGGTGTAGATAAACAAGGTCGCGTGAAACTGGAATGGAAAGACAAACCAGGCTCTGCAACGGTTGCCCCTGCATCTACTGAAACAACCTCTTCTGACGAAGAGTAGTGTCTAGTCTTGTTAATACGCTCCAGTCAATATATCCCCGCGAAAGCGGGGATATATATTTTTAAATCATCGAATTAAATTCAAAAACTCTAACCGACTACTTGGATTATCTCTCAGTTCACCTAGCATGACAGATGTTGTCATTACGGAATTTTGTTTTTCAACACCACGCATCATCATGCAAAGGTGCTGGGCTTCCATCACTACAGCAACGCCACGAGCGCCGGTGATTTGCGTAATGCATTGAGCAATTTCCGTCGTTAGACGTTCCTGTATTTGTAATCTACGTGCATAAAAGTCAACAATTCGTGCAATTTTAGACAGCCCAATGACTTTGCCGTTAGGCAGATAACCAATGTGGCATTTACCCAGAAAAGGCAGCAAATGATGCTCGCACATTGAATACATTTCAATGTCTTTCACAATGACCATCTCATTCATTTCTGATTCAAATAATGCGCCATTAATGATGTCGTCGAGATCCTCATGGTAGCCTTTGGTTAAATATCGAATTGCATTAGCGGCGCGCTCAGGAGTGTCACGTAGCCCCTCGCGATGAATGTCCTCGCCAATATCTTGTAATATTTGTTCAAAAGAATGTTTCATATAGTTGCCCCCTTAAAAATCATTAGCCTGGTGGCCAGTTCATTTGTCGTCCACCCAAAATATGCAAATGGATATGATGAACAGTTTGCCCGCCATCTGAATTAACATTGAATACCAAGCGATAACCAGTCTTGTCAAATCCCT
The DNA here is from genome assembly GCA_947477015.1 of Legionellaceae bacterium. Taxonomy (GTDB): domain Bacteria; phylum Pseudomonadota; class Gammaproteobacteria; order Legionellales; family Legionellaceae; genus DDPF01. The sequence continues at coordinate 22,173 of CANJSM010000017.1, forward strand.
CACTAGCGGCTAATCGAGACGCAGCCAAGATCATTTTCCCTAGTAATTGCTCATGTGAAACATCTGCATGATTGATTGTAGCCAGATGGATCTTGGGTATGACCAATAAATGTTTGGGTGCTTGTGGATTGACATCCTGAAAGGCCATTATTTCATCGTCTTCAAATAAGACTTTGGCCGGAATAGTCCCCTGCGCAATGTTACAAAATAGACAATTCATCATTTTCCTTGCAAATGAAAGGGTATTAAATGGATATTATACGCCGTCTTTTGCCTTTTAGGTGTAAATTACGCATAATACCGCGTCATTTGCATACACAAGGTGAGAACATGAGTTTAATCAATATTAAAAGTGGTCGTGACGTGCCCAATGAAATTAACGTCATCATTGAAATCCCCATGCGAGGCGAACCCGTTAAATATGAAGTAGACAAAGAGACTGGGGCTTTATTTGTCGATCGTTTTATGAGTACAGCCATGTTCTATCCTACGAATTATGGGTATATTCCTCAAACGCTGTCAGAAGATGGGGATCCGGTGGATGTTCTTGTTGTCACACCCATTCCCTTAATTAGCGGCTCTGTCATTCGTTGTCGTGTAGTAGGTATGCTGAAAATGACAGATGAATCAGGTGTTGATGCTAAATTGTTAGCCGTTCCAATTAGTAAGTTAAGTAAAATTTATGATGATGTTCATACTCATGAAGATCTGCCCGAATCATTGCTGCAATCTTTAGAGCATTTTTTCAAGCATTACAAAGATTTGGAAGCCGGTAAATGGGTAAAAGTGGATGGATGGGAAGGTCCAGATGCTGCTCGTTGTGAAATCATGGCCAGTGTGTCTCGGTTTCAAGATACAAATAATCAATAACACCCTAAAAATAAGCGGTCATCCACGCAAAAGCGTGGATGACCATTCATCTAACTGTTACGCATGCCCAATGCCACAAAAATATACGTCCAGCCATTAACAATTAATTCGATAGCAATAAACATACCTATAATCCATAAAGCACTGTATGGCCATTGCATGAGAATTAACACACCCAATACAATTGCACACAACCCTGCAAATAGCATCCATGCCCATCCACTCGTATGCCTAAGGACTATTGCCATGATGAGTCTTGTAATACCAATGATAATTAAAATCCAAGCTATCAATGCCGTGACGACAGCAGAAGCAAGCACTGGATCATGGATAATCAGACCCCCACCAATGATGTACAGCACAGCTATCAAAGCGTGCCCGACAATTGCCTTCCAGTGGTGACTTTTAAATACATCAACGATTTGCACGAGACCTGCAATAATAAATAAGGCACCCATAAAAAGAATACTAACGAGCGTGAGACCTACAGTCATTCCTAAACCAATAAATCCGAGGACAACAAATAAAATACCTAGTCCTAATAACCAGCCCCAGTTGCGTTGCAAGTCAACGGGCATTGAGGCAATATCACGTTTTGGTTTTGTCATATTAATATCCTTATATTGGTTAAGATTGCTTTCGTATTCTATCGAATCGAGTTTCCAGTATAAAGTGAACTGAACCATACGGCAATTATCGCTTTACGTGAAATGCTGTGTGATAATAAGCAAAATTTTCGTCTTCGCTAACGCACGTCAAGACGATGTATTGGAATTCTAACATTTCACAGTGAAGTGACTCATATGATTAAAATTATTTGTGTAGTTGGAACACGTCCAGAAGCCATTAAAATGGCCCCCATTATTTTGGCCTTACAACAAGAATCTTGGGCTGATGTTAAGGTTTTAGCAACAGCTCAGCATCGAGAAATGTTAAATCAGGTGTTGGATCTATTTCATATTCATTCAAACATCGACTTGAATATTATGCGTCCTAGCCAGTCATTGACCCTGTTGACGGCACGCTTGCTGCTCAATGTTGAAGATGTTCTCTTGGCAGAAAAGCCGGATTTAGTCTTGGTTCAGGGGGATACGACCACGGTGATGTCAGTCTCTTTAGCTTGTTTTTATCATCGAATCCCGATTGGCCATGTGGAAGCTGGGCTCCGTACCATGGATATATACAATCCTTTTCCTGAAGAAGCGAATCGTGTCATTGTCAGTAAATTTGCACGCTGGCATTTTGCGCCAACAGAAAGCGCTCGCGACAATCTAGTGAAAGAAGGCATCCCTGATGCAAATATTACAGTCACCGGCAATACAGTTATCGATGCCTTACTGATGACCGCTGCAAAAGAGCCTCTTTTGAATGTGGACATCGATGATAATAAGCGTCTTATTCTAGTTACAGCGCATCGTCGGGAAAATTTTGGTGAGCCGTTTTTAAGTATCTGTAGAGCATTGCATACCTTAGCAGAATGCAATCCCAATGTTCAATTTCTATATCCAGTTCATCCTAACCCCAATGTGTCTGATATTGCCCATAAAATGTTGGGTGACTCACCGAATATTTGTTTGTGTGAGCCCCTTGAATATGGACAATTTGTTGCGGCGATGAGGCGAGCTTATTTTATTATCAGTGACTCAGGAGGAGTACAAGAGGAAGCTCCCGCACTAGGCAAGCCTGTGTTGGTACTGCGAGAAGAAACTGAGCGGCCTGAGGCGGTTGAGCTGGGCGTGGTCAAGCTTATCGGTACTCATTACGATCGTATTGTTAACGAGGCACAACAATTGTTGGATGATAACAGCGCTTATCATGCCATGGCGCGAGGCATTTCTCCCTATGGTGATGGACTTAGTGCTATGCGAACGGTGAGCGTGCTTAAAACGTATTATAACAAATGAATATTATTTTGGATTGCTTCACTGGGCGTGCAAAAAAGGTATTAAATCGGGCCATTTTAATAACAGTCAAAGTCGGGTTGTAAGATGTTTAAAAAAAGCATTCTTATTGTGTTGGCGATGGTCATCTTGATGATGGTCATTGTATTGTTCACATCGATGCATCAGGCAAAACATGTTAAGCGCGATCCTCATGCATTGATGAGCAAGTATTATCGATTAAAAGCTAAAAATCCAAGTGCTGCACATCGAGCACTATTGATTCTCCTCGCTCAAGAACAATCTTATCCTCCGGCGCTTGAAGAAGCGGCACTGCTTAATCAAGAGGATCCTTATCTTGATTAAGTGTTACTTATGGCTCAGGAGCCAACAATCAACTGGCTAAAAACAGCTAGGGCATCGCCTCAATGGGTATATTTTAGACATCATATTGAGCATTGGTGGTCGCACACTCAATCGATTTTTATGGGGCAAACGGAGAAATTAATTTCGAATACGCGCTCGTACTTGCCCTTTTATCAGCAAACATCCCATCATTACCAGTTGTTGTCACCAGCGGACAATGTTTCAAAGAAAACAAAACGAGTTCAAACGCCTACGCCTCACCCCTTGCCGACAGCCTTACAATCGTTGAAACAGGCCGGTTATTTAGCCATCAAGAAGAATTGTTCTTATTTAGCCATCGATCGATTTACTAAAGCCTATGCGTTGAGTCAAGACCCTAACATAGCAATGCAGTTGGGGTATCTCTATGATCAAGTCAACAATAAACCCGAAGCGTATCGATTTTTTCAATTGGCGTCGCGTTCGAGTGACAAATCATTGGCTTTCCAAGCAAACAATGCCATGACAAATCTGTCTGGTTTGCAAACCAAGGGACTGCCAACACCGTATTTTTCTGAGGTGTTTTTTAATCCCTTTACTGAAAGCCGGTTCGGATTAACCGTCAGGCCTTTTATTGCCAGATTAGGTGTTGAGCAGAACAATATTTTGCAAACTAAGCAATATGTTTTTTTCCGACGAACAGATGATAATAGGTCGGTAAATCTAGGACAAATTTCACAAATTTATGAAGACAATGTGCAAATAACAGGACTGGGTGGCCAAATTACCCCTATCCCAGGCTTTCCATTGGTTGGGTTTCTTGAAGCGGGGGAGGCATATGATCTGGTTTATCGAGACCGTGAACGGTGGCGTGGGGATTTTCGAAGTGGGTTGATGTATTACAATGAGTTTGGCGCAAGGCCCGCTTATTTTGATCAATTGACCTTCAGCACGAAATATTACAGTGATTTATACGGTGAAGCGACGTATTTTACCCGCTATAGAAATGTTATTGCCGGCGTAAAAACACACCAAGGCATTCGGTTGCTGCAATATCATAGTGCCATGGTGAATCTGTATGCAACAGGCCGAGACAGCGTGAGTTTTATAATAATTTTGCAGAAATTGGGCCGGGAATTGAGTTGATACCCACCAATCGATTGAATATAAAAATTAGACTGGAGCATGTGAATGGTGTTTATCTGCCAGCAGGAGCAACGCCCAACCCGTATAGCCAATATTATACAAATAATTTGGCTCAACTTCTCTTCTATGTGAAAGTCTGATGCCGAACCAAATTGTATTAACCTCTTATTTTATCATGTGGCATTTGCTGGTCATTTTGGCTTGTCTGTTTGTGTTGTCAGGTTGGGATGATTTATTCATTGACATGTATTTTTGGACTCGCTCTTTTTGGCGGATACGTAAAAAGTACCATCAGGATCCGCTGACTTATGAGCAGTTAGTCAACCGCAAAGAGCAAAAAATAGCGATATTAGTGCCATGCTGGCATGAAGCTGGGGTTATCGGCACCATGTTAATGCATAATTGTTATTCAATTGACTATAAAAATTATTATATATTTGTGGGTGTATATCCAAATGATCCCGCAACGATAGCTGAAGTTCAGTCGGTTTCAAATGTGTTTAAGCAAGTTAAATGCGTGATTGGTGACACGCCTGGGCCCACTAATAAAGCAACCAATTTAAACGGAATTTATCGATATGTTCAAGCGTTTGAAAAGACACTGGATGAGCCTTTTAATATATTTGTTTTTCATGATTCAGAGGACATCATTCATTCGTTGTCTTTTAAGTTATACAATTATCATGTGCCGCTGGAGGACATGATACAAATCCCAGTATTTCCTCTTGAAGTGGGTTATTTTAAGTTTACTCACTGGCTGTATGCAGACGAATTTGCCGAAATTCATACAAAAGACATTGTAGTGCGCCAAGATATCAAAGCACATATCCCGTCAGCCGGGGTCGGCACGGCTTTTTCGCAAAAAGCATTGCGAATATTGGTGGAAACATCGGGCAAAAATGAGCCTTTTTCTATCGATTCGCTCACTGAAGATTACCGTACGTCACTGGCTTTGCGGATTAATAATCTTCGGTTGGCATTCGTTAAACAGTCGATCACACGTGTGCGTTGGCAAAAACGGTTTTTTTGGGGGGTGGATATGCTCTTAAGCCCTTTAAAGAGTATATCGCAACACGCGGGATGTTTCCTGTAGAGTACAGCAAAGCGGTCAAGCAAAAAGCCCGATGGATCATGGGCATTGTATTCCAAGAATGGGATCACACGGTGTGGCCTAAAAGTTGGATCCTACGTTATTCTTTGGCGCACGATAGAAAATCGTTTATTACTCATTTTATCAATGGGTTTGGTTATTTTGTCTTTCTATTCTGGTTGCTTTACTCTTTTTTAATTGAGTTTAAGCCAGAATATCCTTCTTTGTATGAAAAATTTAATCAAAACAGGTGGGTGTGGTGGTTGATCGTGATGGTGACGATTATTGCCATTGATCGCGGCATACAGCGGCTTATTGCAACACGCACAGTCTATGGATGGATCCCTGCCATATTGTCAGTACCGAGAGCTTTTTATGGAAATATTATTAATTTACATGCATTAATGCGTGCGTATCGTATTTATTTCACCACAGCAAAAGAAAGTAAATCCTCAAAAATATTGCCTGCATGGGATAAAACCGACCATGAGTTTCCATTACGACACATTCTCGTACCCTATCGACAAAAACTTGGGGATTTATTGGTAGAAAATGCAATTATTAATCAGGATCAGCTCAATCTTGCGTTGTTAAGACAACAACAGACCGGAGAGAGACTAGGTGATGTATTGCTCGACTTACATTTGGTGAGTGATGCACATCTGGTGCATATGTTATCGATTCAATACGATTTGAAACTGTGCCCAATGAGTGAAGTCCTCGTCGCGCAAGCTAAATGCCGTGGGCTATTGCGAGATAAAACATATAAATGGTTGGATAGACACGGTGTTTATCCTGTTGCGGTCAATACTGAAACACGTGAATTAACCTTGGTGATTGATGATCCAACCAATGAGATGCTACTTAAGAAAATTCTCCGGTATTTTTCAAACAGGCCCGTTAGTTTTATGCTAATGGACAAAACAAGAGTCAGGATGGAAGATCTGAAGGTTATTTAAAATGCTTAGCCGATGAGAGTGCTAAATCAATAATTTTTTTAGATTGCTCATCACTGGTGTCGATTTGACAAACATCGTGGGTTAGATCCAGCAAAAAATCGGGTATCTCATCATCGGACTGCTGTGTCGTGTAGAGTTGATTGGCTTGGGCGAAAATATAATGCAATAAATCTTTGCTGATGGTAATTTTATTTTCCACCACATCGCCATTACTATGGCTGTCACCAAATAAAAGCCAACCAGGGGAAACATTTAGTTTCGCAGCAAGGTCTGCAAGCGTTGAGGGTTCTGGAATCACTTGCCCCGCTAAATACTTGCGGCAAATCTGCGGTGAATTACCTGTCATTTCAACGAGCTTATGGATATCAACACCTGATGTTGAACGGGTGGAATGGCATCCCTGCGCAATCATGGCATCACGTAAACGCTCGGCGAATTGTTTGATCAAGTCTACTTTTCCCATGTTCCCGCATCTCATCTGAAAATTACTCTATGAAGGGTATCAAATTGTAGGACATTATACAATAATTGATTTATTGGAAACATACGGTTTCTTATTGAAATAATATGTTGACATTCTATTTCCATGCGATACAATGCCGGCATGAAACAAATGGAAAGGGTTTCAAACAAGTCCAAACAACGGACCACCTAGCTTTCAAATGGAGAGGAAGCTCGGTTCATGTCCAAGGTTGCAGAATAACAGTGGCGTAACCATAGCTACCAACCTCGTACATCCTCTTGGCCGGAATTGCCCCACTCCAATTCCGGCCTTTCTTTTTGAGTCGAATTAAGGTCTTTAAACTCTATCCGCCCTCTAGTGCACGGCTGTCGCATTAAAATTTGATCAACCTGCCGTAGGTTGGGCCTTGGCCCAACAATAACGTATTAAAATCCACAGTTGCAGAAAAAATCCTTGTCGAAATACAGTTATTAGATCTAACCTGTGCGCTCAAGGAGATTTTATA
>CANJSM010000018.1 GCA_947477015.1 Legionellaceae bacterium
TGGAAACTGATTTCAGCATGAAATCATCGAGTTAAAATAAAATACCGCAAATTACAACAGAAAAAGTGAACAAGAAAAGTGCTTGCTTATGAATTGTTAAAAAAATAGGCGCCTCTTGGAAGCGCCATTGGGCCAAGGCCCAACCTACGTCAGGTTGACCAAATTTTAATGCGACAGCCGTGGGATTTTGACGACAAAACTGGATTACTTTGAAAAATGGCTAGGGTCTGTTGAAAATTGGAAGATGAATTGTCAACACGCCCTAAAGTCCAAGACATTAGACGTGGGTTAAATGACGCAAATCAGCGCATCAATAGTTACCCACTTAGCGAACTCAATAATGTCCGTATTTGCCATTCGTATACACCCATGGGATCCAGGCACTCCAAGTTTTGTCGAATCAGGTGTGCCATGGAGATAAATATAGCGTTTTAGGCTATCTACATCCCCACCGTTGTTAAATCCTGGCTCTAAGCCATCCAGCTGTATGATGCGCGTAAGGATCCAGTCTCTTTCAGGATATTTCATGGCCAGCTCATCTGAATAAATCTCGCCAGTCCACTGTCGACCAATAAATACCGCATTAACCAGATTTTCAAGCCCTATAATGTTATGAACACGATGCCAACCACGCGGTGTGCACTCACTTCCTGATTGTTCTCCTAAACCATTTTTAGCCGTCGATACGGAATAGGTTTTATACAATGATGTACCTTGAAAGCAATGCATCTGTTGTTCTTTTGACAGAACAAAAATACACTGTTCACAACCTTCTGGAATCAATTCGATGATTGTATTAACCATTAATAGCCACCGTTTTAATGTTAACAAACTCTAAAATACCTTCTCTCGACAACTCACGTCCAAACCCTGATTGCTTGATACCACCAAATGGCAAGCGAGGATCGGATGCAACCAACGCATTGACAAAGCAAGCCCCTGCTTCGATTTCATGAACAGCAATGTATTCGCCATGCGCCAAATCTTGTGTAAATACAGCCGCACTCAAACCATAGCGACTTTGATTGGCCAAGCGGATTGCTTCTGATTCATCTTTGGCTGTAATAACTGCAATCACGGGACCAAACAGTTCGTCATCAAATGCTGGCATACCAGGCGCTACATTTGTTAACAATGTAGGTGGATAATAGAAACCTGGCCGCTCAGGAATCATACCTCCTTTGATTAATCGGGCACCCGCCATCACACTAATTTGTACTTGCTCATGGAGTGTTTTTCTCAAGTCTGCCCGTGCCATTGGGCCTAAATTGGTTGCTGGATCAAGCGGATCCCCCATTTTATATCGCTCAATTTTCTCGTTAATTTTTGTTACTAGCGCCTGAGCCACGTCTTGAACAACAATCACGCGTTTCGCAGCAATACATACTTGACCACAATTATTCATACGAGAATCAACAATACACTGTGCGGCTAAATCAAGATCTGCATCAGCCAGAACCACATAAGGGTCATTACCTCCTAGTTCTAGCATGGCTTTTTTCAAATGCAATCCTGCATTTGCCGCAACCGTTCGCCCTGCTCCCTCGCTGCCTGTCAGTGTCACTGCAGCTACTTTCTCATGCTCTATCACTAGGCTGACTCGATCTTTATCCAACAAAAAATGCTGAAACACATATTCAGGAAACCCTGCTTCAAGAAATATCTCTTCAATGAGAGAACCTACCCCAGCAGAAATAGACGCATGTTTTAAGATCACAACATTGCCAGCCATAAGTGTAGGCACTGCAAAACGAAAGACCTGCCAAAAGGGAAAATTCCAAGGCATAATGCCCAACACAACGCCTAAGGGATTATAACAAACCATTGTTTTTTGCATCTGCGTGTGAATTAGGCGCGGTGAAAGGTATTCTTTCGCGTGTTCGGCATAGTGCTCACAAACCCAAGCACATTTCTCAATTTCCATGAGACCTGCTTGCACAGGCTTGCCCATTTCTTCCGCCATCAATCTCGCACACTGCTCCTGCTTGTGTCGAAGTAATTTGGCTAAATTGAGCATAAGCGTTGCGCGTTGAGAGTAATCAGTTTTTCGCCAAATTAAGAATTGGTCATGTGCTGCATCAATTAATAGATTTATTTCAATATCACTGAGCTGTACGTAGGATTTTATCGGCTGTTCAGTTGCTGGATTAAAGGTTTTAATGTCCACAACATATTCTCCCGTTTCTTTTTTATCTTCAAGTGTAGTATATTTCGCTCCATTAACCACTAGATGAGAAAAGATTATGTCAAGCTATTTAAAACTCACTGCCGCCCTAGCTTTGAGTATGGTTGTCACTGCAGCAACAGCAGAAACCTCCTTTCCACGCGGATGTGAAGTCACAGGTTACGGTTTTGTCGAGAATGACTTGGTCTTTAATGAAAAAGGTGGGCAAGCTTTTTTCATGTTACAAAATCACTCGGATAGAAAAATCGAGCTGGAACATTTTGAAACACGTAAAGATGTTTTTATGAGCCCTAAATTAGAAACTAAACTTGACCCTCTCAGTTGGGCAGCCTTTGCATCAGATATTCAACATTCGCATTTCAGATGCTATACACAAGAAAATGGTGACCGCGTCTTAGTGAGCTGCAGAGATGCGATTGATGTTTGTCAATACCCACGGGTAAAATTTGCCTTAAGCAACATGGGTGATTATTGGATTTCAACCAATAAACCTCGTGAACAAGTGATTAAAGATGCCGTGGCGAAAGGTATTCTCTTGCGTTGGTAAAATGTAATACAAATCATCCCTTGAGCCCCCTCATCCGCCCTTCTGGCACCTTCTCCCAAGAACGGGAGAAGGGATCACACAGTTTGATTGCCCTTAAAAAAGATTTTGCTTGTTCGTACTGGCCAGTATAGAATCAAAATTAATTCGGTTCTAGGGGCTTTTAATGAACACCATTTATTTTTTCTTTTGTGAGCAAGAATATCTGTCTATCCGTCGATTAATCACTTCGTTTTCATCTCTATACTCACAAAAAAACCTGCTCGTTTATTGCTCCCCAGATGCAACAAAATACACTTTATTTAATATGCATTCCTCCGCCCCTTTGAGTCTTGCTGATTCTATAATAGAAAAATTTCCCAGTTGTACGCGTCAAGAACTTATAAAAATGATCAATGAATTGAAAGATCAATCAGTCACAGATGATATTCGATTGTGTTGCTTTGCTAATTGCAATTTTCTTGGCCAACACAATGTGTCTTATAATGCGTCTGAACTAATTAGTGAAATCCAACCTCATTCGTTATTATTGTTAGAGAATAACGAAACACGGGATGATGTTAAAAAATATTTAGGGCGTGAGTTGACGCAAAGAAGACGAAGACTACCCGCTGTTGAAATGAGCGCTGTTTGCATCGATGTTGATGACCTCCATCAAAACCCCATCCCAAATCTCAATGATTTAAATGAACAAATCAAGGACCCAACCCAGTTAAAGCCCCCTTTCTTCCAAAAAAACAAACCAATAACGGTTTTTATCGCAGACAACCGTGAACTTTCAGATTCCCTATTAAAGCTTGTACTCCATGATCCCTACTTAATGGCTATTTATGATGAGGAACAGGATCTATATCAAGTGACGCAGTTTATGGTGTATGACACCACCATCATTAAAGACCCTACCTACTTAACTGCAAAGGATTTTGTGATGTATATCACATCCATTCATAGCGAACATGAATTGAACCGATCCAGTTTAAACCTAGTTTGCCCTGTTCATTTAGGCGAAAAAAATTCCCAATCAATCACCGAAGTATTAAACAACTTAGTTGATATTATGAAACCCACCTCTCTTTCTTTGATCACAACAACCCCCACGGAAATTGATGAAGCAAAAAAATATTTTTTAGGACAACGCACAAAACTTGGTTATCATCATTCTGATTATCTCAAAAAAGGGTTAAACATCGAACTATCCACTTTAAACTCACCTGAATGTTTAAACTCAATTTTTAACGCGCCTGATCTTATCAAAAAAGCCACTCTCCAATCACACAACAGACTTAACAATACAAGATCCATTTGCATATACATTACTCATTATCGCACTAGTGAATTCGCCATAGATAAAGTCGCTCAAGCCTGTTGTTTATCGCATAGAGAACCCTACATCATGGTATATTTTAATTCAGCGAACAACACTTATACTATTTTGGATGCTTACTCTTTTAACCGCAGTTATCCATTTCAACTCTCTCATGAGCCCTCAAACCAAAAACACTTGATTGAACTCATTGATAAATTAAGACACGAACTGGATATATCCAAGCTCAATCTCTATACAAATGCAAACCTAGGTAATCCTGAAAGTCAGTTCGTTACCAAGGAAGTAGAGCTATGGATTGAACTATTAAAACCTGAGTTTTTAGGTTTGCTCTATCCTGAACACAATTCTCAAGACGCATCGATATACTTTAACAGAGGAATCACAGCTCAAGGGTATAAATTGCCACAACAAAACTTAAAAGGCCGCCTCATCAGCGAACAACAATTACAAGACTGTCTCTCACAACCCAGCTTTGAACCCGACCAATTAAACACAATTATGACTAAGTCATCGTCATTACCTAGCTTATTCAAACACACTAAGCAACTATCTATCTACATATTTCATTCTCATGAGCATCACAATAGCTACTTCCAAATGAATCGTAAGATAGCCCCAAACGTGAGCTTAGAACAAGTAGCCTTGCTTTGTGAAACGGGCAATCAACAACCCAGTATACTTGTATATTATTTTAATAAGTATAAGGCATTCCAAATTCAACAAATACATTCCAAGTCCGTTCATATTGTTAATAACCATGAGAAATTAATACCACTAGAACAGCTAGTCCAATTGATTAGTAGCGTTAGAGGGCCCACCAGTAATGCAATACGATTATATTCACACGCAAATCTGGGTAACCCAAAAGGTAGGTACATTACGCCTATTCTTGATCAATTAGTGCATCAACTCACTCCAATGTCGCTGTTCTTGTTTTGCACAACTCACACCAAAGATGATACAAACAGATATTTATCTCGACTTTTCACGAAACATGGTTGTCAATTACCGGCTGTTGACATGTGCGGCGCGGCCTTCAATGAACTTAAGATCCTTCATGATTTGAACAAGAAATCATCAACGGAACACACTTCGGATTATTTGCTCACCCTTTTAAGAGATCCAAGCCTATTGAGCTGCCCACCAAGAAGGCCCACTCATAAAGCTGATTTTTTCTCTGAACTCTTCTCATATTGGTCACCTAGTACTTCAAATCATCGAAAATTATCTATCAGTCCATCAAATAGAATGGTTTTTGATATAAAACCAAAAACATCTGGTATCTCGAGTAAATTTGGCTTATTTGTACGCCCTACTATTGTGCCAACCAGCAAGAGTGTTTCTATTAATAATCATGTGACAATTTTTAAATAACACCCAGAGTCTCTACCAAGATACACGGCTGTCCCATTTAAATGGGACAGCCGTGTACTAAGATAGGGCAAATATTGACCACGCCATGAAATTAAACTAAAATGAAACAAATAGCAGTTCACACTCATGGAATCGTAACGATGTTTAAAGTCAATCGATTAGAAGCGGAAACTCGCGAGTTAGCTAGCTTTAAAGAACGGGCCATGAAGCAGATTCCGCGACTAGATTGCTTTAGTATTCAGCCGTCAGAATGGCTGGAGATTAAAAACGACTTTGAACAACAATCATTTCGTAATATTACTCAAGATCAATTGCTATGGAGTATCTCTAAACTAAGACACATTAGCTACGAAGATTTAGTAGCCATTCTTCGCACGGATCAACCCTCGCGTGTTGTAAAAGCAAGCCATGAATCTTATCAATCACCACCCAGACAACGCATGCGACACCATGATGACAAGAAAGACATCGAAAACAATCCATTAATTTTAAGTAAAACAACTGAAAATAATGCTTTTCACTCCCCTTTATCTAAAACAGGCGTGAGAATTTGCGATCTAATTCAGGCAACACCAGAACGCGGATATACCGATGTTAAAACAACTCCCGGTGGCACTAAAGTGCATTCGGTATATTCTAATACCAAAGCAAGTTTATACAAACCGCTTACACCCTATAAAGAAAATGGCATGGTCAATACCACCGAGGCTAGCCACGAGAAATTAACGCGGGAGCTATCTAAAACCAATACGTCGCGTCCCCCAAGTATTCACTTCACCGCTACACGTCACCAGCTACTTTTGCGCAAATATCACTATAAGCGACGCAGTCAATACACCTTGATGAATGGAACCTGCCGTGAGGTGTTTGAAGCCCATGGTATCGAAACAAAAAGCAAAACACATGGCAGCCACTATCACTGGTCGCATTTGATCGCACATTTTCTAGGTGGTGCGCATAGCAGAGATAATATTGTTCCAGGAACTGCTGTGTCAAATTACAACACCCTACAATTGGTTGAAGAATTTATTGCACGCAAACTAATCAATGATTGTGTACTCAGTATCAACATACAAGTCAACCCGTCGTACAGTGGCGCCTCACTGATTCCTGATGAGCTGCAGTTTTACTTGAGCTGGGAAGAAGAAGGGAAACATTGCTCAGAGACCATTACCATTAATCCCCGCTCCTATCAACTCGTTTCGGCAGCGATGCGAGGTTCTATTGAGATGTTAAGAGAATTAGCCATGGAAAATAAGCAAGATTCTGGTCTAAGTGCCCCCATTAAAAAATAGCTCATCGAGCCTGCATCCGTAGCGCACCATCCAAGCGTATGACCTCACCATTAATCATTGCATTTTCAATGATATGAATTGCAAGGGCTGCGAACTCTTCAGGTTTACCCAATCGCTTTGGAAAAGGCACTGTGGCCGCTAAACTGTCTTGAACCTCTTTCGGCATATTTAATAGCAATGGCGTTGCGATTAGGCCAGGAGCTATCGCATTGACCCTGATAGCATACTGCGCCAATTCACGCGCTGCGGGTAGCGTCATGGCGACCACGCCACCTTTGGAGGCGCTATACGCAGTTTGTCCAATTTGACCTTCAAATGCTGCAATCGAGGCGGTATTGATAATAACGCCACGCTCTTCTGAATGATCCAGCAAAGATAGCGTTGACATGGCCTCGGCCATAACACGCATGACGTTAAACGTTCCTACCAAATTAACATCGATCACTTGCTTGAACCAGTCCAGAGGCATCACACCCTCTTTACTCACCATTTTTCGCGCTGGAGCGATCCCTGCGCAATGAATGCAAATTCTTGGTATACCGACACGCGAAATGGTTTCACGCATCGCGTGCTCAACCGACTCAGCCGAACTCACATCGCATTCAATACCATCGGTAGTTGCTTGTTTATCCCAGATCATCACGTGTACGCCTTGTGCACGTAAACCTTGAGCACACGCCTGACCTATCCCTGAAGCACCACCGGTAACCACTGCTGTTTGATCATTGAGATTCATGAGATTTCCTAGTTTTAATACATAAGGTATATGACAAATCGAAATACTGTCAACTCACAACACAACGCAAAATTGTGCATGAGCGCTGCTTATCTGCAAAACACTGTATTGGTAGTGTCGAAAAGATTCAATTAATGCTAGCATCATGTTTTTTTCCGAGGACATCCATCATGTGGTTTAACAATGCTTTGATCTATCAATACGAACTCGACGAGTCTACTGACCTTGCTGATTTATTATCACAAGATGCCATGAAGCCCTGCCCTCCTCATGCTCGCTTTATTTATGGATGGTTACCTGCCATTGCAGGTGAATTTGTCCATGAAGCAGCCGGTGCTGCACTCATATGCATGGGCAAAGAAGAGCGCCTTTTACCACGTGGTGTCATCAACCGTATTTTGGCAGAGCGTATACAAGCATTGGAAGCACAACGCGGCTATGCTATTAAACGAGCTGAGAAAGGACAAATGGCTGAAGATTTAGAGTTTGAGCTGCTCCCTAAATCATTTTGTTTGCAAAAGCGTACATTCGCGCTTTTAGATACCGTTAGCAAACGATTGATCATCAATGCTTCCAGCGCGAATCAAGCATCACAACTGACCTCACTATTACGTAAGTCGGTTCCTGGACTAAAAATAGACCCTTTACAAAACATGGGAAACCTATCCATTTTGTTTGCTGAATGGATCACCAATCCAGCCTCACTGCCAGCTAATTTTCAATTGGCATCTGATTGCCTATTGTTTTCCTTAGACGATGATAAAAAACGCTTTAGTTGCAAAGGATATGAATTACCTGCGGAAGAAATACTAACGTTGTTGTCACAAGGTTTGGCTGCAGCAGAGATCTCTATTATCTGGAACGAACGCATCCAATTTACCTTAACCCACGAACTCACATTCAAGCGTTTAAAATGCATGGATTATTTGGTAGATGATTTTAACGAAGTTCGTCAATTAGATGAAGAATACGAACAACAAGATGCCGCCCTCACCTTACTGGCTGGAGAGTTTAGATCCATGCTAAATGATTTACTGGCGGGACTGACAGCAGCAGCTGATGAGAATAATGCGGTCAAAACAGATACACCAGAGACAGTAGTAGAAGAAACTTGCCCGTTTTAACTAGATGCTCTACTTTTTATAGCAACGTGTAGGTTGGGACTTTTTACTTGACCATGTTGGGCCAAGGCCCAACCTACACGACTCATCGCGTTAAATTAATCGTAGGCTCTTTTTTAACCGACTGATCAATAGCATTAATCAGCGCTTTCAGCGCTGTTTCTACTTTGCAAAAATCATCCTGAGAAATATTGTAATCTTTCATTTCATCTTTAGCGTTATTTAAAAACCCCACTGCGATTTCCAATTTTAATTTTTTTCTCACATCAGATCGATATGCTTCTGCAATAACACAAGATGTATTAAACAAAGGCCAAGATTTTAACTGCATAGTACCTATATCACCAATCTCTTTTAACCGTTGAGTTATGCTTTTTCGTTCTTCCGCCAAGCGTTCAAAACCATCAGCGATACTAGAATCCATTTTATTTCTCCTCTAGTGGGAAAACGATCAATATTTTGAGTGTAGACTACATTATTGAGGTTTGTAGTTTTTTATCTGAAATAACCACTCCTCATTACAGAACAGGACTTTGGACAAAAAAAAATCTAATACGGGCCCGAGTCCGTATTAGATTTTTTTTTTGTCCAAAGTACAGTAGAATGCCCAATAGACTATTCTTGCGGAGCCTTAGGCATTTGATGGTATGTTGCTTGGTAAACCACTAGTGCATCATCAGCCGCTTTATTCAAGCCTATAGCTTTATTGCCATAATACATGATTGATAGAGCAGACTGCGCGCTTGGAGCTTGCGGATAGGTTTTAACTAGATATCCGGCCCTCTCTACCGCTGCAACATACATTTTATGCTCGTAGTAATAAGTCGCTGTGTTCAACTCGCGTTGCGCAAACATGTTACGTAAATAGATCATGCGTTGTAACGCATTGGCTTTATAACGACTGTCAGGGAATTTTTGAACAAGGGTTGCAAAATCTGAGTAAGCCTGCGATTGAGTACCCGGATCCCGCCAAGAATCATCCATTGGGAACAGATTGGCTAATGCACCACGCGTTTGTTGGAAATTTGCTAACGCTTTCATGTAATACGCATAATCGACTCGTTTTGCACGCGGGTAAAGATGAATAAAGCGTTCTGCTGTGGCTGCAGTTGACGGATAATCATCTTTTTTATAGTAAGCATAAATCAAATCAATTTGAGCCTGCTCTGCATAGTCATTAAACGGATACATGGTATCCAATGCTTCAAGACGTTTAATGGCCCCAGTATACTCTTCTTTAGCCATGGCTTTTTTAGAATCAGAGTAGAGTTGCTTTGCGCTAACACCTTGAAAAGGATTATCATCCTCATCATTACCGCCCCACCAATGCTTACATGCCGTTAACGACAACAACATGCCTAGTAAAACCAATACGCTCATTTTTTTCATAAAAATCCATGCTCATCCGTCATAACAAACTTGGCTCATTATACCCATTGCAGTTTTTTTTGCTAACGGAATTAAACAAGCAGAATAAAATAATTTTAATATAAAAAGTAGTTGCAAAGAATAGTTGGTTATTATAAAATTCGTGACGGAGAGGTGGCAGAGCGGTCGAATGCGGCGGTCTTGAAAACCGTTGAAGGGCAACCTTCCCAGGGTTCGAATCCCTGTCTCTCCGCCAAACCCACATTCGTGGGTTTTCACAAGTTGTAAATCAATCCATAAGGTTCCATGTCATTTGCACATGCAAATCACGAACCGTGACCGTCAGGGAGCGGATAAGTTAAATAGCTACACTGACAGACATTGATAATCCTTATTCAAAAAAAAAAACCTTTATTGCAGCTGCATATCCAGCGCCACCCAAAAATTGCCGCTCCCTAACGGTCACGGCTGCGATCGCGATGTCACACGCGTTCCCCAACTCTGAATGCAGACCGGTTAGTAGTGCAAACATCAAAAACCGATGCAATTTTCTCTCGATCATAAACACGTCGTGTGCAGTAATTAGGCAAATCATTGTCTCGAATAAACATAGACAATTCGAAATTATCAAGAACGCCAGGCCCAAAAACTACCGCATCGATAAATACTACAGGCTGATTTCCGTAGGTTTTTTGAAAAGAGTCAGCAATATAAGCTTCTAATATTTCTTTATCACATTCACTGAGATCGTTGCGATGATAGCGTCCACTAAATGTGTACAACTCAATATGATCATTTCTCTGCGCTAGATAACCGCCGTAATACGCGGAGCCATCATATCCTGGATGAGGAGTAGCTAGCGATGGATGTCCGTAGCGATCCTCCCAATTCACAAAAGCGTGCAGGTCAATTTCAATGCATTCAGCTAAACTGGAATCTTTGAAATTGGTCCAGTTGGAATTTTTATTACCTACGGCTAGCACAAAATCGGATCGTAGCAACCAAATCTTTTTTTGGTTTAGCGTCAGCGAGCAAGTAATGGCCTCAGAGTTTTGGTATGAAGGGTTAATACTTAACTCATTGTCTCGAACATATAATGCTTGAACCGGTGAGATATGATCTTTGATAAAAGCTTTCACAGTACTCGATTGCCTTAACTCAATTTCCGGTAAACAAACGGGGGCTTTAAAAAATCGAGCACTATTAGAGACGGCAGGCCTTTGATCCTCTGTGCTGGCGAACTGCGCGGGCCGTACCAAGGTATTGAATGCTAGACGCTCTGCAATAAGACATGCTTTTTCAAATTCAAGCGAAAGGACATCAAAGACCTCTTCACGTGACTGATATTTGTCATTTGGGTATATAATTTTCAAAGAAAACCCGAGTATTTCAACACCCCTTGTTTCATCAAAGATCCCATGCCAACGAAACCCTAGTTCTACAGTTACACCCAATTCTCGCAACGCCCGATTACACCGCTGCGTGAGCATGTTGTCACCAGAATAGATAATCGCAACAACATCTGGGCCCTCCATATGAGGCCCATTCATGAATGAGGTACTGATCGGTGTTTGAAACGCGATAAAAAAATAGTCTCTCTTTTCAGGAGAAGACAACTCAACTTGTTCACTCACCATCATTGCAGAAGTGAAGGCTTGTCTAATGTCATCACGCAACCGCGTACAAAATGGATAAGGAAGGATGTATTCCAATGGTCGAAAAATTGCTTGAAGATGTGAATAATCAGCCATATCTGCTATAACATCATTATAAACATTCGAAGCCCATTCATAGGTTATTTTAACATCAAGATCAAATTGCCTGCTCAGCTGAGCAGGATGAATCATGTCCTCATGATGAGGGACAATGTTGCAATCAAACCATTGATCTTGTTGTTTATTAATCAAAGCTCTGACTTCAATCACGAGGGATATGATGGCATCTGATTTATCGCGAAGACTGCTCACATGGCATAAATCAAGAAATTTCATTTTAAACGTTTTTCTGACCCTCATGACATCTAGGCAATCTGCATCATGAACCAACTGTCGAAGATAATCCGCAGTAGCGGCTTCTTCAGATGTAAAACCCAAGGCCATAACTGCCTGTTTAAATTCGTCCTTGTTGTCCTTATAGGCAATGGTATTTGCAATGATACGAGCTATCGCTGCAGGCAAGGAAGGGATATTAACTTGAAAAAAATTAAAGCATTCTTCAGCACTGTCCTGATCCCATAAATCAATTCCTTCACCTTGTCTAGCCACATCATGAAATAAACCTGCGATCTGGGTTAAATGGACCCATTGAGCGATAGACAGATTGAATTGTTTTCCCCAAAGATATAGGTCATTTACAGCAATATCATGATGGTCTTGTCGGAATAAATGAATGATTTTAACAAAAGCTGATACTCTAGACGCATGTTGTGCGCCATGGGTGACACGAGGTATCCGTGGATCAGTAATTTCAAATTGCTTCGAACCTTGCTCTGGCGTCGTAGAAATGCCTTGTTTGGGTGGAAAATTGACTAAATAATACTTTATAAAGAGCACTTGAGCTAAGGATGAAATATCAAACTCAAGGCTATTTAATTCGGATAGGTCTATCATATTTTATCCTTGTTATAGGGTGAAAGATAACGTTTTGCTGGTTAGAACCGGTTTGTAAAACCATTTTGATTACTTACACCTTTTATATCTAAAGGGATGAGATCATTGAGCTGTATCGAATGAAAAAACTCATCTTTCTTCAAAATCTCAAAATCAAAAAAGCGCACTGATGCAGATGCTCTGACACCAATTTCTTCAGTTCCTGAAAAACCACATTTTACCAGTACATCAATATCACGTTCATCGTAAGATGTGTCATAGCACTCTCGTAAGTGATGAGAGTACAGTTCAATAAAGGGCGTTTTTTTGTACTTTCTCTTGATGAGGTCATTATAAATGATCCCCGTAAGGTTCGGCAGCATATTTGCCAAATCTTCAAACGTTTTTACTTGTTCCAAACGAGGTAACTTTTGACAACCTTCAAGACAGCTGACATTAATGTAATACGCCAGCCTATCCAAGAAAAATACTTTAAATACATACTCTTCTTCTCTGGAAACAATTAAGTGATGCGTTTTCAAAACATTAAAAACAGCGTGTATGTTGACGGGAAAACTCCCGGTATTCCAATCGATTTTTAATTCAGGACACAATTCAAAAAATATGGCATATTGGTTATCCATATTGAAAGACTGTTGCGAGCAAAACTTAACTGAGTTTTCATCAGATTGAAACAACAGGATATAATCTTTGATGATTTCAAAAAAAATATTATTCACTACAGAGTGGTAAGCCCCATCTTGAGGACACGCAATTTTCTCCATCAATGCAATCACCAGAGAAAACATTTTTTCCTCTATATGCTCACTCCAGCCCAACTCAGTGGATTTGACAACAGTGCTGTATAAATTCAAACTGTTTAGCAATGGGTAAAGTCGACCATATTGTAATATTACTTCTGCAGAGATGGAGACGGTGTTTTCTGAGATCCTCTGACTTAACGATCTAGATCTTTTCTCATCGCTAAAAAGTAGGCTGTTTCTTGCTTCTAAAAAGAGACGCCCGCGTCCAAGTTTTTCTATCCAGTTAGTCAATCTATTTTTATTGTGTTGAGCTTGCAAAAGAATATAGTTATCTTTTTTAAGAGGCATATCTTCATACTTGCGTTTATATAGTCCAATTGCATGTCCCCCAATAACATCCTCTTGATCACCAACCAACAAGGTCGTATAGACCATATTCCCCATACAGCCAGCCCTTGATACGCGTAATTCTTTTGATTCGGCTATGATGTGTTTATAAGGTGTTTGATGTGCAACAAAAGGAGCTTTGCTAATTGACTTGTACATCAACCAGCCATTAGGAACGGTGGCGGCATAATATTTAAAATCAAGTAAATAATGTTGATACGGATCAACCGAAGACAAGTAATCTACATCGACTGAATCTGAAAACCCAAGTTGTTTAAACTCAGACAGATTTAATCGCTGTCCGTGATCGAGATGATGTGCAATGTTCACTAAAAATCTAGGATGAAGCTCTAGAATAGTTTGTTTATCATTGTGCTGAAACACCCATTCCGATTGCAGTGAATTCATCATAGGTTCATGAGGGATCAAAAAAACATCAACGTTTCCAAACAAACGCTGAAATCCTTGAATGGCGTTATTTTGACTCGCCAATTCATGAGCTGGTGAATGAAATAACAGTAATAATACACGCGAAATTAATTGATTGCCTGATTTAAACCATATTCTAAAGGCGTACTCACGTTGAGCACTCAATCGGTTATCCATATAGGCGAACGTATTTCTATCACTAATCGCTTCAATTGAAGAGAAGATGTCTAGTTCGTAACCCTGTAATTTTTTTAATATGCTCACACTTGAAATGACTTCTGATTTTTTTTTGTTTTCAACGATAGTCAAGACATCATCAATCAATCGCTCATACAATGCCGTTCTATCAAGCGACTCAGAAATCCCTATTGGCATCATCACTTTATTCATCGTTAAAGCAATCGTTCGTTCATCAACAGACAAATCAAGTGCGCAAATGGTTCTTGAGTATTGTTGAGGTCGATTCAGCCTACTTTTTTCCATTGAATGAGATGCATATGATAATTGAGCGTTTTTTCTAAAAAACGATGGGTATTCATTTGAAAACAACACAAATTCTCCAGAGACGTCATCCTTGAAATTGGACTTTGGACATGTATATAGGTCCAGAAGATAAACATGGGGGAAATATTTTACTCTATTATTGGGCTTAATGCACTTTATATTCCAGTTGCAAATCAACTTAAGTCCGTTACGTTAGGACTACACGAAAAACTACGTCCTTTGGGTGGAATTGTCGGGATGTTTACTGATATCGTATAAATCTTCATCGCCACAGTCATCATCATCTAATGGATCTAAACCAATACCCAGCCCTCTTGTTGAAAAAAAGCAAGAGAAATAATATTGTGCAACATAACCACGCGTGCGCGATCGTATCCACGTAGGGGTTTTTAGTTCCTGATTTATTTTTTCAATGATATTCCTACGAGATATGACGACCGCAGCTTTAATCTCAAAGGGAAGAGTAAAATTGGAAAAACTTGGCTTTCCAGATGCGTACAGTTCGCTGTCTTGAAAACATTGCTCGTTTGCAGAGGAAATAAGCATCAAACGATTAGGTCTTAATCGCTTAGTGATCTCATGCGTTTGCGATGTAATACGGTTTTCCTCAGGGGTTGTAAGGTTAGCGTGAAGGTTAGCGTGACAGCAGAGTGACGTTGTTTTTATAGCTTCATCACCTTGAATCAATTGAACAATCCGTACTAATTCATCTTGTATTATCGATTTATTGATGTATTGTTCATACATCTCAGACGAGCGCGATAATCGCTTAATATCGTATTTTTTCTCGTCGTTATAGATAGCAATCAATACAAGGCCACCTTGATTAACTTCGTTTGTAATTGATGCCAAGATCCGAGTTTGTGTAAGAAGAATGTCTTTATGCATAATAAAGATTAACAAGTGATGATTGTGACTCATAGATTTATTTTTCTTTATCTAATCAGGTTGTTTTTATATTTTACATTAAGATCAAGTCTAAATGCAAACAAAAAAGCGCCAGACCTTGGCCTAGCGCTTGAAATGATGATTGGCCTGATGCTTAGCATTAGTTATATGGCTTAACCTCAACCGTTGTGCCAACATCAATAAAGTTTTCATTTAACCACTTTGCAGCACCGGGTAAAACTCTGATGCAACCATGGCTGGCATTGTAGTTGGGTACTTCATAGGCCGCATGAATAGAATATCCGCCTGAGAAGTGCATGCAGTAAGGCATTTTTGCTCCTCCAT
Organism: Legionellaceae bacterium; assembly: GCA_947477015.1. Classification (GTDB taxonomy): domain Bacteria; phylum Pseudomonadota; class Gammaproteobacteria; order Legionellales; family Legionellaceae; genus DDPF01. The sequence goes on from CANJSM010000018.1 coordinate 15,856, forward strand.
TGGTTTCAACAGGATAAATACTCGATTTACAATCTTCCCCTTTTTTCGAATACACATGAAAAGTACCGGTTACAGTCCGGCAAGGGCGACCAATGTCTTCACAGAAATCCCTCCCGCCTGAAGCACTTCCTGTTTCAACGCGATTTCCTTGCGCATCATAGGCTGCCCAAGCAGTGGCTTTGGGATCAAAAATAAACACTTTTTTGCCCGTTGCTTCGCGCTTTTCTGGGAAGTAACTGCTGCCTTTAGTGTCTGAGCTCATCGCCATGGTGTAGTGAGTATGACCCGCATCATCAACAACAGAGTCGCCTCCTTCCATTGTGGCGCAGCCCACTGTCAAACTACACAATGGAACCATCACTAAGGCTAATTTTACAGGTTGCTTTTTCATAATTAAATCCTCCTTGTTTTTCTTCTTTATCGGGAGGGCTGCAAATAAGTTTAGCTTTTTCTATAAAAAATAATCTTAGTGATCTTTTTATGGGCTTATTTACACCCTTTAGCGCCTGATTTTTTAGGTAGCATGGCCATGATAGCCAACATCAATTGTTTATCGCTGCACTCAAAACAGCCACCGCGAGCAGGCATGGCATTCATGCCTTCATCCGCATGTTTGAACAACACATCAAGCCCTTGTTTCATGCGCGCCTTCCATGCGGAAGCCTCGCCCATGATGGGTGCGCCCAGTTGTACCATCGGCTTTTCGGCATGACACATGCCGCAATAATGCTGCACAATTTGTTCGCCTTCAGTCTTTGAACCAGCAATTTCTTTCAAAAATGCTTGGGGATGGTGGCTGTCAGAAAAACAATTGCTTGAGAACAATCCCACAATAAGCGTGATAATGCATAGTCTAATCATTTTAAATGTTTCACTCTAGTTTTTGACATCCCGTCTTTGCAATAGGCAATTTTAAAAAAAGCCAAAGTCGAGTATGATAAGACGCTCATTTTACACTCCTACTGCACCTGCAGTATAGATAAGGATTAAACAATGCGTCACTTTTTTTTATGTTCACTGCTCGCACTATTCACCACTGGACTTTTTATTAACGAGGCCACTGCTGGTCGTTTTGGAGGCGGTCGTGGTTTCAGCGCCATGCGATCCAATACAGTATTCTCTCGTGCCTACACCGCTAGAAAAGCTGCACCAATGGCTGCATCGCGGGCAAACCCATCAAGAATGCGTGGTTTATTTACCGGGATGTTAATGGGTGGCTTATTAGCTAGCTTGTTCATGGGGCATGGTTTTGCAAGTGCAATGATGTCTTGGTTTTTCTTAGGGATGATTGTGCTGCTGATTATGCGCCTGATACATCGTAAAAAAAACGCTGATTTTATTCGCTCGTCTCGAGACCTGTGAAAAAAAATTGCTTTTTCACCCTGAATGATCTATTAATTTATAGGTTGGTTTACTGACAATGTTGTATCCTTTCTCGCCCACAATACATGGGCGAGACGAGTAAACACTTATTATGATTATCCAGGAGGATTTATGAATCACACGATGAGAAAAACCATAACCGGTTTGAGCGTTATTTTGGCTAGTACACTAATACTTAGCGCATGCAACACGCTTCAAGATACTGGTGATGGTATCAAACAGACCGCTTATGGGGTTGACCAAACCGTTGAAGGCGCTGTTAAAGATGTTAAAGCAGTTGCTCAAAAATCCACCTCTAAAAATCAGATGATGGGCGATTCTAACCATGAGCCAGCTGGTTAGTTTCAACATCAGATGCTTTACGAGCATAGCGGCGACGCTTCTCTCGTAAAGCATCTGCCTGTTTAGTTTGCCTTCATAGACGAGACCATCAGCTGTAATTTAGTACGTCCATTGTACTCATTAATATCCAATCGATAGGCTGCATGCAAATAACGTGCGCGGTGATTTGGCCATTCTTTCAAATCAATATTAAATGCAATCGCATCAATGGGCTGACCGCCCTGCTCATGAGCCAGTGTTAATTTCAAATGATTTTGTCCAACAATTCGCTGATCCATTATTTCAAATGTATTATCAAACAACGGTTCTGGAAACAATTGTCCCCATGGGCCTGCTTGTTGTAATGTATTGGCTAAATCAAGTGTTAATTCCATCGATTGCAAAGAACCATCACTTAATAATTCACCTTTGCATTGCGAAATATCAAGATGCTTGCTGACTTCGCTTATTAAGGCCTCTTTAAATTCAGGAAAGGCCTTGGGATGCATTGCGAGCCCCGCTGCCATTGCATGTCCACCAAATTTAGTCATGAGGCCTGGGTGTTCTCGATCCACTGAGGCCAATACATCTCGTATATTTAACCCAGGAATGGAACGCGCGGATCCTTTTAATTCAGTTTCACTGGCTTGGGCAAACGCTATCACCGGGCGATGGTAGCGTTCTTTCAAGCGTCCAGCAAGAATACCAATCACGCCTTGATGCCATGTTTTATCAAATAAACACAATGCAAGAGGTAGAGCTTGGTCAGAATTCAATGATAATTTATTGAGAACCAACATGGCTTGTTCTTTCATTTCAGTTTCAATTTTTCGACGCTCAATATTCAACTCATCCAGTTGACTAGCCAGCATGCAAGCTTTCTCATGCGTATCACTTAACAAACACTCGATACCAAGCGACATATCATCCAGTCGACCCGCAGCATTCAGTCTAGGTGCAATAGAAAATCCCAAGTCGCTGTCGCGTAACTTTTCGCACTGCTTGCCTGCTATCTTAATCAATCCTTGAATTCCTGGGCGCCCCAGGCCTTTACGAATACGATGAAGTCCTTGATACACTAAAATTCGGTTGTTTTGATCTAACGGCACTACGTCTGCAATGGTGCCCAAAGCGACTAAATCTAGAAACTGAGCCATATTGGGTTCAGGTACATCAGCTGCACTAAACCAATGGCAATCAATCAGATGACGGCGCAAAGCCAACATCACATAAAAAATAACCCCAACGCCTGCAATCGCTTTACTAGGAAAACCGTCTCCTACCTGATTAGGATTAACAATGGCACAAGCCTTTGGCAATGTATCAGCGGGTAAGTGATGGTCTGTTATTAACACATCAATGCCTGCAGCATTGGCGGCATCTACGCCCTCAATACTGGCAATGCCATTATCAACGGTAATAATCAAATCCGGCTTCCATTCTTTTGCCACCCCAATGATGCCAGGCGTTAAACCGTAACCGAATTCAAATCGATTGGGCACTAAAAAATCAACATGCAAGGCACCCATCGTTTTTAGTGCGCTTATCGCCAAAGCGGTTGAAGTGGCACCATCCGCATCAAAATCACCAATAATTAAGATGCGCTGTTGTTCGCGCAAGGCTTTTTCTAGACGCACGCAGGCTTTTTTAATATCCGTCAGGGTATTAAATGGCAATAGAGACTGTAAACTTAAATCCAGTTGCGCTTCATCCTTGACGTTTCTGGCTGCGTATATACGCTGTAAAATAGGTGGCAATTTAGGTAGAACCGGGAGTATTTCGGGTAACGGGCGTTGTTTGATGTTCACTTATTTTAACTCCAGGATTATTTAGATATGGTGGCTGTTTGTTGGGCCAAGGCCCAACCTACTTTTTCAGAAACAATCGTGAAAACAAATTTCTGGGCTTCGTAATATACGCCGCATTATTCCAATACCAGTTCACGGTGTATTTTTCAAATGAGCTGGCTTGCTGTTTATCGAAATCTGCGAACAACAAAACTGCTTTTTGGGGCAATTTTTTATCTGCTGCATATCGACTGACATCGGTGGTTAACAACCGAGCTAAATCACAACCCGCTTCATCATTACAAATAAATGGTCTTGCACTTCGCTCGTTCAGTTCTCCCCCACCCCAAATCCATAACCCATTGAGTGGATAGCGGCCCGCTCGTGCTTTATTCAGTGGATGATCGCTAAAAAACATTTGATTTTCAGTGATAAAACGCGTCCAGAATAACGTATCATCAAACACATGCAACTGCTGCATCATGGATTGTTGCAATAATTGATGGACAGGCTTAGCCTCTAAAGGCGGTGATTCTTCAAATTGAATTAACCAAGTGTATGGATCGTGATAATGCAATTTCACAGGGTCATGCTTCAAAAACTTCGACAAAGCAGCAAACCAGCGTCGAGATTCAAGATCTGGTAAATCAAGAGCCTCATCACAGGCCATCACCATAGCGTCATTGTGTGTCGCCTGCCAATGAATTGGCGAAGCTATCATCCACTCCCCTTCTAAATTATGATAACGGCGCAATAAATCCGCTACAGGGGGATTATTAGAAGAATACCCCATACAAGTGAGTATGTTCTGATAATAGTTTTTCACCTCACCTGCCTCTTTACACAAAAGAGAGAGGGAGGAATTAATGATAATATCCATGTCACTAACCTGCTTTCAAATGGCCATCGCGTCGAAACAACAACTTGAGATTCCGCAGCGCCTGGCGTACGCGTTGATTATTTTCAATCAGACCAAATCGGACATACCCTTCGCCCTGTTGACCAAAACCAATACCCGGTGAGACAGCAACAAAGGCTTCTTTCAATAAATAGGTACTGAACTCCATTGATCCCATGTGCTGATAAAATGACGGAATAGGTGCCCAGACAAACATGGTTGCTTTGGGTCGTTCAACAGACCAACCGAGATCATTTAAGCCATCACACAACACATTGCGTCGCTGCTCGTACATATCTCGAATCTCATGCACGCAATCATCAGATCCTTCAAGGGCAGCAATTGCTGCAACCTGAATAGGCGTAAACGTGCCATAATCCAAGTAAGATTTAATACGGGTTAATGCAGCAACCAACTCCTCATTGCCACATGCAAAGCCCACTCGCCATCCAGGCATGTTATACGACTTAGATAGCGAATAAGTTTCAATTGCAATATCAATAGCACCCGGCACTTGTAAAATAGACGGCGCTTTATAGCCATCAAAGGCAATGTCTGCATAGGCTAAATCATGAATAATCCAAATACCGTGCTCTTTAGCAAGCGCTACCACCTTAACAAAAAAATCATAACCCACACAGTGCGTGCTGGGGTTTGCCGGAAAACTAATGACCAAGGCTTTCGGTTTGGGCCAGTTATTCAAAATAGCTTCTTCAATGGCTTGTAGAAATTGCGCTTCATCAATTAAGGGAACGCGTTCAACACTCGCTCCGGCAATGATAAATCCATAGGTATGAATCGGATACGCTGGATCAGGAACTAATATCGTATCTCCTGGACCAGAAATAGCCAACGCCAAGTGGGCTAATCCTTCTTTCGATCCAATTGTAGTTAAAACTTGTTTTTCACTATCCAGTGTCACATTGTAATTACGTTGATACCATCCAGCCATTGCGCGACGCAGCCGCGGGATCCCTTTAGACATGGAATAGCGATGAGTATCAGGGCGCTGTGCTGTTTCGATGAGTTTATCAACAATATGTTGCGGGGTCGCTTGATCGGGATTGCCCATTCCAAAATCAATAATATCCTCTCCACGCGCTCGTGCTTCCATTTTAAGCTGTGTTAACGTGTTAAATACATACGGAGGAAGGCGGTCGATACGCGGAAATTGGCTCATGTTGTTCACCCTTGTGTTATAATCTGTGCAGTATAAATTAATGAGTTGTTAAACACTATGCAAATCAACTTAGAATCTTCAGATAAACACGCCATTAAATCCTATAGCGACTCACAAATTTTGGTTAATTATACCGAGTATAACGATAGTTTGATCATCAGCCGAGAAGAAATTATCTCTCCATGGCCAGTTCATTCCGTACAAGCGCTAACCGAAGACCTTTTAAAGCCGATTATTGAATTGCAACCCGAAGTAATTTTAATTGGACACCATCAACTCGGCGCTCAAATCCCCATGATATTGGTTCAATTTTTAGCAAACCAACGCGTTGGCATTGAATGCATGTCGATTGGAGCCGCTTGCCGAACATTTAATGTATTACTGAGTGAAATGAGAAATGTGGTGCTAGGAATCATTTATTGATAACGCAGTGTGCTACGAATTTGCAATAGATCGGCTCTTTACTATACTTAATGCGTACATAGTAAACATTACATGGGCTGCATCATGCTGCATCACTGGATTAAATTGGCGCACAAATTGCAATATGCGCAAAACAACAATAATCATCCAGCGCTTGTTAAGGCGCTTCTTAGCGTATTGTCTTTAAATTCTATCGATCACCTTCAACCCGACGTTTCAGATGCAATAATAACGATGTCGAATGAATCATTGAGATTGCTATCTATCCCAACCTCTTCTCTGGAGGCGATTATTGAAATAATAGACGCATTAATCGAATACATTTTGTGTGTCGTTCCTGACAGCGAACAACCCAAAATGATTGACCAAACATGGTTCATGGACAAAATGTTAGCATTAAATTACAGAATATCCGGCCATGGGGAATGCTATGGTTTTTCTCAAATGGTGAAACAAGCATTTTTTGCAAATGACATGGAACGCTTTAATCAGCGATTAGGGATCATTTATAGGATGCCACTGGATGATTTTGAAAATGATTTCTGGAATTTAAGGACGAAAAAAAGCCAGCTTTTATTGGCGGGGCTACAAGATAAAGCAGACGAAATTGATTCCTTGATTATTGATCTTTATGCTTTTTTTGATGGTATTGCATTGAACCAATCTCCGATGAGCTATTTTTTCGGTGAGAATGACCAACCCCTGTCAAAAAAACAAGACATCCGTAAAACAGCTTTGGTTACCAATCCTGTTGTATTTGACAAGAAAGATGACCAAGAAAACGCTCCCAATCAACCCATTGTTTTATCATCATTCAGCGGTGCTTATAACGAACAAGAATTAATAAGCTATTTTGAACTCTTGAAAAAAAAACTGGGAATGGAATCTTTTTCAATCAATTTATTAGCGAACATGCATTCTATTATGTTGACGTATGATGCTAAAACAAAGCGTTGGTTATTAACAGATCCATCAAATTTACCGGGTAAGGAGTATCTTGATGAGGCGTTTTTGGCTAGCACTGTAATGACTTCGTTATTAGCTCGTGACTTTAAACTAACTAATCTAGTCATCGGATCTCAAATTAGCGTACGGACCTGTGATGAAAAGAAAATGCAACAACAATTTGCTAGCCTGCAAACATCCAAAGATTGGGCTTTTTTGCACAATTTACCTAAAATGGAGACCAACTATTTTGCACTAACAAAAGCTAGCGACTCTCCGTTTTTCGGACCGAGTCTTAGCACAGAAAGTCCTAATTCACTAATGAGTTTTTTTTATGCTCCAGAACCTGCGATTATGGAGCTCATTGCTCCTTTGACGAACGGTGATTGTTCGGAACAACAAGTAAAACAGATCCGAGACTCACTAACAATGGATCAAAAAATCGAGTTAATTAATCATGGCTACGTAATTGATACGTTTATTGTCAAGGAACACGAAAAAGACTTGCTGGAGATATTTTCTCTCTTACATGCCAATGCACAAGCTCTTATTTTTCAAAAATGTTTAAATGATAAGCTACAAAGGAAATTGTTAAGCCAATTATCAACAGATCAAAAATTAATTTTGATAACTGTAGCGGCGTACACGTCGATCCTCCCTTTACTAATGATGTTAACAGATAGTGAGCGGGAGTCCATTTTTCCTCAATTACCTCGAATTAATCAATGGATATGCTTCATCAGTGGAAATACTCCCAGCAACACACTGATGAAGTTGCTTAACGTTGAGGACAAGCTTTGCTTATTAAACAATTGTTTGAAATTTGAAACCTCTTGTTACACGATTGGAAGCTCATTGCATTTTTTAACCGAAGCGTCTCATGACTCCGTATCGCATTTATTTATGATGTTAACAGATAGTGAGCGGGTATCTATTTTTCCTCAATTACATCCTTATGAGCAAAGAGTATGTTTAATGAATGCTGGTGAGCAAACTAACACATTGATTCAGTTACTCGATGTTGAGAGTAAACTAAGGTTAATCCATAATTTCAGTTTTGAATTTCAAATTGGATGGTTTTTTCTTTTACTTACCGAAGAAGAAAGGGGGTATATTTTTTCAAGAATGGACCTAATTGAACAAGGTGAATTATTAGTCGAATTGACAACAAATCATCTTGAATTAAGTCAAGCATGGTTTAATACACTGGATAACAACAGTAAATTTAAGATGTTGAACTCAACTGGTTTTGATTCGCTGACATTATTTTTAATGTTAACTACACCACAAGAACGTATCGATTGGTTTCCAGAACTTAATTACTATACGCAGCAGTACTTTTTAGAACAGATGTTTGATGATCAAACGCAACAATATCGGCTCATCAGATCCCTGTCTTTAGAACAAAAAAATAACATCATTCATCTCTATAGAAACATTCACGGCAATGAAGCATCTCAAAACCTATCTAATGAGACCTTAACTGATATTTTGGATTCACTCGGCCTAACCAAAGAGACGTTAACATCCTATTCACTCAGGCAATGTTTTCGAAAATTTCATCCGGACAAAATCAAAGAGCCCATGCAAGATATGCATTCTGCGTTTGACGATATTAAAATTCTTCAAACATTTATCTCTACAACAAGTTTAATGCAATATCGAGACGATGAACAAAAACGTGAACAAGTGGGCGATCGATTGGCTGGGGTCACTTCTGAGGATAGATTGTATTTAATTAAAAAAAGCATTGAGAGCATTCAAACGGAGTCCGATCATCTTCATCAACGGGAACGGAGGGATTCGTTACTAACACAAACACTTCAAGCCTATGAAAAAGGTGATTTATCTTTTAACAACACATTGGACATTCTGTCTTACACGGCATTTGTTATGATTCATCCAGAAACATGCCAAGGGGTAAATGCATTGCGTGAACGGTATAAGGATCACATGAGTGCATCTTGGCACCAAGCTCTAGATGAGCTAATTGGGTCGAGTCAACAAGAAACCAAACGAGGTCCAGTGGCAGTGAATCAAGACATTAAAAAACGAGTACTTGCTCTTAAATCGAGTGATGACAAACCGGATGTCAGGGACGATCCGATGTTATAAACAATATGAGAGTGTAACATGGCCGGATTTCTCCGACCATGTTACGCCCCTCAGCTAGCAATTTCCCTCTCATCCATAAACTCCAGCCAAATTGCATTCAACATCGCAAAGCTGCAAGCGAGGCCTGTGCCTAAGATCCATGAAAAATACCACATTATAACCTCCTAATACGCGACATCTTGATTATCTTGAATCGTTTTTTCTGTTATTTTCCCACTTAATACACGGTAAACCCATGCGGTGTAGCTTAAAACAATCGGTAGAAAAATCACGGTACTGATCAGCATAATCATTAACGTCAATTGACTCGATGAGCTGTCCCAAACTATCAAGCTCTGATCTGGATTGCTCGATGAGGGTAAAATAAATGGGAACATACTCACCCCCACTGTACTGATAATTCCAAAAATAGCGATGGAGCTCAGTACAAAGGCAGTTCGTGCATGTCGTACCAGCGCTCCTGCCAAAATAGCGCCTAAAATGCCCATGACCGGTGCTAACATTAATATAGGCATGGATTCATAATTACTAAACCAAGCATGACTTTTCCTGATCGCTGTTTTATAGAGTGGGTTGGATGGTCCGTCATGAGCAACAGCACTAGTCAAACTATACCCATCGACCCCCACATAAAGCCATATGCCACCGACTATAAACAATAAAACAGTTAGCGCAGTACAGCCTCGAGCAGCAGTTATTGCTCGTTTTTGAATGGCCTCTTGTGTTTTTGTATTCAAGAAAAATGCACCATGCATCGCCAACATCAACACAGACACTAATCCGCAAAGTATTGCAAACGGATTTAATAAAGCAAAAAACGTGCCTGTGTAAAATGGCCTCAGGCTTTCATCAAAATGAAAAGGAACTCCCTGCAGAACATTCCCCATGGCGACGCCAAAAATTAATGAAGGTACAAATCCGCCGAAGAAAAGAGCCCAATCCCAACTGGTACGCCATGCTGTATAGGGCAATTTTGATCGATATTTAAACCCCACAGGACGAAGAATCAATGCCAACAACACCAACAGCATTGCCAGATAAAACCCCGAAAACGAGACTGCATAAAGCATTGGCCATGCAGCAAATATCGCCCCCCCTCCTAAAATAAACCAAACTTGATTGCCCTCCCAAGTAGGACCAATGCTGTTAATTAACACTCGGCGTTCAAGATCAGTTTTTGTCAGCCACGGGATCCACATGGCTACGCCTAGGTCAAAACCATCCATCACGGCAAAACCAATGAGCAAGACCCCCAAAAGAATCCACCAGATAACCCGCAGGCTCTCGTAATCAATATGCATCATGACGTCTCCTAATGAGTAAAGTGGTCTGGACCAAGGCGAATGTATTTAACCATCAAGTACACTTCGATGATCGCAAGTATCGTGTAGAACATAAAAAAGCTGGCCAGGGAAGTCACGAGTTGTGAGGCACTCAGTGAGGATGTAGCCAAAGCTGTCGGCAATATCCCTTGCACGACCCAAGGTTGTCTACCGTATTCAGCAACAACCCAACCTAGCTCGGCTGCAATCCATGGCAAAGGCAGCGCCCAAAAAGCCATGTGTAAGTACCACCGAGTGCTCTGAATTTTTTGATGCAAGGACAAATAAAACCCTACCACAAAGAGGACAATAAAGAACAATCCACATGCCACCATGATACGAAATGAGAAAAACAAAGGCAGAACATGCGGTTTTAGTGAGTTCGCCGCCTGATTAATTTGCTCCTCTGTGGCATCAACCACAGACTCTGTGTATTTTTTCAGCAGCAAACTATAGCCTAAGTACTCGTTATGGGCTTGAAAATCAGCCTTCGCTTGTTCATCATGAGGATTTTTTTGGAGTCGCGTTAATGCCTCATAACCTGCCATCCCCTCTCTTATTCTTGCCTTTCCTTGTTCAACCAATTCAAAAATGCCTTCCACGGGTTGACTCAGTGATCGGGTGGCAATTAAACCCAAAACATAAGGGACTTTAATCTCATAGTCTGTTTGCATGGTTTTTTCATTGGGGATCCCAATCAGGGTAAGACCTGCGGGTGCTTTTTCTGTATGCCACATGGCTTCCATGCCTGCTATTTTCATTTGTTGATTATTGTTCGCAACATAGCCACTTTCGTCACCCAATACCACAACAGATAAAGCAGACGCTAAACCAAAAGACACAGCAACGGCCATGGAGCGTTTAGCAAAATCAATGTTTCTACCTCGTAACAGAAAATATGCACTCACTGCTAAGACAAAAACAGCCCCTGTCACGTAGCCGGCACTAATGGTATGAACAAACTTCGCTTGTGCGACAGGGTTGAAGAATATATCTGCGAAACTACTCACTTCCATGCGCATGGTTTGATAATTAAATTCAGCACCAACAGGGTTTTGCATCCAACCATTGGCAATTAAAATCCACAGCGCAGAACAGTTTGTTGCAAACGCCAGTAGCCATGTGCAACTTAAATGTTGTAATCGCGTAAGCTTATCCCAACCAAAGAAAAACATGCCGACAAAGGTCGCTTCCAGAAAAAATGCCATTAAGCCTTCAATCGCTAGTGGTGCACCAAACACATCGCCAACATAATGCGAGTAATAAGACCAGTTGGTTCCAAACTGGAATTCCATGGTTAATCCCGTGGCCACCCCCAGTACAAAGTTAATTCCAAATAATAGGCCCCAATATTTAACCATTTGTCGCCAAATGGTACGCCCCGTCATGACATACACCGTTTCCATGATGCCTAGCAGCACAGAAAGGCCTAATGTCAACGGCACAAATAAAAAATGGTACAAGGCCGTCAGTGCAAATTGCAAACGGGACAAATCAACTACATCAGTACCTGGAATCATAATAGTCCTCTATTGATTATGAAATTTTCAAATATCGCCCTTTATCCAATGTCAGATGATACTGATCAAACACGGAACAAATGGAACGAACAATCATGCGCAACGGCGAATTAAACTGTATTCGTCGATTCGACAATGAAATGACCCCCTCCTCACTATAAGGATTTAATAGCGCGAGTTGCTCATCAAGATAGTGCATTGGAAATTGATGCTGGGTGAGGTGTTTGGCAACATCTACTGAAAAATAGCACATCAATTCATTGATGATGGCTTTTCGCAACAGATCTTCAGCAGTAAATAGACACCCCCTTGCAGTAGAAAATACCCCTTGCTCAATGTGTTGTTTATAGTCCATCTCGTTAACACTATTTTGAGAAATCCCCTCTCCTAAGTGACTAATCGCTGAAGCACCTATCCCTAACACATAATCATTCGGCTGGGTCGTATAACCCATAAAGTTACGTCGCAAGGTTCTTTCACCAAGGCCGGCATAACAATCGTCCTCTTTTTTTGCAAAATGATCGATTCCTAATGGTTGATAACCATGCTCTTGAAATATTTTTAATGCATGCAGATACATATGCCCTTTATCGGCAATGGTCGGCAGATCATGTTTCTGAATCATTTGTTGATGTTTTTTCATCCATGGCACATGTGCAAAGGAGTAAAAAGCAACACGAGATGGCGCCATTGAGCAAACCTCGTTAATGGTTTGTTCTATAGATTGAATTGTCTGGAATGGCAAACCATAAATAAGATCCATATTTATCGCGTGAATACCTTCTGTACGCAATAAATCAACGCACTCACGCACTTGCTCCAAGGGTTGTGTACGATGAATACTGTCTTGCACTGTTTGGTTCGTATCTTGAACGCCTAAGCTCACTCGATTGAAACCATGGTGTTTATAGACGTGTATTTTATCTTTCGTCAGCTGACGGGGATCCAGTTCGATCGCAATTTCCGCATTTTTTTCAACAATGAATGTCGCGTGGATTCGTTGAAAAATTGCATCCAAGTCCTCAGCGCTCAACATTCCAGGGGAGCCGCCTCCGAAATGAATACTATGAAGTATTATTTTTCCTGCCACCGATTGCCCGATTAAATCGATTTCTTTCATTAACGACTGTACATAGGACGCTATAGGAGAATATTGGTTTGCAATTTTAGTATGACACCCGCAAAACCAACACAGTTGCTTACAAAACGGAATATGAATATAAAGCGCTACACTTTGATCTAAATTAAACGCAGCCAACTCTTTTCGATGGGTTTCAGGCGCCTTAGGCTTGAAATAAAGCGCAGATGGGTAGCTGGTATAACGAGGAGCTTCCATTTCGAGCCATTTCAGCTGATGTGCTAACGCGCTAAAAGTCGTCACCATGTTGAATATAACCTCGATTTTGGGTGTTATGCTTGTGCTAATTTTAAATGGATTGTCTGAGGGATTCATTGATCTAGATCATGTTTTTAAGTGTTGGACCCACGGCTGTCGCATTAAAATTTGATCAACCTGCCGTAGGTTGGGCCTTGGCCCAACAATAACGTATTAAAATCCACAGTTGCAGAAAAAATCCTTGTCAAAATACAGTTATTAGATCTAACCTGTGCGCTCAAGGAGATTTTATACA
>CANJSM010000019.1 GCA_947477015.1 Legionellaceae bacterium
AAAACGGGTAATATTCTTTTAAAAGCTCAATTTTTGATTCACCAAACAATACAAAATCTCGCCAACTTTCAGCCCCACAGATACTGCCACACAAAACTACAAATAAAATCTCAGTGAGTGGGTACAATTTTTTTCTAGCTAGATTGTTGGGCCAAGGCCCAACCTACGGCAGATTGATCAAATTTTAATGCGACAGCCGTGAAATAAGTCGCGATGAGTCACCTTTTAGATTTATTTTAGTTTACAATGCAACGGCATTTACAAGTCCTCACTCAATGGAAGCCATGAAAAAATCTCATTTACAGGGAGTTGCCCTGCTGTTGCTGCAAGATAATCTATTGGATAAAAAAAATGCCGAATTCTATCAGCAAGCGGCAATGGAACAACAACTTAGCTTACCTCAATATTTAGTTGATAACGGTATCTTATCCCCTGAATGCATTGCAGCATCAATTGCAAGCCATTTTGGTTTACAACGAATTGATCTCGATGAAATAGATATCTTATCGATTCCATATACGCTGGTGCATGAAAAACTCTTACAACGCCATCGAATAGTACCTTTATTTCAGGAAGGGAATCAATTGCGCGTTGCTGTTGAAGACCCGTTTCAACACGAGGCGCTGAAGGACATTCAATTTCATACGGGACTGCATCTTACACCGTTGGTTGTTGAAACACACAAACTGACGCGACTCATTCACCAGCTGTTACACCAGTCCGAGAACCAAGGACTGTCCAATTTAATGGTTGAATCAGCTGAAAATGAGCACAGTATGCACGCTGATGAAGATCAACCTGTTGTTAAATTTGTTAAACGGATTTTACTGGAAGCGATCGATAAAAATGCCTCCGACATTCACTTTGAACCCTACGAAGACAACTATCGAATACGCTATCGTCAGGATGGCTTATTGGTTTGCGTTGCGTCCCCCCCTTTGTCCTTGTCTGCTCGTATTGCTTCACGACTAAAAATAATGTCCAACCTAAATATTTCTGAACGTCGCTTGCCTCAAGATGGTCGATTTAGCGTGCTGCTCTCAGATAAAAAAGCCATCGATTGTCGAGTCAGCACCTGCCCTACCACGGCAGGCGAAAAAATTGTCGTTCGTATATTGGACAAAAAATTAGCTAATCCAGACATTGAGCAACTAGGTTTGAATGCAGAACAAAAAACCCTTTTTATGCGTGCACTAGCACGGCCGCAAGGAATGATATTGGTCACAGGTCCCACAGGAAGTGGTAAATCCATGACACTATACTCAGCGCTAGCGTCCTTGAATACGGATGATAAGAACATATCCACGATTGAAGATCCAGTTGAACTCAATCTGCATGGCATCAATCAAGTCAATATTAACCTCAAAATAGGCCTTACCTTTGCCAACGGATTACGTGCATTTTTACGTCAAGATCCGGATGTAATCATGATTGGTGAAATTCGAGATTTAGAAACCGCTGAAATTGCTATTAGTGCTTCGCAAACCGGTCATTTGGTCTTATCCACACTACACACCAATAGTGCCTCAGAAACATTGTCTCGTTTGTTGAGTATGGGAGTCCCCTCCTTCAATATTGCTAGCTCCATTAACTTGATTGTCGCGCAACGATTAGTCAGACGTCTATGTGATTACTGCAAACAGGTACGCAACGATCTCACGGCAACTACTTTGAAGGAACTTCGATTGTCTGAGAATCAAGACACGCTGTTCCAATCTTATAAAGCACAAGGCTGCCATCGATGCATGGATGGTTACCGTGGCCGAATTGCTCTATTTGAGGTGATGTCAATTTCAAAACAAATCGTGAACATGATTTTAACCGGCAAAAGCCCCTCAGAGCTGCTTGAACAAGCGCAAAGTGAAGGCATGATAACACTGCTTAAAGACGGCATTGAAAAAATCAAAATGGGTTTAACTAGCATTGAAGAAATCATACGAACGAGAACCGAATAAATGATGACTCAGAATAAACAATACGATTGGGCAGGTATGTTTTTGTCAGGCGAAGCCACGCGCGGCAGTATCGAGGCAAACAGCGTGACGCTGGCTAAAAGCGAACTTCGCAGACAAGGAATAATCGCCCTGAAAATAGTTAAAAAAAGAACTTTTCTGTTCAAAACATTCCGTCGAATCACACCATTGGAGATCACGGCATTCTCCAGACAGCTCATCACGCTCATCAAAGCTGGGATGCCTCTTAACCATTCTCTTAACCTACTGAGTATAAACGCGAATAATCCTCGCTTAAAGGTTCTGATTCAAGCGCTTCGTAGCGATGTAGAAAACGGGCTAATGCTCTCCAGCGCATTAAGCAAATATCCCGACTGTTTTAATCGATTATTTTGCAACATGGTGAAGGCCGGTGAACAATCAGGGGCAATTGATACCATGCTCTTAAAAATAGTTGAATATCGCGAAAACACCGCAAATTTCCGAAAAAAACTCCATAAAGTCATGGCTTATCCACTGGTCGTGACGGTAATTGCTCTATTGGTCACCGCTATACTATTAACTTGGGTGATACCTCAATTTGATCGGCTATTTAACAGCTTTGATGCTCAACTACCCATCCTAACCCAGTACGTTATTCATTTGTCTAATTTTTTAAAAAATTGGTGCGGTATGATAATTTGTATAGTATTGGCTATTGTTTATGGAGTGGTTTGCGCGTACAAGCATCTACCAGAAGTATCCAAAAGGATTGATCGACTGTATTTAAATCTTCCCATTATTGGAAAAATAGCTAGGAATTTATCCATTTCCCGCTTCTCACGCACATTATCCATCACAAGTACCTCAGGGCTGCCTTTAAACGATGCCTTACAATTAGTGTCTGGCGTTATTGGAGGGGGCCTGTATGCACAAGCTACACATTCAATCCGAGAAAAAGTTATTCAAGGACAATCCATTCATAGCGCCATTGAAAACACACAACTGTTTCCTGCAATGGTCATACAATTGATTTCTGTAGGCGAAGAATCAGGTACATTAGAGCAAATGCTCACTAAAATAGCCGATTTTTATGACGAAGAAGTGAATAGTTCTATAGAGACTCTAAGTAGTTTACTAGAGCCCGTAATCATGACAATATTAGGCTTATTTATCGGCGGCTTAGTGGTAGCTATGTATCTGCCTATGTTAAAACTTGGAACGATAATATAAATGATAAATGATCTTTACGTCCTTCACCCACGCCTCTTTTACACCTTACTAGGACTATTTTCATTGTTGATAGGCAGTTTTTTAAACGTCCTTATTTACCGCTTACCCCTCATGTTACACACTGAGTGGCGAAATGAGTGTCAACATTTATTGCAATTACCAGAGTCATCTGAAACAAGCGTGAATTTATTTTTCCCTAGGTCCTTTTGTCCAAACTGTAAAAAAATGATATCTGCTTGGCAAAACATTCCGATACTGAGCTACATTTTTCTTCGTGGACGTTGTGGTCATTGTCATCAATCTATTCCTCTGCGTTACCCACTGGTTGAAGTGCTCTGCATGAGCCTATCTCTGTGTGCGGGTCTCGTATTTGGATGTAATCTCACTCTATTATTTGCTTTGCTATTTATCTGGTTAATGATCAGTATGTGTTTTATCGACTTACAGCATCAACTACTGCCCGATTCGTTGAGCCTAGGGTTGTTGTGGCTTGGCTTGTTTGCAAATACTCAATCACTATTCACGTCCCTTCCTGAGGCCGTATTCAGCGCGGCAGGGGCATACCTTAGTCTTTGGTTGTTAATCAATTTATTTTTTTTGTGCACAGGAAAAAGAGGCATGGGTCATGGAGACTTCAAATTATTTGCAGCCTTTGGGGCATGCTTTGGCTGGGCTCAATTACTGCTTATTTTAATAATTTCATCCATGAGCGGGGCCATAGTAGGGCTGGCTTATTTAAAATTCACCGGAAAACCTCGCGAAACCCCCATCCCGTTTGGACCTTTTCTTTGCCTTGCGGGATTGGTGTCATTATTTTATGGACAACAGCTTGTTGAATCGTACTTGGCTGCCGTTAATTAGCTACGATGCCTTGCTGCAAGGGCTGAAAAAAACTCAGATTTATTCAAGCCTATTTCGTTAAATCCTGGACTTTGGAAAAATATCGATCTAATACGGGCCCGAGCGCGTGACCGAGCCCGTATTAGATCGGTTTTTTGTCAAAGTCCAGTTAAATCGCTTTAAACAAAAACACATGGTAACTCCGCTACTCTATAGTGATGACCCAATGAAATAATTTCGCACCAATAAAAACAATCGCCAGAATAAATAGCATTTTAAATACAAATGGAGCAGTCTCTCTCCATGTATTCGATTCAGCATGGGCTTGTTCTTTTTCCGGCTTTATAGCATACATTTCTGTTTCAATCCGATTGGATATAGAGTATGTGACCAGTGACGAGGCAAGTCCTAGTATAAAAATGATAATTAAAACCATCCAGCCCGCCTTTTTTTCAGTGACGTCATATGCAATATGAACCCAACTAATCCAGTTATAAATGATTTCAGGAATACGATAAGATAAACCAAATGCAATGTTTGGTAAGGTGTACGCACCTAAGCCAAATAATGCCATGCTGGCTATCATAGAGAGCAAACCAATAATGTACACTTTAGGGTTATGTTGAAAACGATCCGGTTCCATAAATAAATTCCATTTATTTTAGATGCTGTTGCCCATTCACTCTAAGACGCCCGACGTCGAAATCGCAATGGTCAACAACCCTCACATACAACTAACATAACAATACGCCACACAGCCGTCAACAATGAATCATAGATCGCAGTCTAAGCTGACCTGATGTTGAACTCGGCTGATGCAACTCGTATGGCAGAACACAGAAACACGGCCTATAATGAAAGAGGAAGGATTAACAACACTGGCAACTACTTCTGTTTATGCTAGGGCTTGCAGTACAGCACACACTTCTAGCCTTTGTAAGGCATGCTGTGGTGCTATTCAAGGCGGGTATAAGAGCAATTCTTGGAGTAATGGAAGTTGTCATTGTCACTGGTAATAACCGACATCTTTTCTGTTCCTATTTATGCAACAATGCCGTGTAAATGTTGCATAAATAGGTTTAAACCTTAATACTCAACTAGGGGCGGTGGACCGATGAGTGAATCGAGACCACACTACTTAGGTCTTATTGGAGTTGCTTCAGTGATTTTTTCAATAGACTTATCCATGCCCTTTCTTAACGCAAACAATGTTTGTTTGACTTCAAAAAAATTAAATTTGCCGTATTTTTGAGTAAAGTTGTTGATGCTTTCTTTAATTTGCTCCCAAAAACCAGGGTCTTTCATTAACATATTTTTGTTATGATTAATTGCTGCACGACAGTCATTTAATAAAGCGCCATTAAGTAAGTCTTGAGTTTGTTTCAAAATGGATGTTTCATATTCTCTTGTAAACCTGAACTGCTTAACTTCTATACGGAGATGATCTGATGTGTTTTTTTCCCATTGTTTAATAGCCACATCCAATCTAGCTAGAATACTATGAGCTGCATTAAGCGTGTCTGGATGAATAGTCACTTTTTCACGTTTTGAGTCCTCTATCTGTGAATTAATAATAGTTATTAAATTATGAGCATCAGCAAATACTGCAGGTTTGTTTTTAGGGTTATCAAACCATGCGCCAATCAATTCCTTACGTTTTTGTTCCGATATTGCTTGTGGCGTTGTCATTACACTCTCCTTCATAGTCCTCTGAATAAAGTATAGTACACTGTGTGATTAAATGTTGTCCTTGCAACACAAGATGTTCGCAGCCATACCAAATTATTAATTAACGCGAAGCTCGACTTATTTATCAACCGGTAGGTTGGGCCTTGGCCCAACACGATGGAGCACGAATGCAGAATTTGTTGGGCCAAGGCCCAACCTACGTTCATAAAAAGTCGAGTATCGCGTTAATGATGAATTTTGTGTTTTCTATCATGTACAGCTTTTTTATAACAAGTTATTTGGTAATGTAATTATTATGTGTTACACTGTGAGTCCAGCTAATTAAGGTATATAGAAAATGTCAGATAAAGTTCGTGGTACAGTTAAATGGTTTAACGAAAGCAAAGGTTTTGGTTTTATCGAAAGCAATGGCAAAGATTACTTTGTTCATTTCAGTGCTATTCAAGGCAGCGGATTCAAAACGCTTGCTGAAGGTGCTGCAGTAATGTTCAAACCTGGTCAAGGACAAAAAGGTCCTCAAGCAGAAGAAGTTGAGTTGGTATAGTCTTCCAACCGACGTTTCAGCCATTCTTTACAGAGTGGCTGAAATCATCAGTTTTTATCCTCCCAATACTCTCCTATTTCGAACCCCGCGCATCAGCAAGCGAAACTTTTAAAAATATTCACACATCCGATTCACACGTTTTTTTCACAACAATCATAAGTTATGCAATATGCTATGCCAAAAGATCATTCACACAGAATGAGCCCGGTTGTCGCATTAAAATTTGATCAACCTGCTGTAGGTTGAGCCTTGGGCCAACAATATCGGTGTTTGTAGCAATGAGCTACGCCAAGCGTTTAAGCAGGTTATCGAACGTTATCCATTATTGGCACCATGTCGCTTCTTCATAGGATTCAGCTTGCTGACGCGCGCGGTTCGGATTAGTTTGCACTTAATGGCAGGGACTTATCTGGCGATTGTGACAGGATACTAGTGGTTACCTTTTTTTTCTATAAATCTTCACTTGCTGCACAATAGGATCTTGCCAAGGGCCTGATATTTTATAAGTATATGCGCTAATCTGTTGCATGCCTTTATTAATCAATTTACTGGCGACCCAAGTCGCAACACCTGCAATCGGTCCTGCAATCGGGCCACCAGCAATGGTAACTACAATCGGCAAACTGGCCATAATATAGGGCGACACCCGTAAATCAACATCGTAGAGGTGTTTTGCCAAATCCAGATCACCTTTCATACTCGCATACGCAACAGGACCATCTATATAACTGTCTTGAGTATTCATTACGCCATTTTTTACTGTAAAAGTACCTTTAAACTCATCGAAACTATACCCTGTTTTTGATAAATCACTGAAATCAAGACTCAGTCGTCTTGGAATCGTTTGCAGACTTAGTACACTTAACAGCTTGCCTAACCCTAGTTTTTCTTCTGTGTCTTTATCTAGATGGGTGATCCGGCCGCTTTTTAAAGTGATTTTAGCATCCCCTGCGAGTTTATCCAGTGAAAAGTCATTGATTGCACCAGGCCAGCCGCCTTTAAAAATAACACTGCCACGGTGAGCCTCTACTGCAGGTAGAATATCCCAACGTGCAAGGGCTTTACCTAAATCAAGCAACTCTAAATCCAAGTCAATGTGGGTATTGCTTTTGTTCCCCTGCTGCGTCCAATTGCCCTGAATATTCATCTGATAATCAGGTGAAGACACTTTGCAATATTCCAAGGTCCAGCGTTCAGGGGTGCTGGTACTTTTTAAACTCACTTTTCCTAGGTCGACATGATCAAGTTTAACTTCATCCATCGTCACGTTAATATTTGGAATATCACTGGGCTTAAAGACCGATGCGCTAGATTTTTCTGTATTATTTAATAACAAGGTATTCGGTAAATAAAGATACTGAACGTTACCTGTTAGAGTATTGGTGGGCGACTGATATCGTAAGTCCGCTGCCATGTCTTTCTGTTGCACTTTAAAAGACCAATCATTGCTGGCCAATTCGTGGGCTTTAACTTGCAAATCACGGTAAGTTAGCTGAAGTGCAACCTTTTTATTGTCATTAAAGGCAACATCCACCGTTAAAGGAACCGCATCATTGGATGATTTACCCAAAGGAGGAGGCAGATCAATAGCAACACCTTCCATGGAGCTGGTTACGTGCATATGATCCATGCTGCCTGGATCATCCATTAGTGTTAATAGCCCGTGAACATTAAAATGTCCTTTCATCATCTCTAAAATAGGCAATGGAAATTTTTTCTGAAGGAAATGAATACTGGTGCTGCCATCAAGATTTACTTCAATGTATGATGTGGGTTTACGAATCGATTGTATATGTATAGCAATGGGATCTCCTGCCAAAGAACCTTGGAGATCACTTTGCGTAATACCACTCTCATCAAATTTTAATTCACCTGACAATTTGTCTACCGTAATATCACTACGAGCATGATGCAAAATCACTTGATTATCATCAAACGTAACAGCACCTCGCGCATAGATATGATCGCTTTCAGGGTATAGTGGAACCTCTAAGCGTAAATCCAACCCAAGGGAGTCTGTAATATCCATCCTTTTCCAACGCTCAAAACGTTGGCTTAGAGGAGAAGCAGACATATAATTTTTTATGCCCTCTGCTGGCGCATTGATAGCGCCATGAATCAGCAAGGCCTCTTTACCTAGGCCTATGTCATTGATAACCAAGCTCAATTTATCCAATGGAACGCCCTGCAAGTTCGCATGATTCACATTGACGTCAAGCACTCGCCTATCGACTTGAATATGGGCATCAATATCGCGGGTTAACGGCCAATTATTGGCAAAAAACAAATCAACGCCGCTCACGTAGCTATTGATAGAAAATTCACCTGGTTGGTTATCAAATGGAAAGTCCGCCAAGGGTCCATTGACGATAATTTGGCCTGATGCCTTGTTAACTCGTTTAATATCTTGTTTTAGCCAAGCATTTAATTTCGGTTTTAAATAACGGGCAGGAATATAGTCCATCCAATGCCGTGCATTACTAGCTGAAAAGTCTGCTGTTAGACGCAGATTGGCTGTCGGTAGCAACGGGTCATCCAGTACACCTTGCGCGCTGAATACGGTATCCGGACGACTGAGTACCAAACGATCCATGCTAATTCGCCAACCATTGGTCATTTGTTTCCAGTCAAAAGCCCCGTTAAATTGATCAAATACAACGGGCGGCAACTGTTTGAACGCAAACGTAGTGCCTTCTCCATCCAGCTCCAAATTGCCTTCGGTCGGTTGCCAAGATAACACCCCGGAAAGATGTTTTACAGAGGGTGCTTCCTTTTGCCCTTGCCAACCCAAATTAGTAAATCGAGTGAGCAAATAATCGAGTTTTTTTGCTTTAATGACCAGTTGAGTATCAGACAAATTACCCTGTGGATGCCGTATTAATAGAGAACGCAAGCTGTCAGGCCATGTAATATCTGCCGCTAGGAACGACTCCAGCGACAGCTGTTTAAGAAAGGCGTGATAACTATCTTGTGATTTTTTATAATCTAGCTGAAGTGAATTTTCCGGCCATACAAATCCGTCCAAACAGAGTTGAATGTGATCTCCGCTGAGTATCCAACCTTTAGAAGTAGATCTTAAGGCCAAATTCGCTTTGATTTGCTGAGCCACATGACGCTTCGACTTGCCGTCTTTAGTCCACTTAATGTGGTTAAAATCAATTTGGGACTGTACAGAAAAAAAGTGCCCTTTTGCCAAATCAAGCCACAGCTCAAGATCACCCTCCCCACCTTTAATACGATAATCCCTGTCTGGTAAGAAACCTTGCCACTGAGCAGGTAAAAAATGTTTAACTGATAAATAAGCATGCCCACTGGCTTGTTTCAATGCATAAGGATCCAGTTGCATGTCTGCAATCACAGACAGCTCTGTTGATTTTTCTTGTGCAAGTCGCGCGGTTCCCTTGAGGCGATAATGGCCATAAGAATGCTTGGTGGTTAAATTCAGATCGCACAAAGGAAGTAATGTTCCATCGCTTAAGTGAACATCCGCTGACACATGTTTGATAATAATTTTTTGCTGAGCAAGAACCCAACTTAAAATTTGTAAGTAGGAATCTGATTCTATGGTTGTCGATTGCTTGTCTTGGCGTAAGCCTTCAACATCCCAATGATTTCCCACTTGACGGAGAATTAAATGAACGTCTTCAACAAAAAGCACGCCCGGCTCAATTTGCCAGTGCCAAAGAGAACTAAATAAATTGATCCCCACCAATAATTTATTAAACTTTAATACATGATCTTGTTTATCCGACAGCATGACTTGATCCATTTTTAAAACGGGCTCAAACCAATACCAACTGGTTTCCATGTTTTCGATAGTCACCGGTTGCCCCAGTAAAACCGATAAATGCTGCTCAACTTGACCTTTGTATTGTTTAGCCCAAGGCGTCAGTGCACGAAACAAACTGAATAATATGGCAATAATAATAAATGTAATGGCTAGCGGCATTGCGCATTTTTTAAGAAACCCGATCCAATATTTTTTAGTCATGCTTAACCCGTCCTGCTGCATTAAGACTTGTGAGAAAATCCATTTTTTGTGAAATTTTACGTTCTAGCCCTCGATCAACCGGTTGATACCAACTCGGTTCTTTCAAACCATCGGGAAAATAATTTACACCCACAGCATAGCCATGGGGTTCATCATGTGCATAGCGATACCCCTCCCCATGACCTAATTTTCTCATCAAAGAGGTAGGTGCGTTACGTAAATGAACCGGCACTTCACGAGACTGGTCTTGCTTCACGAACGCTGACGCTTGTTTGTATGCTTTATAACCGGCATTGCTTTTCGCAGCGATAGCCAGATAGATTACAGCTTGTGCAAGGGCTAACTCCCCCTCGGGCGATCCCAGCCGGTCATAGGTTGCAGCAGCATCATTTGCGATTTGAAGCGCCCTAGGATCAGCTAACCCAATGTCTTCCCAAGCCATTCTTACGATACGTCTCGCCAAATAGTTTGCATCAACGCCACCATCCAGCATACGACACAACCAGTAAAGCGCCGCATCTGGATTGGAGCCCCTCACGGACTTGTGTAAAGCAGAAATTTGATCATAAAGATTGTCGCCGTTTTTATCAAAACGACGTGAATTTAAGGCAAGCGTATTTCGAACAAACTCCGCGTTAATGGCATGAAGATCGCAAGTATTGGCAGCGTTGCCCAATTGCTCGAGTAAATTAAGCAAGCGTCTGCCATCTCCATCAGCGAAAGCCACCAGAGTATCTTTCGCTTGTTCATCGAAGCTCAAATCGCAAAACACATGCTGTTGGGCCCGTTGCAATAATTGTTTCAATTCAATATCACTTAATGATTGCAACACATAGACTTGAGCACGAGACAACAAGGCCTTGTTCACCTCAAACGACGGGTTTTCTGTTGTAGCTCCAATGAACGTCACTAACCCTGATTCAGTATAGGGCAGCAATGCGTCTTGCTGCGATTTATTGAATCGATGAATTTCATCAATAAATAAAACCGTATGACGATTCATGGCTTGATAACGCAGCGCTTCGTCCATGGCCGCTCGAATATCTTTCACACCAGAAAACACCGCCGACAAAGCAATCCATTCCGAATCAAAAGACTGGGCAGTCAAACGCGCTAGAGTAGTTTTTCCAACTCCAGGAGGCCCCCAAAATATCATCGAATGCGGTTTTCCTGAATCAAAAGCCAGACGCAAGGGTTTGCCCTCTGCCAGTAAATGACTTTGGCCAATCACATCAGCCAAAGTAGTTGGCCTGAGCAACTCGGCAAGAGGCTTAGTCATTGTCATTGCTCCACCACATCAACATTTTTGGGCACTTTAAATTGAAATAGCGCCACAGGAAGCGTAGGGTTAGTTTTAATTTGGCTTAAATGAATGTCTGTGTGTTGACCGAGTTGATCAAATAATTCAATACCGCCTAATGCATTGTTGTTAAATATCAACCTCACCTGCTGAAAATTAGCTTTACTTGATTTTGCATGCAAATCAAAACGGCTGATGTTGCCTTCGGTCTTCACCGTGACATTAAAATCTTGAGCAATGTGACCATTGTAACCACTTAAAAACAATCCAGCCGTACTGCCGAGCCCTTTATCTTGCTTTTTCACTGTGACTTGTTCCAAATCAAGATCATAAACCCACAAATGATGACCATCTGCAATCACCCATTGTTCTAAGGGCTTTTGGGTTTGCCAACGAAAATGGCCCGGCCGTGACAACGCCATCGTACCCGAGGAGCGAGATACTTCTCTTTTTTGTGCATAAACCACTTGCTGAAAAGTAGCACTCATGGTGTGAATGGCATTTAATTTAGCCTGCAATGCGCTACTAACGGCATCACTCCAACAGGCAGGCCCCCAAGATAATAAAGCACATAGGACTAATAAACGTTTTTTGACACATACACTATTTTTTTTCATGACTACCTCTCAGACGATGCCATCAATACGTCACGAAAACCACCTTCCAATGGGCCCACAAGACCAGTTCTCTCCATTTCTTCCACCAAACGCGCAGCACGATTGTATCCAATCTTAAATCGACGCTGAACGGATGAAATACTCGCTTTACGGGTTTGCATCACAAACTCAACCGCTTGATCGTACAGCGCGTCAGCTTCTTCAACTGCTTGTCCGTCCTCTGAACCGCCCTCACCCGGATCGGTGAGCATTTGAGTGATTTCATCGATGTATTGAGGTTGTCCTCGAGATCGCCAATCATCGGCAATGCGATGTACTTCCATGTCATCGACAAAGGCCCCGTGAACCCGCAACGGCGCACCTGTTCCAGGAGCTAGAAACAACATGTCCCCGTGCCCAAGCAACTGTTCAGCACCTTGCTGATCAAGAATGGTTCGTGAATCAATTTTAGAAGACACTTGAAAGGATATCCGAGTAGGTATATTGGATTTTATAAGCCCGGTTAACACGTCAACAGATGGACGTTGAGTAGCCAGTATCAAATGAATCCCTGCAGCGCGTGCCTTTTGAGCAATACGAGCAATCAATTGCTCTACTTTTTTACCCACAACCATCATCATGTCGGCTAACTCATCAATCACCACCACAATATAAGGCAATGGCTCAAGAGCAGGTGCCTGTTCATCCATTGAATCAATAGGCTTCCAGGCTGGATCGGTTAAAAGAATCCCGGCTGCCGCTGCATCGGTTACTTTAACGTTAAAACCCGCCAAATTACGCACGCCCATCGAGGCCATTAAACGGTAACGACGCTCCATTTCTCCCACGCACCATCGCAGAGCACTTGCAGCTTCTTTCATATCGGTAACGACAGGCGTGAGCAAATGAGGTATCCCGTCATAAACAGACAATTCCAACATTTTAGGATCAACCATGATCAAACGCACTTGATCTGGCCCTGATTTGAATAACAGGCTTAATATCATGGCATTAATGCCCACCGACTTACCAGAACCTGTAGTACCCGCAACCAATAAATGAGGCATCTTAGATAAATCAACCACCATGGGATGACCTGCGATATCAACGCCAAGAGCCAGTGTCAGTGGGGAATGAGCTTGTTGATAGACATCTGCAGACAAGACTTCCGATAAACAAACTGTGGCACGATTGGGATTAGGCAACTCAAGACCGACTACGGTTTTACCGGGAATAATTTCAACAACGCGTACACTACTCACAGAAAGAGAGCGCGCCAAATCTTTCGCCAAAGCCGTGAGGCGACTGACCTTAACTCCAGCGGCCAATTGCAATTCGAATCGCGTAATCACAGGTCCTGGGTGGACGGCAACCACATCCACTTGAATACCAAAATCAAGCAAGTGTTGCTCGACCTCTCGTGACATGCTTTCTAGATCTTGATGGGTATATCCCCCCATAGGCTTTCCTGGCTGTCCTTTATCCAACAAACCTAAGCTGGGCAACAAACCATTGACAATCCGCTTCGGTAACGACGCAACTTTTGAGGTGGTGCTAGGCTTTGATTTTTCTACAGGTGTTGGAGGAGCAACAGCCAATCCCAGACTAGGTGATAATTTAGGCGGGCTCTTCTCTTTTTTAACGCTAACTTCAAGGAACTTGTGTTCAGTTGGATAACTCATTGAATCATTTCGGTAATCATCAATTTTTGATTTGGCAAAGACCAACACTTTAAACAAGGCTCGAGCCATAGCCGTTATCACATCCACTGCATCCTTAATCAGAATCAAGGTCAAATGACCAATCCATTCAGTCACCTGCACCCAAGACAGGCCTGTTAACCAAGTAATCCCTACCAAGATCATCGCAAACAAAAACAAGGACGCACCTTGTTCATTGAGTGCGTGACTCGAGCCCTTGGCGATTAACTGCCCCAAGACCCCACCCGAGTGAAAGCTACTTGAAATGACAAAAGCACTAATCTTCAAACTCAACAAACCGCAACCACCAAATACGAATAAGGTCATGCCTACGCTGCGAAACATCAACACAGGTTTTTGTACAACACGTAAAATGTGAAAAACTCGATAGTCTCGCGAAACAACCCAGGCCAAGTATGCAAAGCAAATTGGTACAAGATACGCAAAATACCCAAACACAAGATAAAAAGCGTCGGCAACATACGCACCGACTCGCCCGCCTGAGTTGATGACGTCAATGGTTTGTTTGCTGGCGTGCGACCACCCAGGATCGACGGCATGGTAAGTGACCAATGATAATAAAACAAACAGTGCAGCAGTCAGCGCAATGATGAAACTGCCTTCACTGATGCTCTTCACCAAAAGATGTGGCAAGGCTTGATTGTTAGGGCCGCCAGCCGATTTACCCGCTCGTTGTTTTGCCATAGGTATGTTCATACATCGCGTTTTATCATATGATGCTCCATCTTAACATAAATTTTAACGAAGGAAGACAGGATGAATGCAAGCAATCATCATCGGCTGATAATTCTGGGCTCAGGGCCTGCTGGCTACACTGCCGCCATTTATGCTGCAAGGGCTAATTTACACCCTGTGTTAATTACCGGCAAAGAACCCGGTGGTCAATTAACCACCACCACTGACGTCGACAACTGGCCAGGTGATGTTGAAGGGCTCCAAGGCCCCGCATTGATGGACCGCATGCAACAGCACGCCGAACGTTTCCAAACCAAGATGATTTATGATCACATTGTTGAAGCTGATTTAAAACAACGACCCTTTGTTCTAAAAGGTGACACAGAAACTTATACTTGCGATGCGTTAATCATTGCGACAGGGGCCTCTGCTCGCTATTTAGGATTGGAATCAGAGAAAGCCTACCAAGGCCGAGGAGTCTCTGCTTGCGCAACATGTGATGGTTTTTTCTATAGAAATAAAGCCGTATGTGTCATTGGTGGTGGCAATACAGCCGTTGAAGAAGCCTTGTATTTATCAAACATTGCAGCAAGCGTCACGTTAGTGCACCGTCGCGACAGTCTTCGTTCGGAGAAAATTTTACAAGATAAATTATTTGAAAAAGCACGTACGGGCAACATCACTATCATTTGGGATCATGCATTAGAAGAAGTATTAGGTGATGGCATGAAAGTCACTGGCGCTCGTTTGCGTGATGTGAAAACCAATCAACAGCAAGAACTAACGCTAGACGGCGTATTCATAGCCATTGGTCACACCCCGAACTCGACCTTATTCAAAGGTCAATTGGATATGCAACAAGAAGGCTACATCACCATTCAATCAGGCTTACAAGGTAATGCAACGGCAACCAACATCCCTGGCGTGTTTGCCTGTGGAGACGTGGCTGACCATGTTTACCGACAAGCTGTGACATC
This sequence comes from Legionellaceae bacterium, assembly GCA_947477015.1. Taxonomy (GTDB): domain Bacteria; phylum Pseudomonadota; class Gammaproteobacteria; order Legionellales; family Legionellaceae; genus DDPF01. Next base: position 15,498 of record CANJSM010000019.1, read on the forward strand.
CGCAGGCTTTGGTTGCATGGCAGCACTGGATGCTGAAAAATATTTGGATGAAGTCTAACTCTAGGGTAATTGCTCACCCTGTGCGTCATCCCGAACTTCGCTCGGTATGACGCACAAGCATTGGAACAGGCTATTTTATAAATGACCCATTTAAATGAAAAAACAATCAACAGAATTGGCTGGTTTGCATCAGTGATGGCCATTGCCATGTATTTCTCATATATTGACCAGATTTTTCTCAATATTCATGGAACAAAAGGCTCATTCATTTTGCCTATTATCACAACCATCAATTGCACGGCTTGGGTTTTGTATGCGGGGCTAAAACCTCTCAAAGACTGGCCCATTATTGTGTGCAATGTGCCAGGAATAGTGCTCGGAACCATAACGGCCCTAACCGCTTTTTTCTAGGGCGTGTGCTATCCGTCTCAACGTCTTTCTCACGACAATAAGCCTCAAACAGCACAAACTCGACGCTCCATCCACTTGGCTAACCCTATAATACACAGCACCGCCAACACCAACCCATACGTCTGCCAGCCAGCATCGACTAAACTCAACGCATCCGGACTATGGTAAATAGAAAAAGGAATCGCCAACAACACATCGAGTAAAGCCGATCCTGCAACGAGTCCACATGCAATTCGAGTGCCGGTTTGCTTGCCTTGATTGATAATAGTCTCATCTTGCGTTTTAGCACCCAATCGACGCTTCAAAAACAACGCGATTATTCCACCTAAAAACAACGGAAACGATGACGTGATCGGTAAATACATGCCTATGGCTATACCCAAAATAGACAATTGAATAAAGCGCTGTAATTTAAAGATACGATTACAAAGAATCACGGCATAAATAATCCCTGCCCCAATAAACATCATGGTCCATGGCAGACTATTACGAAACACGGCTTCGGTGATCGCAGCCAACAAAGCGGCTGTAGGTGCTGGCAACGATTGAGCAACATCCATTCCAGGATGAGGCATGATGCCTGCAATACCATACACGTTAAAGAGTAACTGCATCACCGGAGGAATCACCAGCGACGACACCACTACTCCCAACAACAACATCACTTGTTGCTTCCAAGGCGTAGCGCCCACTAACTGGCCAACTTTTAAATCTTGCGTGTTATCAATGGCTATGGCTGCAATACCTGTAACGACTGAGGCAATAATAATAATAATTGCCTCAGCTGCCACGATCTGCGCTTTATCCAAGGGTATGGGAATCACGGCGTGAATTAGTCCTAGCAATAACCAAGAGGCAAATAATATCCCTGCAATCACTACAGCACTACCAGGACTTGCCGTTACACCCACCATGCCCGAAAAATAGGACGTGATCACGGCAAACAAAAAACCAACAATGAGGACATAAGTGACTGCGCCAAAGACAAGAGCAGACGAGTAATGAAGACCCAATCCAATTTGTTCCACTGGGAAAATGGATTGGAAAAAAAGAAACAAAACCCCTGCCATCAAACTGACACCCATCACAATATAAGGCAGAGGGATGTCTTTATCTGTGCGAGGTAATACTGATTTTTCTTGTTTCTTAGTAATACGCTGGAATGACTGGAGTACGTTATTCAGCAGCGGTTTGATCAATTTGATAAACGTCCACACTCCTGCAAACAACATAGCCCCAATGCCTAAATAACGTAATTGACTATTCCATAATAAAACAGCGGCTTCATTGGTCGGATGCTGTAATAAAAAATCAGGGAAAAATTGACTTAAAATCGGCAAAGCAATAAACCATGACACAATCGCTCCGGCAAAAATACTGAATGCCATGTCAAACCCAACCAAGTAACCTGCACCAATCATGGTTGCCGAAAAACCAGCACCTACGCCAAAAATAGATCGTTTAATTACAAACCAATGATTCCAGCTGTTTGCCACCACTTTAAAACCGACTTGGAGCAACTCAAAAACTGCACCAATGATGCTGCCATAAACCAAATCGCGCATCCCTGTTTTATCACTGGATGATTTTAATACTTCAGCAATAGCGCGGCCTTCTGGAAACTTTAATGCGTTGTCATTCACTAATAATCGTCTTAAAGGAATAGAAAACAATACACCAAGAACACCACCGGTGAGAGCAATCAGAAAGTTAGTTAAATAATCAAAATGATGCCAGTATTCAATCACGATTAAGGCAGGAATCGTGTATACAATGCCACCGGCCACAGCCTCACCGGCTGAGGCCGCTGTTTGTACTGCGTTGTTTTCAAGAATCGTTGAGTGTTTAAAAAAACGTAAAATGCCCATGGAAATAATGGCCGCAGGAATCGACGCTGAAGTAAGAATACCCAGTTTTAAAGCAAGAAACGTATTAGAAATCGCTAAAATCACCGTTAATATAATCGCAAGCAAAATGCTGCGTAACGTTAATTCAGCAATGTTTTGTTCGGCAGAAATAAATGGTTTCATCAAATTTTACTCCAAAGCGGGTACATTATTTGGCGGAATGAGCCATGACGAATGATGGCTTGTATCGTAAATATCCCACTCCTTAGACACATAAACAGAAGATTCAACATCCAACAGTAACCAGCATAAAAAAGCTGCGACAGTTTCAGGCGTTAACAATCGATGCTCCAGTTTTAATCGTTTAAAAAAATCCAGTTTTTCAGGATTCATATGATGAGCTGCTCGAATTTGTGCCTGCATAGGGGTATCGATGATACCCGGCATAACGCTTGCAACGGCCATTTGAGTAGACTCTGTTTGCCAGCAACGCGTCAGCATAGACAATGCAGCTTTTGAGACACAATAGCCAGCCCAGCCTGCGACTGGAAAATGAGCCGCCCCAGAACTGATATTCAATACTCGGCCATTCAGTAGCTTATCGGCTAGTAATTGGGTTAAAAACAACGGTGCTTCAACATTGGTCGCCATACATGCATGCCATGACGATTCATCTATAGTTCCAATCGGTGCAATGGGATCAATAATACCTGCGTTATGAATCAATCCAAGCAGAACAGGCACAGACTGTAAGTAAGATTGTATCTGCTCGCGTCCATGCGTTGTGGAGACGTCCGCGCAAAGATAATCAATCAAGGGTGAACCAGCTGCAGTGTTCATCAACGTCTCGAGATGACGACCGACAATCAATACCGATTGGCCGCGCTTCGCCAATTCAATAGCCAAAGCTCCACCAATTCCACGCCCTCCTCCAGTCACAACAAACACGCACGTTCTCGAATAAAATTAAATTGTGCAAATGATACCAGACATCCTGTTGAAATGCAGTGTGAAAACTGGCACAGTTATAGAATCACAATCGTACAGGACATTTCACCGATGAATAAAAAACTATTATGCACAGCTCTTTCAAGCTTGCTGTGTTTTACAGTTCATGCTGACAACCTAGAACAACCAGCTACTCTCATCGCCACCCCCACTCCGGCAGCTCAAGCGCCCCAAGAACCCATGACCCAATCTTTGCCAACGACAACATCGAGTATACCGTCTGCCTTACCCGCTCTCCCTGTGATTAATTGTGACTATGCCATTCCCGCAACAACCACAGTCATTGATCAATCTATTCTCTCAGCTTGGGCAGAGAGCGCTGCAAAGCAAGCATTTGATTTTAAACCCGACATCATGACGGCGCAAATGGAAAAATTAAAGAGCTGCTTCACAGACCAAGGTTGGCAAGGATATTATGACGCCTTAGTAAAATCTGGAAATCTTGAAGCGATTAAAACAAACGGTTTAACCGTCAGCAGTCAAATGGAGGGTGAGGTTAAAATCACCTCGGTCACGGACAATCAGTGGAAAATCACCTTGCCAATGAAAGTGGTTTATCAAAATGAAAAAGACAATTTCAAACAAGATCTGTCTGTTGATTTACTCATCGGACGTAAACCATCAGGGAACTTAGGGATTATGCAGGTGATTGCTTCGCCAAGAGATACGGCGCCGGCTACAATTCAAACCCATTAAGTCAGTGTAGGTTGGGCCTTGGCCCAACTGAAGCATTTCATATTAAATCTTTGTTGGGCCAAGGCCCAACCTACTATCCTTTTGTCTTAACCCAATCCCCATCACCATCTTCATCTTCATATGACAAAACAGTGACGCGTGTACCGTAATTAATAAACTCTTCATTGAGCCATTTTGCAGCACTTGGGAGCACACGAATGCAACCATGACTTGCATTGCCTTCAGGAACATCATAACCCGCATGAATTGTAAAACCTTGGAAGAAATACATGCAATAAGGCATTTTTGCGCCGCCTTCTGTTTCTACTGGATACTCACCTGATTTGCAATTCACGCCGTGTTTGTTATACACATGAAATGTGCCAGTGACGGTACGACAAGGCTTGCCGACGTCTTCGCACATGTCTTTGCCACCAGATGCAGCACCAGTCATCACGCGCTGTCCATCAGGACCATAAGCAGCCCACGCGAATACTTTCGGATCAAAAATAAACTCTTTTTGACCCGTCGCAGGAATTTGCTTTGGAAAATATCGTTGTCCACGCTTATCCCGTAAATAATGTGTTGTATGGTGAACGTGACCATTATCATCGGTAATGTAGGTGGATTCGTCATTTTCAATGCAGGCTGTCAGGCCAAGGCATAAAGCAATAACAAAGAAAAACATTCTGATCATGACATACTATCCTTTTTGTAGGGTCGTCGTTGCGAGCAGAGCAACGACGGATAATGAAATTTAAGCTATACCTGTATTCGTCGATATTTTATACGATGAGGATTACTCGCATCATCACCCAAACGACGTTTTCTATCCTCTTCATAATCGCTATAGTTGCCTTCAAAAAAGACAACTTTCGAATCGCCTTCGAACGCCATTAAATGCGTGCAAATACGATCTAAAAACCAACGATCATGCGATACAACGATAGCGCAGCCGGGGAAGCTTAAAATTGCTTCTTCTAATGCGCGTAAAGTTTCAACGTCCAAGTCATTACTGGGCTCATCGAGTAACAAGACATTCGCGCCGCGTTGCAGCAATTTTGCCAAATGAACACGATTACGCTCACCCCCGGATAACTGAGACATTTTTTTCTGTTGATCAGATCCTTTAAAATTAAACCGTCCAACATAAGCTCGCGAAGGCATTTGAAATGCGCCAACTTGCATGATGTCATGACCATTAGAGATTTCCTGCCAAACAGTATTGTTGTCATCCAATTGATCGCGCATTTGATCAACATATGCTAACTTGACCGTTTCACCGACACGAATTTGTCCATCATCTGGCGTTTCTTGCTGGGTTAGCATTTTTAAAAACGTTGATTTTCCTGCACCGTTCGGCCCAATGATCCCGAGCACGCCGCCTTTAGGCAAATTGAAGTTTAAGTCTTCAAATAATAACCGATCACCGAATGATTTTTTAAGATGAAGGCCTTCAAGCACCAAATCACCTAATCGCTCACCGGGTGGTATATAGAGTTCATTGGTTTCGTTTCGTTTTTGGAATTCTTTTGAATTCATTTCTTCAAAACGCGCAAGCCGTGCTTTGTTCTTTACATTTCTACCTTTAGGAGAGGTTCGTACCCATTCCAATTCAGTTTTTAATGCCCGATTATGGGATGCTTCTTGTTTGCTTTCACGATCGAGGCGTTCGTTTTTCTGTTCCAACCAAGCGGTGTAGTTACCTTTGTATGGAATACCTTCTCCCCTATCAAGCTCAAGAATCCACTCAGCTGCGTTATCCAAGAAATACCTATCATGGGTAATAGCAACCACAGTTCCTGGGAACTCATGGAGAAAATGCTCAAGCCATGCAACGCTTTCAGCATCTAAATGGTTGGTGGGCTCATCGAGTAGCAACATGTCAGGATTAGACAACAGGAGGCGACATAACGCGACACGGCGTTTTTCTCCACCAGACAGTTGGCCAACAATGGCATCCCACTCAGGCAGTCGCAGTGCATCGGCTGCAATTTCAAATTTTCGGTCTAAATCCCAACCACCGCCTACTTCGATATCATGCTGCAATTCACCTTGTTCTGTGAGCAATGTATTCATTTCATCATCGCTCATTGGTTCTGCAAAACGCATGCTGATAGCATCAAATTTAGCTAATTTATCTTTCATGTCAGCGACGGCTTCTTCAACCACTTCACGAACAGTTTTAGTCAAATCGATTTCTGGTTCTTGCGCCAAATATCCAATTTTAATTCCCGCCTGTGGCCGTGCCTCGCCTTCATAGTGTTTATCAACACCGGCCATAATGCGCAACAGCGTTGATTTTCCTGAGCCATTCAAACCTAACACGCCAATTTTAGCGCCAGGATAAAAACTTAAATTAATATTTTTTAAAATAAAACGTTGATTATCAACGACTTTACTCACTTGATTCATTGTAAAAATATACTGCGACATACCCTTAACTCCTACTACAAAACATTATTCCCAATCAAGAATCACTTTACCTGATTGACCTGAGGCCATAATTTCAAACGCCTCTTGGTAATCTTTCAGTGCAAAACGGTGCGTAATCACAGGAGACACATCTAACCCACTTTGCAACATGGCAATCATTTTATACCAAGTTTCAAACATTTCGCGCCCATAAATCCCTTTGATAACCAATCCTTTGAAAATGACATGATTCCAATCAATCGCTGTTTCTTTTGGCGGAATACCCAATAACGCAATTTGGCCGCCATGGTTCATTGCCTTCACCATTTCATTCAACGCCATGGGATTGCCTGACATCTCAAGCCCAACATCGAATCCTTCGGCCATGCCCAATTCGGCCATCACATCTTGAATGGATTGATGCTTAATATTGACTGCATGGCTTGCGCCCATTTGACGTGCCAAGTTTAAACGGTAATCATTGACATCGGTGATCACAATATGGCGCGCACCAATATGACGCAGGATGGCAACTGCCATGATACCGATAGGACCAGCACCAGTCACCAAAACATCTTCTCCCACCACATTAAAAGCCAAAGCACAATGCGTAGCATTACCTAATGGATCAAGAATTGATGCTTGCTCAGCGGTAATGTCATCAGGCAGCAACATCACGTTGCTAGCTGGAATAGACAAGTACTCAGCAAAACAACCGGGACGATTGACGCCAACGCCCTCAGTATTACGACACAAATGCCGTCTGCCCGCACGACAATTGCGACAGTAACCGCAAGTCAAATGCCCTTCTCCAGACACACGTTGACCCGGTTTCATACCGCGTACTTCACGACCTACTTCAACGATTTCACCAAAGAACTCATGCCCTACCGTCATAGGAACAGGAATCGTTGCTTGTGCCCATTCATCCCACGAATAGATATGAATATCTGTACCACAAATGGCTGTTTTACCGACTTTGATGAGTACATCGTTCACACCACATTCAGGCTTTGGAACGTCTTGCAACCAAATACCAGGCTCTCGTTTTGCTTTAACCAATGATTTCATGAATTTTCCTTTTAAATAACACCCAACTCTCGACCCACGGCTCCAAACGCAGCCAAGGCTTTGTCTAGATGATGTAACTCGTGTGCCGCTGACAATTGTGTACGAATACGCGCCATGCCTTTGGGCACAACAGGAAATGAGAACCCTACTACATAAATACCTTCGGCCAATAGTTTTTCAGCCATACGACCGGCCAATACAGCATCCCCTAACATGACAGGAATAATAGGATGCTCACCTGGAATTAACTTAAATCCCAACTTCGACAAGCCTTCTCGGAAATACTGACTATTGCGCTTCAATTTTTGAAGAAGCTCAGGCTTATGCTGAATCAAATCCAAAACAGCTATCGATGTCTGAGCAATAACCGGCGCCAGTGTATTCGAAAATAAATACGGGCGCGAACGTTGACGCAACCATTCAACAATTTTGCTACTGGCTGCTGTATACCCACCAGAGGCGCCACCCAGCGCTTTGCCCAATGTACCGGTTAGGATATCAATGCGCCCCATCACTCCAAAATGCTCAGGCGTGCCGCGCCCTGTTTCACCGATAAATCCGACGGCATGGGAGTCATCAACCATGACCATGGCATCGTATTTGTCCGCCAAATCACAAATTGCCGGCAGGTTTGCCAGCACACCATCCATGGAGAACACCCCATCGGTTGCGATTAAACGAAATCGTGCATCTTTGGCGGCTATTAATTGTGCTTCTAAATCTTGCATGTCATTATTGGCATAGCGATAGCGTGCCGCTTTGCATAAGCGCACACCATCAATAATACTGGCATGATTGAGTGCATCACTGATGATGGCATCTTCAGCGCCCAGTAGTGTTTCAAAAAGGCCTGTGTTTGCATCAAAGCAGGAGGAATATAATATCGTATCGTCCATTCCTAAAAAGGCACTGATACGTTGTTCCAGTTGTTTGTGCGGTGTTTGTGTTCCACAGATGAATCGAACCGACGCCATCCCATAACCAAACTGCTCCAGCGCACGCTGCCCTTGTGCAATCAAATCAGGGTGATTCGCCAAGCCTAAATAATTGTTCGCACATAAATTTATCACTTCATCATCATTCACTTTCACAGCGGCCTGCTGTTGAGTAGAAATGACACGTTCGGGTTTATATAAACCTTCCTGCTTTATGGCGGCTAATTCAGTCTGCAAAAAATCAGCGAAACGATCATGCACAGCACTCTCCTTGAAAACAATTAAATGCGCAGATAATAGCAAATTTTACACAGCATCACTAATTAAATTTTTGACTCAGTAGGACGTGTTGATGTGGGGAGTGTAAAGCAATCCTAAACAAAATCATCAATGGATACGGAACGACACATCTGATTCGTTGCATCAATCTCTCGAGCCGGTTTGGCGTCATGTAATTTCGCAAAAAATCGTTTGGGATAAGATGAATTAAAAGAGACTGCAGAAGACGCTTGAGACGAGCTCTGCTCATCCATTTTTTTTACTTGCGGTAATGACATTAAATAATCAACGATTTCATCATGACCATGCACTCTGGCCAACGTCAATAACTCATTTCTTGCCTGAGAAGATGTCTGGCCCAAATGCGCGCGGCTTTTTAAGGCAGAATATTGCAATAAGTTCAGTATATCCGTCGAAAAACTCTGGCCTGTATAACGTAAACAATAGCAAGCAATCAAGGCGTACACTCGACTGTGACGTTCTACCACTAACGAATCTGGAAGCGGTCTTAACCTGAGCGCAACAAAAGACAGCAATAATGCCCTGTATTTTGACTCCTTATGTGTTACGAATTGAAACACGAAGGGATCCATTAATAAATACAAACAGACCTCTGTATGCCCATTGCTGAAGGCTCGCCTGAAAGGCGCGTTTTGAAACACATGGATGTGGCGCCGAACAGACTCTACAGAACACAGCAATTGCACCATGTCTTGCGACCCTCGCTCGGCAGCCGTGCGTAATGCTTTATTATTTAACGCTGAAGCCTTTTCATTCACCGCCTGATCTTCCAGTAAAATCTTGGCTAGAGCTACAGCATCAAAGCGAGCTGCACAGCGCAATGGGTAATTATAATTATTGGTCAAATGCTGTCGAATCACCTCGTATTTCATCAGTGTTCGTAACATCGTTGAATCAAAATTTACAATAGCACGGGCAGGGAGTTGATTAATGCGCTCAAGGGTATACTGCGCTATCGTTTCATTTTCTAATAAATAGTCCACCACATGAGACTGACGAGAGCAAACCGCTAAATATAAAATATCATACAACTCTTGGACGAAAAAAAGCGGGAAAACATAATCACCAAGCCAGTACTTCAACTCAGAAAGCCTGCCAGACCTACTGGCTTCATAGATGTCGTCTAAATGATTTAAAGCAGGATAAAGCGGCGTCAACGGAACCAGGAACAAGGGCTCCATAAACCAAACCGGTTCACTGTATTGCTGCATGGACCCATTAGAAACGACCGGAGATAAATCATGATAAACACTGTGACCACGCACAAATTGCTCGACTTCAGGCAGAATCAACAGATGACTGATTATTTCATCGCAAGCTAGGTCTAGAGCAAGCGCTAACGGGCTGCATTGACCTGTCGTTAATTCAATTAAAAGAAGCGACTTGATATGCTCTAAAGATAAAAAAACCATGAACAGATCAATATTGTTTTGCCGAATCGCTTGCAGCAAACAGTCCATCGTCACTGATGCTCTAACATTAGGTAACGCAAGGAGTTTGCACACCAAATCAAAATGATTGGTCTCAATGGCTATCATTAATGCATCACTCTCATGTGCATGTTGCGATACTTTGAGGGTTGCTAAAAACAAATCTATTAGATCAAGTTGGCCTCCACGACATGCTGCAACAAAACTAACCTGAAGAAATGACTCATTCACGCCTTTTAATTGTAACAACGCCTGAACAACTTCATATTGATTGTTAACAACAGCGTCTAACAACGCCTGATTGTTATGTTCAGGGGCCAAATCACTTAAAGCATGTAGCTTACATGCCAAACGAACGATTGATCCACGACCTGAAGACAGGGCTATACTCAGCAATCGCCTTGCATGCTGAGCTTCCATCGCCATGTCTTTATCCACGCAAGGAAATCTTAACACCTGACTCATGACGCCATAATGACGCGTCTGAAAAGCACACTCTAAGATGGGAATAACATGCTCTGACAACATTTCAAAATATGGGTTCGCCTCACCCTCTACTTTAAGTTGCAATCGCTTGATCAGCCGTAAAGTCGGTATATGGCGTGTTACAGAGATTGTGGCAAACACATCTTCAATGGAAGGAAACACCGTCTTCTCTTGTCTGACAAACACCTCGGGCTCTTCAGGCAATATAGTTCGAGGCGCCTCTGGACTCTCCATAAGAGGTGCTGAGCAATCAACATATCCTTGCGCTAAAACATAGTCGATACGGTCTTGTTGCTGATGTGCTTTAAATTGCGCAAAGGCTGTGGCTTGTTGACTTGCAGTCAGATGTGTCCACAACATCGAAATGAGCGTTGTATTTTTAGTCTGAAACGCAAGATCTAAAGGGGTCTTACCATCTGGATTTCGAGCCAGAAGTATATATCTTGTCAGTCTTTGCATGTAGCGTTCAGCCAAACTTAACTCATTCATCTCACAAATCAAATGCAATAAAGAACTTTGCTTTCCATCCAGATTACTGAGTCTCGGCGAATAGGTGTCCATGAAGGCCACAGCTCGTTCAATCAACTGCTGGCGAACCAAAACATACAGCGGCGTTTGTTTATGTTTATTCAATACGTTCACTGAAAAATGATGTGTTGTAATCAAACTTTTCACTATGGCTTGATTATCCCCTCCATACAGACAGGCCAAGTGCAATAGTGTTTGCCCATGCTCATCGAGAAAATCAACGCCCTCCTCCGGTAACGAGGCTAAATACTCTAAAATAGCAAAACAATACACTTGATTTTTTAAATCCAAGGGCAAGCGTTTCTGGCGTAAATAACCAAGACACACACGAAATATTTCTTGATTTTTAAAACTTTTAGCAGCCAGATCCAATAAATTTTCCGACAAGCTATTTTTAGCCAAGACATTAAAATTGTATTGAGGCAGCCATTGCTTTAATAAATCACCTTGTTGATTAAGCACTAGATAATGCCCAACGGTCATACCATCATTATTGCTGACATGAACATCCGCTCCGGCTTCAAAAAGAATATCTAAAGCCCAAAAATAACCATGACGGGCTGCATACAATAAAACCGTATCTCCTTGGGCTGTTCGCTCTTCATTGCAAATCAGTTTGGGGTTTTTAGCAATAACCCATCGTAATGCATGACTTAAAGAATTATCTTGCAGGCAGAGATGAGCGAGATTCAATCCATGCTCGTCTAACTCATCTAGAGAACATCCAGCGACTATCAATGCATCCACCATTCGCTCTTGACCGTGTTTAATGGCATAAAATAGCGGGCTATTATCATTTGGAAGTGGAATATTCTCTAAGTTAAACGGCCCAGAAATGGCGTTTAATCGTGCTAATAAATCAAAAAAATAATTGACTTGCCCATAATGCAATGCATAAGCAAATGCATTACGGCCAGCATGATCTTCAGTGAGAACATCACAATTATATTCCAAGGTTTTACGAATGAAATATTTCGCCTCAAGTGTCGTATGTTTTAAGGCATGCATCAATGGTGTTACACCTAGCCCATCCGCACACCAACTATCAGGACGATCCGCCTCTTTGGATAGGATAATGTCAAACAGTATCTTGTCTTGGTAACGAATCGATGTAATTAAGAAGGTCTCATTAGAGAGCATTTTATAATTATCGATGACGTACTCACACAAAGGAGTGCCGCGTTTATCACGTCTCATATTCTGCATGCTTACAAAATAAGGATGTACACTTTTTTCTGGAGGATTAATGATTTTGACGTGCAACCGCTCGACAAAAAATTTAAACAAGAGCAAACAATTCATTGAAGTCGCGAAATAGAGGGCTGAAGAACTATCGGGCTCCTGCAACAAAAAATTACCGCCACATTCGAATAAAAAAAGTAATCGCTCAAAAAAAAGCTCGTTGATTTCACTATGATAAATAAAAGAAATAACCAGCTGGCGATGATGTTCCCCACCCATCGCACAAACCTTGCCGTAGGCTTTTTGCTTGATTTCAGCATTCTCAGGATGCTGACGCACTCGATTAAACGCGTCAACAACAGTTTTACGCCAAGACACATACGTACGGTGTTCTGGTTCAAAAAAAGGCCGTTCAGGCCACACACCTAAATGGGTTAATCGTTGAACAAATTCAGGCTTTTTCTCTGCCAAACGGGCCGGAATAATAGAACTGGAGGCAGCTGTTATTGGCGTTATTTTTTTAGCCTTCAAAAGACCCGTTGCTTTAACAATGTCTGCAAACTCTTTCTTATCTATAGAATTTGAACGAAGATATACTTCAATTTGCACAAAAAAACTTGAATCAATTGTTTTAGCAAAACCAAACTGTTGTTCGAGACACCCAAGGTTTTTTAGAATCAGAAGAATATCGGGTGTTTTTAAACGACTGAGGTTAATTAGACTCAGCAAACGCGTCATCCACTCTTGATACTGCAGCCCAGACAATTTCTCCGCACGCCAAAATAAATCCCAGTGGACACAAAGCGTTACCAGCTGCTCATCATTCATCGGCACAGATAGCGCCTTTTCAAACAAGGTAAAGAAATGATCAGGCAACATCAGTGATTGCGCGGGTATTGCGGTTTTGCCATTCACTACCTCGCAGAGATACACTGTCACTGCAACCATTTCTGGGGCATCAGCGTCCTCTTGCAAACACTCACTCACCAATTGATTGACCACAAACATCAAAAAATTTGGGGAAATCGCATCTGGCTCTATCGCGGAGAGATAGGCTAACATCGTTTTCAAATGAGACCATCGCTCTGTTTTACACGTGATGTTACTGATGAAGAGATTAGCAGCTCCCACCGCTTGATGACTTAAAATGCTATTTAACATAGTACTTTACGCTCGACTTTTTGAGTAACATGTAGGTTGGGCCTTGGCCCAATGGCGCTTCCAAGAGGCGCCTATTTTTTTAACAATTCATAAGCAAGCACTTTTCTTGTTCACTTTTTCTGTTGTAATTTGCGGTATTTTATTTTAACTCGATGATTTC
>CANJSM010000020.1 GCA_947477015.1 Legionellaceae bacterium
ATGCATCGTGCCACCTCATCAAAATTTGAATGTGGCATTTGATCTTATTTCTTACTCTTCGTCAAATAAAACGAAATCTAATAGCTAGATTGTTGGGCCAAGGCCCAACCTACGGCAGGTTGATCAAATTTTAATGCGACAGCCGTGAGGGTGAAACAACGAAGCGTGCCCAGCACTGTGGTGGTACAACTTGATGTGCACGCTATTCTTTGCTCAGATTTAACCAGATGTATCAGAACCGATAACATGGACCCTTTACTCGCCAGTAAAAAAGGAATCCACCATGATCTCATTGACAGCTTCTAGCGTTTTGGGTTGCCAATGAGGCTGATTATCTTTATCAATAAGCAATGCACGCACCCCTTCATCAAAATTAGGATCTCGCATAAAGTGGCTCGTTAAACAATAGTCCATGTCCAAACATTCGGCCAGAGTCATTGATGTTGCTTTTTGCAATTGCAAAAGGGTCACTTTTAAACTGAGCGGTGATTTTTCTGAAAGCACATGCCGAACCTCTTTGTACCAATCATCATTTGAATGATTCAATGCCATCATAATGGCTTTCATGTCGGTGTGTCGGAAACAAGAGTCAACAAACCCAGCGTAGTCTTCAATGCTTATCGTCGGTGTGGGCATTAGAAATTGACGTAAAACCACATCAATTTTTTGATAAGCATCGCTGGATAAATCCGCGTTAATCAGCGCTATCAATACATCAGCAAAGCGGTTTCGGGGAATAATATGCCTGACTAAACCCAATGCTTGCGCGTCAGCGGCACCCAAGCGTTTACCTGTCAATCCTAAATAAATACCAAAATGCCCAGGACAGCGTGCCAACAGATGACTTGCCCCCACATCAGGATAAAACCCAATGCTAGTTTCTGGCATAGCAAACAGAAAATTCTCACTAGCAACAGGATGTGAACCATGCATGGAAATGCCCACACCTCCACCCATGGTAATGCCATCCATCAAGGCGATGTAGGGTTTGTTAAACTCATGAATGTATCGATTCAAACGATACTCTGCTCTGAAAAAGTCCATTTTTTCATCGTAACCATCACGACCATGATGGTAAATAGCACGAACATCACCCCCGGCACAAAAGGCTCTATCACCCGCTCCACGGACAATGACGGCATGGATTTCGCTATCATCTCGCCAAGCAGTCAATTGTGTTTGTATCGCCTTTATCATGGTGAATGTCAGCGCATTTAATGCTTGCGGTCGATTTAATGTGATCAAGCCTACGTGATTTTCTCGAGAAAAAAGAACCTCTTGTGTCATGCTTATATTCCTTTAAAGACCGCCGGGCGTTTTTCAAGAAAAGCACCGACTCCTTCTTTTTTGTCTTGACTTGCACATACTTTAGCAAAATGTATTGCTTCTAAATGCAAGGCATCGGTTAAAGACATGTCGTAACCGTGATCAATCACGTCCATAACGCCTGCAATGGCTTGTGGTGCCATGGATAAAATCCCTTTCAACACCTGAGTGGATTTCTCAATCAATGCATCGGGTAGGACTACATCTGTCACTAATCCCCAACTTAACGCGGTTTGAGCATCAATAGAACGCCCCGTTAAACAGAGATCCAGTGCTCGACCTTTACCCACCAAACGAGCCAACCGTTGTGTGCCACCATAACCTGGTATCACACCTAACTTTACTTCTGGTTGGCCAAATTGTGCCTGAGTCGATGCAATACGCAACGTAGCTGCCATCGCAAGTTCACACCCGCCACCAAATGCATAGCCATTAATAGCAGCCAAGGTGGGTTTACCCATCGTCTCAAGCTGTCTAAAGACGGCTTGACCAAAGCATGCAAAGTCATAACCGCTCTGCGCATTGCACTCGGCTAGTCGATTAATGTCCGCACCGGCACAAAATGCTTTACCTGTGCCAGTCAGTAAGATAGCTTTCACAGCTGAATTGTTTTTCGCCTCTTCAAACCGTGCCGCTAACAATGTCAACACATCTGTGCTCATCGCATTCAATTTTTCTGGACGATTCAACGTCAGGGTTAAAATGCCTTCATGTAACTGTTGTTCAACAAGGCTCATGTGCTCTCCATTTCATTAGGTAATAAAGTAATTTTCATCCAAAGCTGCTTTTGAAATAATTTCTCGCATAATTTCATTAGTCCCTTCCAGTATTTGATGCACCCGTAAATCACGAAATATCCGCTCAATCTGGTACTCACGCAAATACCCATAGCCACCATGCAATTGCATGGCTTTATCACTAATATCAAACGCCGAATCAGTGGCCAAACGCTTCGCCATTGCACAATACATGGGGGCATCAGAGAGGCCTTGATCCAAAGCATCAGCCGCACGATAGACCATCAATCGAGCCGCCTCAAAGTCTGTGATCATGTCGGCAAAATAAAACCTCAATGCCTGCATCTCAGACAGTGATTTTCCAAATTGCTTACGCTCATGCATATACGCTTGAGTTAAACGCAAACATGCAGCCGCCCCACCCAATGAACAAGCCGCTATGTTAATCCGACCACCATTCAACGCGTTTAAAGCGATTTTAAACCCCATGCCCTCTGTGCCCACTAGATGACTCACAGGTACCCGGCAATTTTCAAAAAACAACATGGACGTTGGCTGATTTCGCCATCCCATTTTCTTTTCGAGCTGTCCAAAACTTAATCCCGGCATGCCCTTTTCAAGTAGCAAACAACTGATGCCATGATGCGAGTTATCCCCTGTTCTTACCATGCATAGATAAACGTCACTAACACTGCCCCCAGAAATAAAGGCTTTAGAACCATTGAGAACATAGTGATCGCCATTTAAAACTGCACGAGTTTTTAATGATGCGGCATCGGAACCTGACTCAGGCTCAGTCAAACAATAGCTGCCAAGAGCCTGCATAGAAGTCAATCTTGGCCCCCATATGGCGCGTAAAGACTCTGAGGCATAACGATCGACAAGGGTCGTAACCATATTATGAATGGACAGATAAGCGCTGGTCGTCACGCAGCCTGCGGCTAACTGTTCGAAAATAATGGCTGCAGCAAGGCGTGTTAATTGCGTACCGCCAATGTCTTCACGTGCGACAATCCCCGCCATGCCCAATTGAGCGGCCTCCTTCAAGACCTCGATTGGAAAATAAGCGTCTTCATCCCAGCGATCCGCATTCGGTGTTAATTTATTCCGAGCAAAGTCCGCGGCCATGTCACGAAAAGCAAGATGTTCTTCAGTCAATTGAAACTGCATAAAAGTCCTATTTAATGCTCCTTTACCAACAGATTACTTGTCTCAACCCATTTTATCAAGGTATCATCCACACACTTTACTCGCGCAGACAAGAAAAGAAACTCCATGGAAATAGACGCGCAACTCAAACCCACGACAGCCCATCGTGTTTTAAAAGATTACTACGGATTCGACTCGTTTCGTTCTCCACAAGAAGACATTGTCAATGACGTCGTGGCAGGACAAGATCTCCTAGTACTCATGCCCACAGGCGGTGGTAAATCACTCTGTTATCAAATTCCAGCACTCTTACGCAATGGCGTAGGAATTGTGGTTTCCCCTCTTATTGCCTTAATGGAAGATCAAGTTACAGCATTAAAACTCCAAGGGATCCGTGCCGCCTACTATAATTCCTCGCTCGCAAGTGCTGAGGCGCGAGAGGTGTTAGCACAGCTTCACAACGATGAATTGGATTTACTCTACATTGCGCCTGAACGCTTGCTCAGCGAGTCGTTTCTTGCCCGCCTCGAAGAGATCACCATTGCGTTGTTTGCTATCGATGAAGCGCATTGTATTTCACAGTGGGGACATGATTTTCGACCCGAATATGCAGCATTAGGTCAACTGAAAACTCAGTTTCCGACTGTGCCTGTCGTCGCACTAACCGCAACAGCTGATATCCAAACGCAAAAAGACATTGTTCGTCGATTAAATTATCAACCCAAACAATACATTGCATCATTTAATCGTCCCAATATTCACTACCATGTGCAGTCTAAAAACAATGCTATCAAACAACTAGATCAATTTTTACAAACCCAAACAGGGCAGTCCGGGATTATTTATTGCGGTACCCGCGCAGGTGTAGAACGTGTTGCCTCTAAACTACATGACTTAGGACATCGTGCACGTGGTTATCATGCCGGCTTGTCGCATCACGAGCGTAGAGACGTCCAATCTCTGTTTCGTTATGATAAAATTGACATTGTTGTAGCAACACTTGCCTTTGGAATGGGGATTGATAAACCCAACGTTCGATTCGTAGTTCACCATGACTTGCCAAAAACCATCGAAAGCTACTATCAAGAAACCGGCCGTGCAGGCCGCGATGGTTTACCCGCTCAAGCCCTACTTCTCTATGATCCTGCCGACAGTGCCAGATTACGGTCATGGATCACCGCCACACCGTTAGAAGAACAACAACGCATAGAACATCATAAGCTCAATCACATGCTGGCTTTTGCTGAAGCGACGCATTGCCGCCGACAAATTTTATTGCGCTATTTCGATGAGCCCTACGATACAGCATGTGGATACTGTGACGTGTGTGATAATCCACCGAAAACCGCCGATGCCACAACAGATGCTCAAAAATTCTTATCCTGCATATATCGGCTGCGCCAAAACTATGGTTTAAATTACGTCATTGATGTCCTGCGCGGCAGTGACGCTGAAAAAATCAAACAAGCCAATCACCAGAGTTTATCGACCTATGCGATAGGCAAAGATAAATCCAATGCCTACTGGAAACAGTTGGCATGGCAATTGATTCATCGTGGCTTTTGCGTTCAGGATGTAGAACATTTCAATGTGTTACGACTAACCCCAAAAGCAGTCCCTGTTTTAAAAGGGGAAGAACAGGTCATGTTAACGATTCCTCAGGAAGACATAAAAGATTCTACAGGCAAGAAAAAAGATCGAAAATCCACATCGACTACATCAAACAGCCCCTTGTTCGAGGTATTACGTACCTTGCGACGTAAATTGGCAGAGGAAGAAAACAAGCCTTCTTTCATGATTTTCAGTGATGCCACCCTGCACGAAATGGCACGGATTAACCCCCAAACCCTCGAGCAGTTTCGAACGGTATCCGGGGTTGGCCAACATAAATTAACTCATTATGGCGATGCTTTTTTGAGTGCGTTGAAAGACGCCCATGAGCTCGATTTGTAAGAAATATCCTGAATAAAAGGCACTTGCATAAGCACTTATAAGTTGAATTATATAAGAGACCGCTACTAGGAGAGGTATTACTCAGATATTTCTTCAACACTACAAATAACTTTGGCTCTATATTCATTTGTTAACGATTATTTCAGAATCACTTGTATTACAATCAGACTATCATTTGATGACTAATCTTGCATTGGACAAGACTAAAATTTGCAAACTTTAAAAATTAGTCTACTATTTAAATTAAATATGTGTTTATCGCAGGTAGCGTTTTAACCAACAAGGAGAGAAGTAATGAAACAACAAACTGGGCGTTCACAACATGTAGGATCAGTCTTCAAGAATTATATGTTGGCTGTTGGAACATTAATTTCATTTTTTAGTTTTTCACAAGCATATGCCTGTCCAGGTGCCTCTGTTAGCTGTGGTGGCTATACAACCGACTGCCCAGGCTGCCCTAATGCGCCAAATCCCTGTAAAACTGCTACTGCCACATGCCCTTCTAATGTAAGCAGTCCCGTGGCAGCAACTTGCGGTTGTTCATAGTCTCTTGAACACCTGACAGTTCTTATTTTTTTTATATTAAACTGTCAGGTTAAATTCCGTTAAAAGCTTTTACTTCCAGTGTTGAATACCATAAATAGTGTATGAATTTAGGTCTACGACAACAAGATGCATTTGCAACCAGAGTAATCAATGTGACAAAGTTAAGCCATAAAGACTGCGTATCCCTACTAATAAAAAGCTATCAATGCTATTTCTCAATGTAGAACATCCTTGCTGGATTGGCATGCGATACGTTATACCCATTGAGGCGTATAGAACATTCCCTATAACTCGTGTCAATATCGCCATTGTCCTAAATCCCCAACGTCGAAGCAATTGCGCTGGCTTGATGAGCGAGCGCAAAGCAGAACTCTCACCTAGGCACTATTCCCACAATATGTTCACATTGTCTAATTATATAAATCATATTGCATCAAACACCTGAATCATGGAACACGTCATGATAGTACATAGGAATAAAAGCTCATTTAGCCATGCTTTACGTATTTTGAAATATTCAGAACAATCCGGAAGAAATATGCTCGATCAATTATTGGCAAACATACAAAAAAAGAAAACCGCATATACAAATGTATCGATTTACCTCTCGATGCAGTTCAAAATTACCTCAGTTAAGTATGTTGTTTCGCTAGAAAAATCTCATGCAATCACAGTCATCCGAAGATAAATCCAACCTTCCAAAAGCAAAGCCCATAGCCCCGGATCAAGCTCAGTGAGGCTATTCAGTCCAATATGCGAGTCAAGAGCAGTGTGTTTTCGTGCTGCAGTCTGCTCGCACTAAAAAAAGACTCTATTTATTGTGATGCTACGACCAGGATTTTTCCTGTTTTGGGTAACATTCTTTATGATGCAACTCGGTGGCACACTATGATGAGTCCGCCCTAATTTCATGCAATTCCACCTAAAATATGATATGACGACCTAACGCATTTATTAAAATAACGAATATCCTGCCAAAAATACCAGTTAAGCCACACTCGCTGATGAAAAACTTTTTAGCTCAAAAAAAAGAATATCAGAGCCCGTTCTTCCTCCAAAATTCATCACCAACCAACTTTTTTTCTATTCATACTTGCATCTACGCCATTAAGGTCTACCTTTAAAATACACCACTTGAAAAGGACTTTCATGAGCACTGTATACACAGCACGGCAAATGCGATTCATTCATGTGTTTATGCAACAAACACACCCCCAATTGAAGTCGTTTCTAAGGATAGATACAATGCCATCTAGTGATTCCAATTCTGCAATCGCTGATGGAGTAGCCCAAGGTGCTGATGCCCTAAGTGCTGCAGTTGCAGTAGCGGGGCTTGCCGCAGCTGCGCCCACTTTAGGAGCCAGTGTCGTAGGTGCTTCTGGCTGCATCGTGCTGTTGCAGACACTCAATGGTGGGTATCAATTTGTAAAACGCCAGCTAGACAATCAAGATGCCCCGTTTTCTCCTGATGAAACCCAGTTAGAAACAACTCACTTATCATTAACTATATTGCTAAGACAAGTAGCTTATTTGGCAGCGGTTCGCTATCGCCATTTTATCGATGAAATTCTCGAAGAGCATTCAGTCTCTACATTCGCAAACTATGTTGCCTCTCGAGCAATAAAACATCTCACCAGTGATTTGGCAAAACAAGACCATATTGTCATAACAGCAGAACAATTTCTTAATTTTTTTATGGCCAAAGCAACCTTACCTCTTGCCCATCGTTCAGTACCGGTGTTAGTAAAAGACGAATATCTTCATTCAGGAGCATGTTCGCCTAAAATAACCCATGCCAAATTAGCCTGCGCTCGACCCGGTCTCGCAGTCTATGATGAACCATTTATTGGAAATTATGTATTGTATGTTTCACCTAGAAGCAACCTCTTTTCAAGAAACTTGAGTACGTTGCAAGAACAGTATGGCTATGCCACAGTCCCTCAATCGGAGCTTGCTTCAGAAACTGCCGCCGTCAGTCGAAAAACACTAGTCCCTTTAAGCCCTGAAACCACGAAAAGAGCCCTAAGGGAAAAAAAACGCCACTTTGCTGTATTCCATCAAGTGTCTCGTCAAGAAGTGGAAGAATACTTGGCTAAAATTCGAGACGATAAGCAACATGGTTTAGAAGTCGAAAGTTTAAATCAATATTTATCGGAATCCTTAGAGTCTAATTTGATCGCTGCCTGCAATGATGACCGACTAAGAGGTCTTGATTTATCGGACGGTGATTTTTCAAACGTTTGGTTTGTTGGATCAGTTGATTTAAGTGACTGCAATTTATCCGATACTATCTGGACCAAAGCCCATCTGAACGGAACTCAATTTATAAGAAATGACTTATCAAGAGCAAATTTTCAACATGCCTATGCTGAACAAACGATATGGCAAGAGATCTTTTTTACAGGTAATTTTTCTCACGTAAAACTAAACGGGTCCAAACTAATTAACTCGACTATGAGTAATGGTTTCAATCAGTTTGGTTGCGATTGGGAGTTGGTTGAAATGGAGAATGTTCGCAAGGAGGATGTCCAGCAATTATTAACGCTACGCCTTAATGAGCAGCTGACTCGTCAAAACGAGGAGCGAGAACATATCAATAAACAAATCATCCAACTGACTCAACAAATCGGTGCTTGTCTACAAGAGGCTATCCTAAATCGTACAGATAGCAAAAATCGAGATAAAGCATTAATCCCTTTTAAAGAACAAATACAAGCATTAGAAAACCAGCTTGTTCATAATATGAATCAGATGAGTCTACGGTTGGGGAGTATTGAATCACAGCTTGATCGCCTAGAAAAAGATCATATCAAAGAGACTGAAGAACATCACGCCGCGATAGAACAAATGACCAAGCGACTGGATAAACTCGAACACAGGGCTTTTTGGAGTGCACCGAGACGGTTAGGTGAGTTATCGTTCTTTAAACCCAAACAACGACCTGCTTCTTCCGCTGCAGCCGAAGATAATCGCCATACGTCCAGCGCAGCAATCAGTCAGTTATAGAGTGTAGTGAAGCAATCCAAGTGAAAATCCGACGTGGATTGCTTCGCTAAAGCTTGCAAAGCCTCATTAATTTATCGGGTTCGTGATAATAGCTTCGCCTGTGCCTTCGCAATTGCTTTCCGTATGGCTTGACCTTCTTCAGATTTAACAGGGACTTGCTTCAATAAACGCTGCCAATAATCGATAGCCTGCTGGTAGGAATGACGTGAGTATGCATCCATTGCCAACATGGCCAAGGCATCAGGCTGATCTGCATTGCTTTCTAGAACACCCATTAACAACTGACGACTAGTTTGGTCAAACGTTTGATGATTTAACTGCCAAAGGTTTTGTGCATAATTCACCGTGATCTGTTCATTCTCCGGCTGCAATTGATGCGCTCGTTCAAACGAGTCATTTGCTTGTTGCCATTGATTCTGACTGACATACAAACGTCCCAACAAATACCAACCGCGTGCACTGTTGGGCTGTTGTTGTAACGTTAATTTGAGTTTTTCAATCAGTTCTTCTGGTCCTTTTACCGATTTCAGCATCTCTTGTATACGTTGTTGTTTATCGTTTGATTGAATGTATTTCCGCCATTCAGGCCAAGCACCCCATTGCCCGTATGCAAGACCTATCATGATTATAAAAACAGGTATCAACCATAGAGCAGCACGAGACTTACGCATAGGATAGAGCGCAACACTTAATGCAAGCATCAACAGCATTAACAAACAAACCAATAACCCTATTTCATTTATCATTATTTCTCTTTAATTTGAACAGGTACGCCAAAAGATTAAAATGCCGATGAGCATAAAGATTGCAGGACCAAACCATAATAATGCAGTGATACCTTTCACGGGTGGCTTAAACAAAATAAAGTCACCATAGCGAGCAGTCAAATAATGAACCACCTCATCATCACTTCGTCCCTCTTTAACTAATCGATACACCTCATCTCGCAAATCTTTAGCAAGACCTGCGTTAGAATCAGCCAAGTCTTGGTTTTGACACACTAAACAACGCAGCTCACGCAGTAAATGGGTGAATTGGGCGTCTTGCTTTGGCGTATCTAATGGATATAGCGTATTGGCATGAGTGGCGAGTTGAGTCCAAAATAAAAGGAAAAAGGCAATGGCTTGATAAACTCGTCTTTGCGAAGGTAATATCATTCAACGCTCTCCAACGCAGCGATGCGTGGCAAAAACTCACGTGCCCACACTGATGGGGTTAATATGCCAGCATGGCGATACCGAATAAATCCTGACTTATCAATCAAAAATGTTTCCGGTGCCCCGTACACACCTAAATCAATGGCCACTTGACCGCTCCGATCGGATCCTATCATTTTATACGGATTGCCCCACTCGGCTAACCAATGCGTTGCGTCTTTCAGCGAGTCTTTATAATTCAACCCATAAATGGCAACGCCCTGGCGTGCAAGTTCCATCAAAAATACTTGTTCTTCCGTACAAGCAGCGCACCAGCTCGCCCATACGTTTAATAAAACTACTTGCCCGCGCAAACTGGTAGAGGTCATTGTTTGAGTCTTGTCACCGACAGATGGCAATTCAAAAAAAGGCACAGGCTTACCAACGGTAACCGAAGGCAAATGTTGTGGATCCAAAGACAGCCCACGCCAGAAAAATACAACCAGAACGGCAAAAAACACCAACGGAATCATTCGCCAACAGATCTGTTTCATGCACGTGCCTCGCCTGAATAATAACGACGGTTGGTCAAAGCAACCAATCCACCCGCAACAATCAGAAAGCCACCCCACCAAATCCAGCGCACAAAAGGCTTGTAATACAAACGCACAGACCATGCTGTGTCATCAAGTGGCTCACCAAGAGCCACATAAATATCGCGAAAAGGCGTCACATCAATCGCTGATTCAGTCATTGCCATGCGTCCCACATCATAGATACGCTTTTCAGGAAAAATAATCGATTTTCGATGCCCATTGCTGACTGTAAACTCCACTCGACTACCATGATAATTTGGGCCTTTCAGTGCCGTTTCTTTCACGAAGTCCATGGTATAACTTGCCATTGTCACAGAAGTGCCTGGCGCCATTTTCACGTCATCCTGTACACCATAACCACAAGAAACAGCTATACCAATCACACTAACAGCTACTCCAATATGGGCAATCAACATCCCACAAAATGCTTGCCCAACGCCGCTTACACCACGCAAACTGATGCGGTTTAGCAACGCTTGTAACGTACTTAAGATAATCCAGCAAGCAAAAACCAACCCCATTAATACAGAGCCGTTAATGCCTTTAACCCAAAACAACATCAAGGCAACGGGTAGAAGAATACTGGCTAGTGCGATCCAACCCAGCTCCTTCATCACGGAGCGTATAGTGTCTTTTTTCCAACGTAAATTCACGCCCAAGCCCATCAACAAGAGCAATGGGATCATAAGAGGAATAAACATTGCATTAAAATAAGGTGCACCTACGGATAATTTACCCAAACCCAGTCCATCGATTAATAAAGGATAAACCGTCCCCATAAGCACTGTTAACATGGCAACAACCAAGAAGACATTGTTCATCAGTAACGCACTTTCGCGCGATACAAGAGCAGGATTGTCGCGGCGTTGCAACGTTTTTGCACGTAAAGCAAACAGCAATAACGAACCACCAATGACGAGTAACAAGAAGATTAATATGTACAAACCACGCTGAGGATCAACTGCAAAAGCATGCACGGAGGTTAATACGCCGGAGCGAACTAAAAACGTGCCAATTAAACTCAAGGAAAACGCACTGATGGCCAACAACATGGTCCACGCGACAAATTGCTGCCGTTGTTCACTCACCATTAGAGAATGGATCAAGGCAGTACCCACTAACCAAGGCATAAACGATGCGTTTTCAACCGGATCCCAAAACCACCAACCACCCCAACCTAATTCACGGTAAGCCCACCAGCTACCCAAGGTGATCCCTGCAGTCAAACAACACCAGGCAGCTAATGTCCATGGTCGCGCCCACTTGGCCCAAGACGTTTCAACAGTACCCATCCAAAGTGCCGCAATTGCAAATGCAAACGCGACAGAAAAACCGACATATCCCATGTACAACATGGGTGGATGAAACAAAAACCCTGGGTCTTGCAACAAGGGATTAAGATCACGTCCGTGACTGGTTAAATTGTAGAATTGCCGTAAAAACGGATTAGAAGTCATCAACAAAAAGAGAATAAAACCAACACTTAGCCCACCGAGAACCACCAATACGCGCACACGAAACGCCTCTTCAAGATGCTTGCTAAATAGGCTAACTGCGAGCATCCAAACGCTCAAAATGGCAACCCACAACAACATGGATCCTTCGTGACCACCCCAAACTGCACAGAGTTTATAAAACCAAGGTAATGATAGACTTGAATTGGTTAGCACATAAGACACTGTGAAATCATCACGTAAAAAACACAAGGTCAAACAGACATAGGCCAAAGCTACAAATATAAACTGCCCGAAAACATAGGTTTGCGCGGAAGATTTCCAGACGGATTTGTTAAACCAAAGACCTAACGTGGGTATCACTATCAGTAGAACAGAAAAAAGCAATGCCAGTACCAGTGAAAACAAACCTACTTCAGCGATCATATTATGTGGCTACCTTGGCTTTTACTTGATTAACGGCATCCCGTACTTCAGGAGGCATGTATTTTTCATCGTGTTTTGCCAGTACTGTGTTGGCTTTAAAATGCTGGTTATCTATCAGTTCACCCTGAGCTACGATGCCCTGCCCTTCACGAAATAAATCTGGCAAGACGCCACGATAACTAACGTTCACAGTATGCTTGTAGTCGGTAATTTTAAAATGAACCGTCAAATCACCTGGTTTTCGAAGAATACTGCCCGGCACGACCATCCCACCCGCCCGAATCGCATGCAATCCAGCAGCTTCGCCTTGTGCGATTTGAGTTGGGGTATAAAATAAGCTAATGTTTTGGCGCAAGGCATACATCATCAAGGCAGTAGCAATGCTCACGACGGCTAGCATTAGCAAAATTAAGCCGATTTTTCGTTTTCGTATCGACTTCATGATAGTTTAAACCACTGACGTAATAGGTTTCGGGTACGTATTGTATTTCTTTTAATGAACACTACATTGACCGCCAAGACTAAAAACACCAATCCATACGCAGACCAAATGTATGCAGCATAACCATTCATTGCAAACCAATGTAAAAATACAGTCATGCCACCCTCTCTTCAATGATTGCTTGAACCCAAGTCTGTCGACGCTCACGCAGCAGCAACTCATTGCGTGCTCTTAATAAGACGACAACGACGCAATATAAAGCAAAACCCATCAAAGTGAACAGTAGCGGGTATAACATACTGGCATCGATTTTAGGTTTAGAAAAGACAGATAATGTAGAACCTTGATGAAGCGTGTTCCACCAATAGACTGAATAATGAATAATGGGTAAATCGACTAAACCAACCAATGTTAAAATAGCCATGATTTTATCGCCTTGCTCTTTGTTCTGGTAAGCATGGCCTGTGGCTAAAATTGCCGCGTATAAAAACAAAAGAATCAATTCTGAGGTTAAGCGTGCGTCCCAAACCCACCACGTTCCCCACATCGGTTTGCCCCATATACTACCAGTTACCAGCGCTAAAAACGCCATGCAGGCCCCGGTTTGTGCAACAACCGTTAACATTAATCCAGCTAATTTGATTCTCCAAACCAACAGTAACAAGGCAAGAAAGCCCATTCCTGCATAAAGCGACATGGATAAGAAAGCACACGGAACATGAACGTAAATAATACGAAAGGCATCGCCTTGCTGATAATCAGGAGGCGCAAAGACCAATCCCCACAGCACCCCGACAAATAACAACAAACCAGCGCTTACGCTAAGGCTAGGTATGAGGCGTCCAGAGAGGCGGTAAAATGTTTTTGGAGACGCTAATTGATACAATAATTTCCACATAGGGAACAATATAGTCGGAAAAAGACCGGTATTTTATCATTTAATTGGATCAAGATCATCTAAATAATGGCCTACAATATTATTTAGATGATCTGTAACTGCTGATCTGAGTGCACGGCTGTCCCATTTAAATGGTTGATTTTCCCTTCTCCCCTTGGGGAGAAGGGAAAATCAACCATTTAAATGCGACAGCCGTGGATCTGAGTGCTCCTTACCTTGAATTAATTAAACGTTTAAGTAACAATTAACATAACAGGACGTGTTGACATATGAATTGTCAACAACACCAATTACCGTTCAAAAAAAATAAAGGATTATTCATGAAACCATTCTGCTATGCCTGTCTGCTATTGCTAACCTGTAATGGCTTTGCTCAAACACGTGAGATAGCTATCACCATCGACGATTTGCCACTAGTGGCCTCACAAATGAATACACCCGGCAATCAACAGCGCTCTACGGAACGTTTCATGAGAATCATCGACATACTCACTGAAAATAAAGTACCAGCAACAGGCTTTGTCATTGCTGGGGCAATTGAGAAAGGACAGTGGGAATTTCTTGAAAAATTTCGTAATGCGGGTTTTGCAATAGGCAGCCATACTTATTCACACTATAATTTAAACAGCATGAGTGCTGAAAAATACATTGCAGACCTTGAAAAAGCCGACAAAATACTCACACCCTTATTCACTGAACCAAAGTACTTTCGCTATCCTTATCTAGCAGAAGGTAATAAGGTGACAAAGCCCAAGGTGCTTGAATATTTAAACGAGCATCATTATGTTGTAGCACCAGTCACGATAGACAGTAAAGATTTTGAGTTTAATCAACGATTATATAAAGTCCCCTATCGAACGCGAACCGCTTACTTAAATGTACTGAAAGGCAGCTATTTAAGCTATATCTGGAAACAGACCTTGAAAGCTGAAAAACATGCAGGCGATCAACCGGTTAAACAAATTCTCTTAATTCACTCCAATGTATTGAACAGCTATCTGTTAGGTGACATCATCAAAATGTATAAAGAACATGGGTATACGTTCATCACATTAACAGATGCACTAACCAATCCAGCCCCTGTGCTCACGGCGCCAACCGTTGAATCAAAGACTAGTTTCTTAGATAAAATGAAAAATTATAATCCATTTGCCTCTTCTGAGCTGAAAACTGAATCCGTCCATCCAAACAGTTAGGGCTGATTAGATATGAAACAAAGCTTATTCATTGCACCACTCATCATGGCACTGATGGGTTGTGCAA
This sequence comes from Legionellaceae bacterium, assembly GCA_947477015.1. Taxonomy (GTDB): domain Bacteria; phylum Pseudomonadota; class Gammaproteobacteria; order Legionellales; family Legionellaceae; genus DDPF01. Next base: position 14,933 of record CANJSM010000020.1, read on the forward strand.
CAGGTTATCACCCTGACAGTTTTAACGGCGGCTATAATGCGTTCAGGTTATCTAAGGATGTCTATCGAGTCGGTTTTTCGGGAAATGCCTACACCAGCAGAGAACAAGCCTATCAATTTGCACTGCGCAGAGCAGCTGAGATAGCAATAGACCAGGGATTTAGGTATTTTAAAGTCATTCAGTCTTCTTCAATGATAAACAAAAATGCATCAAGAACTCCCTTAATGGCTAATACCTATTACGGTTCAAGCAATAGCATCACGACTTTTTCAGGCGGTGACACGTTGGTGATTGAAAAACCCTCGACTTACATCACCATAAAATTATGCTCGAACTCCTCTAAGAATGTTTTTGATGCAAATATTGTTTTGAGTAACTTCAACATAACCCCATCAATTTAGTAAAATTTTTAGTTCGGCCCAGGTGAAGTCCTTTGTCTTGTTAAGAAATTTTTTAATCAACTTATCTATTTTTGTCATGTACAGAACAAATTACTTTGTTAGCTAGCATAAGTCTCAAATCAGTTTAGCAACATATTTGAGAGTGAAAAACCAAGGCGTGTTGACGTATATTCAGGTAGAATAGGTATAAATACCCTAAGGACAAAGAGTGATGACTCAGAAACAAATTGAAGATGAAATTCATGCCCATGGATATCATATTATCAATGATTTCTTGCCTGAAATTCATTATCAAAATCTGTGTAAAAAGATACAAGAACTGCACACAGATGGTTCGTTTAAAGCAGCAAAAGTGGGCCAAAATGCTGAGAAAAAACACGTATCGAACATTCGAAATGACCAGATTTTATGGCTGGATGAGGCCTTGTCAGATGAGGCATTCAAAACATATTTTGATGAAATGGAACACATAAAATCGACATTAAATCAGTCACTATTTTTGGGATTAAATCACATCGAGGCACATTTTGCTGTCTACAAGCCTGGAAGTTTTTACAAAAAACACGTAGACCAATTTATTAACAATCTCGACAGGCGAATCTCTTGCGTCTACTACCTCAATCACAATTGGCAACTAGAACATGGTGGTGAGTTAATCCTTTACCATAAGGACAATCAAGTTCACACAACAATCCAACCCTACGGGAACAGATTAGTCTGCTTTAACAGTGATTTGCCACATGAAGTGAGCACGAGCCATCGAATGAGATATAGTATTGCAGCTTGGTTTAAGGTGAGAACAATATAGGGCTTGTTGACATTTCAGATCTCGGCGTCCCGCGACTTGTTCGCGGGACGCCGAGATTCCAATTGTCAACAGACCCTATATATTTTACGCTAAATTTCCTAACCATTTCATTCCAAAGTAAAGACCTTGGAGTCCAACATCATATCTTAATCCACCTAAACTAGGATTAGAGGCATTCAAAACGCTCAGGTAATCAGTCCAGAACCAACCGGCATCAAAAGCTAAATCACCTTGTGCCAATTTGTGTGTGTAATTCACACCCAATTTAGCATCAATCTCAGGCACAACAACTGTCAAAGAGCTAGACACATAATCGCCTATCCCAGTCTTATTGTTCCCTAAGCCGCCTTGAAACGAGTCTTTAATTGATGTTGTGCCGGCTAAAAGGGTTGTTGCCGCATTCGCATAAAGACCAAAACCGCTCGGCAATGTATACGATAAATCAGCACCAACACGTGGCCCAAAGCCATTAAATGATCTATTAGAATCAACTGTTCGGCTATAGATTTGAGTACCATTTGCGTTACTGGTGAGGCTGACTTGGTTGGCTAAATCAATTTCATTGTAAAGATGAGCAAATTGGGCGCCACCATGAAAACGAATACTCTTGTTTTCACCATAGTTTACATGTTGGCCAACTTCAATGTTAGCTGCATCCCACTGGCCTTGTGATTGAGAGGTTCCCGATATACCACTCTGACTGACCTTATCATTACCCAATTGTATATAATGAGATGGTGAAGGCCCAAAGTTCATATCTCTAGAGCCTTTCATATGATACCAATTCAAATTAAGATCATTACCGGTATTAAATTTGTATGCGGCTTCAAGTTCAAAACCCCAGTGATACATTAATTTAGGATTGTATTCAGGCGGTTCTACGACCACGAAATTTGCTGATGTATTTGCAGATGCTTTTAAGTATAATGCCTTGCCTGCAACACTCCATCCTTTGGATTCACATGGAACTGTTGAATTGACTCCATTGCAGACAGGTCCCATAGATCCTGCATAGACGACCGTATTACTTATTAAAAACAAAGCTATAGCCGTTTTTTTTCCACGAAACATCAATATCTCCTTATAATTTGATAATTTTTTATCTATGCTAAAGCATTCTCAGCCTTAGTATATTCATATCCTAAATTTAAGGCAACGGCCTCATAGGTTATCATGCCCTGATGCACATTCAATCCATTAAGAAAATGACTATCACTCAATAATGCCTCTTTAACGCCTTTACTGACTAAACTCAAAATAAACGGTAACGTGGCATTATTTAAAGCAAACGTTGATGTTTTTGGCACAGCCCCTGGCATGTTAGCAACACAATAATGCACCACACCATCACAGATATAGGTCGGCTCATGGTGGGTGGTCGGTCGACTCGTTTCAAAACAACCGCCTTGATCGATTGCGACGTCAACCACAACAGAGCCTGGACGCATTGCTGTTAACATATCACGTGATACCAGTTTAGGTGCCGCAGCACCATGTACAAGCACGGCGCCAATGACTAGATCAGCATTGCTGACAAAGTGATCCAGTGCTTCACTGGTCGCATAAATAGTGTTTAATTTAGAGCCAAACTGAAAATCCAACTCCTGCAATCTAGACAGTGATTTATCAAGAACCGTGACCCGAGCCTCCATGCCCATCGCCATGCGTGCCGCATTACTCCCAACAACACCACCACCAATCACCACGACATTGCCGGGTGATACACCAGGTACTCCACCCAGTAACACACCACCCCCACCTTGAGCCATCTCTAAGCAATGTGCACCCGCTTGAATAGACATACGGCCTGCAACTTGAGACATAGGCGTTAGCAGCGGTAATCCTCCATCAGATTGTGTAACCGTCTCATAAGCGATAGCGGTGACACCAGAGTCTATCAATAATTGGGTTTGTTGCGGATCCGGTGCTAAGTGCAAGTATGTAAAAATAGTTTGACCTTTGCGTAACCATTTACATTCGCAGGCCTGTGGCTCTTTTACCTTGATAATTAACTCAGCACGCTCATAAATTTCAGCGGCCGAATCAACCACCTCAGCACCTGCTGCAATGTAGTCTTTATCTAAAATGCCAATACCCATTCCAGCATTTTTTTCAATTAGCACGATTCCACCAGCGCGAATCACCTCTCGCACGCTACCAGGAACCAGACCCACTCGATTTTCTTGAGGCTTAATTTCTTTTGGCACACCGACGATCATGGTCTTTTACTCCTTTAGAGACTTAATCAACTGAGGAACCAACTCAAACAAATCCCCCACCAAACCATATGTTGCGATTTGAAACACAGGCGCATCAGGGTCTTTATTGATAGCAACAATAACTTTTGATTCTTTCATCCCCGCTAAATGTTGAATCGCACCCGATATGCCAATCGCGATGTACAATTCTGGCGCTACAATTTTTCCGGTCTGCCCGACTTGGCATTCGTTAGAAACGAAACCTGCATCTACCGCGGCGCGTGATGCCCCTACCGCTGCCCCAAGTGCATCAGCTAGTTCATCAATTAATTTAAATTGTTCAGCGCTCTGAAGACCCCGCCCCCCAGAAACAATAATCTTCGCATTAGTCAAATCAGGACGTACTGATGGGCTTAATTGCTGATTAACATACACTGTTCGATCCCAAGCATAGAGGCTGTCTATTTGCTCGATGGAACAAGGAGACTGCGTTTGCATCATGGGATCAAAGGCTGTAGTACGAATTGTTAAGATTTTTTTATCATCAAGAACCTTGACTGTTTCTATGGCATTGCCGGCATATATCGGATGCAAAAACGTGTTTGGGTCAATAATTGACACGACATCAGAGACCTGAGCCACATCAAGCAAGGCTGCTATTCGCGGCATTAGTGTTTTGCCTACGGTTGTTGAAGCGGCCATAAGAGTAGTAAAGGATGATGCAAGAGAAACCACCAGTGGACTAAGAATTTCTGGGAGCTGGTGTTCATAACAAGCATTATCAACCAGCAAGACAGATTCGACATGAGCCATTTTCGCTGCGGCATCAGCCACAGCTTGACACTGATGACCGACAACTAGCAAGGTGGGTTTTGCATTCATCAGCAGTGCTGCGGCGAGAACATTACGGGTTGACGGTTGCATGGTTTGATTGTCGTGTTCGACGAGAATTAACGTGCGCATGATAGCTCCCTGAGTTAAAGCACCTTGGCTTCGTGATGTAATTTATCAACCAATTCCTGCACGGAACTCACTTTAATACCACCGCTTCGAACGGCTGGCGCGGTAACACTTAATACTTGAATGTGTTCTTTAAGCTGAAGACCCAACGACTCAAGATCTATACAATCCAAGGGTTTTCGTTTGGATTTCATAATATTTGGTAAACTTGCATAACGCGGCTCGTTTAGACGCAGGTCAGTACTCACCACTGCAGGCAACTGTACGTCCAGCGTTTCAGATCCACCGTCTATTTCTCGAATGACTTGCAATTGATTATTTGAAACCACGATATTAGATGCAAATGTGGCTTGTGGCCAATTCAGTAATCCAGCAAGCATTTGTGGTGTTTGGTTATTATCCCCGTCAATCGATTGCTTGCCCATCAAAACTAATTCAGGCTTCTCATCCATAACGATTTTTTGTAATATTTTTGCAATGTTTAAACTGCAAAGCGATCGCGTGGTCTTTACCAGGATAGCGCGATCAGCACCTAAGGCTAAACCATGCCTTAAGGTTTCTTGACTGTCATCCGAACCAATACTTACGAGAACGACTTCTGTTGCCAGCTGTTTCTCCCGCATGCGCAAGGCTTCTTCAACAGCAATTTCATCGAAAGGGTTCATGGACATTTTAAGATGCTGGGTTTCAATACCCGACTGATCGGATTTGACCCTAATTTTAACGTAAGGATCTACTACTCGCTTCACTGCCACTAATATTTTCATCGTCCCTCGCAAGGTCTAATCTTGATCCGTTTAAGTAGTATCGGAGCCGCGTGCGTTAGCAAGCGGAATTCCGCTCCCTGACGGTTACGGCTCCGATACATCTGGCAAAACCAAGAGTATAAGATACTAAGCCTCAACGGATCGAGGTAATTTTTTACTCAGCAACCTTCCATGCTCCACCAGGCTGGCGGCAAGCTTTACCATAAATTTCTTCTCTCTTACCACCAATGGTTGCGTGAGTAACGTATTCACGGCATGGTTGTTCATTGTTGTAATAAGTACGCACAGGCTTGACGCTATACTGATTACCGTTATCAGGGTTTGTCCAATTAACAGAGTGACCAACTGGTGATGTTTCCAGCGCACGTTGCATTTCCATTTTATCTTGTCGGTCCATATACTGCCCTATTTTACCACCAAGAAAGGCTCCTAATAGTGCCCCACCTGCTGCTGCAGCTACTTTACCAGCCCCGCCACCAAACTGACTACCCAACAAACCACCGACGACGCCACCTGTGACGGTTCCAACACCCTCATTGGTCACTTGAGCACAACCACCCAAGAGAATTGAAAACGACAAGGACGCTATGATTATTTTTTTCATGTTTATCACCCATTAATTTTTTGATCAAAAACTGCTTTACCCCTTTCTGTCACCTGACAGAGCAACTCATAAGGAATCGTTCCCGCTGATTTTGCCACCTGCTCCACGGGAACATGCTGTCCCCATAACTCCACCCTGTCCCCAACGCAAACATCAGGACAATTTGTAAGATCAACCGTCATCATATCCATGGAGATGCGGCCAACAATCGGTGCCATAACACCATTAATCCAAACTGGCGTGCCCGAGTCAATATGACGAGGATAGCCATCGCCATAACCGGCTGCAACTATACCAATTCTAGAGGGCATGCTACTTTGCCATGTGCCAGAATAGCCTATGCGAGCGTGTGGTGGAAATTGGTGAATCACCGTCACTGCTGACTCGAATAGCATAACCGGCATAAGCCCTAACTCTACGCCTGTTTGATTGGCAAAGGGAGAAACTCCATACAGCATAAGCCCAGGTCTAACTGCATCCGCATGCATGTCAGGTAACGCCATTACTGCAGCTGAGTTCGCTATACTGCGAACAATGTGCTCTCCAAAATCAGGTAACTCATTAAAGCGTTGCAACTGCATATGATTATCAGCATGGTTGGGTTCATCAGCACAAGCTAGATGAGTCATTAACCCCACTTCAGTATGAACCCATGGGCACGCTTGCAGTGCTCTCATTACATCACGTACCTCAATGGGATCAAACCCCAATCGATGCATACCTGTATCAACTTTTACCCACACTTTGATAGGATCAGACAAAGGGGTGTCTAATATCCACTGCAGCTGATTAGATTGATGCACAACACACTGAAAACCATAGCGAGCGACCAGAGGCAGCTCATCTGCACTAAAAAGCCCTTGCATTAAAATGCATTCACTCAAGCCGCCTAAAGCACGGATAGTCAATGCTTCTTCAAGACAAGCAACTCCAAACGCGTCGACATAACCATCTAATATAGGGAGCACTAAAGACACGCCACAACCATAAGCATTGGCTTTCACCATCGCAATGATTTTTTTATCAGGGGCATGATCTTTCACCCGCTGCACATTGTGCAGCAAGGCTAGTTTGTCAATATAAACACGAGTCGGTCGCGCCATATTAATCTTCGTTTCCTTGGTAACCCGAAAAGGCCAAATCTTCAAATCGAGTGTATTTGCCTAAAAACGCCACACGTACTCGACCAATGGGGCCGTTACGTTGCTTGGCAATGATGATTTCAGCACAACCCTTGTCCGGACTATCTTCGTTATAAACTTCATCACGATAAATAAAGCAAATCAAATCCGCGTCCTGCTCAATCGCACCCGACTCACGTAAGTCGGACATAACCGGCCGTTTATCTTGGCGTTGCTCCAAACTACGATTAAGCTGTGATAAAGCAATCACAGGCACAGACAATTCTTTTGCTAACGATTTCAAACTGCGAGAAATTTCAGAAATTTCCGCGGTGCGGTTATCGGCTTTAAATCCGGCAATTTTCATCAACTGCAGGTAATCCACTACGATTAATCCCAACTGTCCATGTTCTTTCATCACTCGACGAGCACGTGCGCGCATTTCTGCAGGACTCAAGGCAGGTGAATCGTCAATAAATAAGGAAGCTTCCGACAGCATATGCACAGCCGACGTCACTCGAGGCCAATCATCGTCTTCCAATTTACCGGTTCGAATTCGATGCTGATCAATTCGACCCAATGAAGACATCATCCGCATAGCAAGAGAGTCGGCGGGCATCTCCATTGAAAACACCAGTACCGGTTTTGTGGTTTTAATGGCCACATGCTCGGCAATATTCATCGCCAAAGTTGTTTTACCCATCGATGGACGGCCGGCCATAATGATCAAATCAGCCGGCTGCAAACCTGATGTCATTTCATCCAAATCAGCAAGGCCTGTCGACAAACCAGTAATGGCATCACCACTATGGTATAGAGCATCTATTTTTTCTACTGCGCGCACCAGAATAGATTTAATAATTTCAGGCCCACCCTCACCGGCAGTTTGCTCGGCAATAGCAAAGACCTTTCGTTCAGCAAAATCGAGCAACTCTGGCACTTCACGCTCACCAGGGTTATATGCCGAATCGGCAATGGCAGTGGCCACTGAAATCAACTGCCGCTGTACCGATTTTTCCCGCACAATATCCGCATAAGCAGATACGTTCGCGACACTGGGCGTATTATTGGCTAATTCGAATAAATAGGCCTCACCCCCAGCATCATCCAGCTCGTTATTTGATTTTAGAGTGTCTAATAGCGTGACGACGTCAAAGGGTTGGTTTTTCCCTGCTAAATGATGGATTGCTCTGAACAAAATTCGATGCTCAGTACGGTAAAAATCAGCTTCACACAATTTCGTACCGACTTTGTCCCAGACTTGATTTTCTAGCAACAAACCACCAATAATCGACTGCTCAGCCTCTGCTGAATGCGGTGGTCTCTTCAATGGATCAGCGGATGATTGTTTTCTCGTTTGTAACTCGGTCATGGATGCCAATGGAGAAAAAATGAATTAGAAAACATTATATACCCATTCTTCAGTGATTAAAAAGTAACGTGGGCAAAAAAGGATGATTGGATTATAATGATGTGGATGTCGTTTGTTGGGTTTGGGCCCCAAAACGCTAACCAATTTGACACTGCTGTTGGGCCAAGGCCCAACCTACGCGATTCGAGGCAAACATGAAAAAAGCTGTTATTCTATTATCTGGCGGACTGGATTCTACAACTTGTCTCGCCTATGCTCAATCAGAAGGATATCTCTGTTATGCATTAAGTTTTAATTACGGACAAAAACACCACGCTGAATTAAAAGCCGCTCAACGAATAGCTAAAAAATTCAATGTAAAACAACATGAAATCATCGAGTTATCGTCTGTGGGACGGTTGGCCGGCTCAGCCTTAACAGATGCTTCCATTGACGTTCCTGATCATCAACAATCCACCGACATTCCCGTGACTTATGTTCCAGCTCGAAACACCATCATGTTGTCCGTAGCCTTAGGTTGGGCTGAAGCCCTTAATGCGGACGCCATGTTTATTGGGGTTAGTTCTGTGGATTACTCAGGCTACCCAGACTGTCGCCCCGAATACATCAATGCTTTTATCAATATGGCCAATTTAGCCACTAAACGAGGCATTGAAGGCAATCCGATTAAAATAATCACCCCACTCATTCACCTCAGCAAAGCCCAGACCAGCCAATTAGGAGTTGAACTAGGTGTGGATTACGCAGATACAGTATCTTGTTACAAAGCAACAGATGATGGACTAGCCTGTGGACAGTGCGACAGTTGTTATCTTAGAAAAAAAGGCTTTAACGATGCTGGACTAGTCGATCCCACACGATACATCTAATAATCACCCATGACTGTCTTTGCGAACCTTGGCTCGCAAAGACGACATCTCAACTGGCGACTAACGTGAAAACTTACCCTACTCACGCGATGATCGACTCTATCGGATCCAAACTTGTGTCCGACCGAGCATTGCCACCCCAATATAGCCTCGAACATAGAGCTTGTCGCCCTTAACAGTGACTTTTGCGTGATATATTTTTCCACTTCTAGCATCAAGAATACGACCATCATCCCAAACACCATTGCCTTTGTCTTTGAGCCCCCAGATGAACTGCAAGCCTTTAATGGGTTTGTCTTTAAACTCGTTGTCACATTTTGAACATACCCCACCATATACCCCACCATCACCAGACTTAGACAATACTTCTGCTATCGTGCCATTCAATACCCCATCTGTTTCAACCAGATTCACCACAGCCCCTTTCTCTCCGGTCACATCATCAATAGTTGTCCAGTCACCCGCTGCTGACTCTGAAAAAGCCAAAGGAAGATTTAGCATTGACAATATAATCACTAACGGAAGCGTCCTTGTTCTCATCCTTTTCTCCTTAAAGGGCTTTTTAAAATCATATGCGATAGTGTAATGATTTACAATGTTGATGTGATATACTACGATTTGTTTATACGGCAATTGATGACCATACTTTTATGCAACAAAATATGCAGCATGACAGCATTACATTCCAGCTAGCCACACATTACTTGCCAAAAATTGCATTGCGATTAGAGCGGCTGTTTTCGGCTATTAATCAGGCATGTGAGGAAACTCACCCGATCATTCATCATTACGCGTTAAAAAATACGCTAGAAATCATGAAGTTAATTGAAAAGCCGGAGTTAAAAAGTCGTTTTATTAAAGAATTAATGCGTGTAGAACATGCACTCAACAAATCACAAGCAGGATTATCGAATTCAGCCTATGCCAGTTTGTTTGTACAAGTGCAAGTACTCACACATATCGCGGGCCGTTTTGGTGAGGGTATTCATCAGAACGCGTTCTTACAAGCCATTGGTTTAGCCCAAGCTGGACATCACGCTGACTGTGAATTGGATTCGCCCTTGTTATTACTGTGGATGGAACAATCTCCATCAGACCGTCAACATGATTTAACCAATTGGTTGAGGCATTTAAGAACATTACAGGATACAGTCACAGTTTATTTGTCCTTACTTCGAAAAACCGCCGAATTTGAGACCATTCATCTACCCAACGGTTTTTATCAGAGATCGTTACCTTCTCAATTATCTTGTCAGTTGATTTTGCTAAGAATGGACACGCATTGCGGGTTGGTTCCCAAAATACAGCTCGGACATCACGGGTTAAGTTTAAGATTATGTGAAGTGAACTCCATGCAAGAAGTACAACATACAGATAAAACTGTTGAGTTGGCTATTTGCCAACTTTAGATAAGGTATATACAGTCTACGCGCGCTTTTGCGCGCAATATAACTCGATAATTTGTTGATTCGCTGCTGGAAAATTAAACTCCTCTAAGCACTCAAGCTCCACCCATGACAAATCCATTTGATGTTCCCTGACTTGTGCTTGCCCATGAAAAGCATGCACACAAAACACAATGAGTACTACACGACCATTAGGATAACAATGGTTGATTTCGCCTAAAAACTCAGCAGCTAGAACCTCAAGCCCAACCTCTTCCATGAGTTCACGTTTCAATGCATCTATAGGCGTTTCATTGTCTTCCACTTTACCACCCGGAAACTCCCACAAGCCACCATGAGTGGCATGCAGGGATCTTTGGGTGATGAGTATTCGCTGCTGATCGTCAACAATGACCCCAACAGCTACCTTCATGTCAAGCTACCATGACAATGTTTATATTTTTTACCCGAACCACACATGCAAGGATCATTGCGCCCTACCTTACGTTCATCTCGAATAAAGGTTGTAGTTGAATGCTCATTGTAATCATCATCCATTGGTTGCGTTTCATGAAGAAACTGCATGTCATGGGACTGTTCAAATCGACGTTGCTCTTCGACTGCAGCAACATCTTCTTGTGTTGATATTTCAACAGCCGTTAACAATTTAATGATGTCATATTTCAAATTATCCAACATCGATGTAAACAAGGTAAACGCTTCACGCTTGAACTCTTGTTTAGGATCTTTTTGCGCATAACCGCGTAAATGGATCCCTTGGCGAAGATGATCCATCGCGGCAAGATGCTCGCGCCAATGATTGTCCATGCTTTGAAGAATCACAGATTTTTCGAACTGCGCAAACATTTCTCGCCCAATGCTTTGCTCTTTCTCAAAGCATCTAGCCACGCACAAAGCAATAACTCGTTCTTTAATTTGCTCAGCTTGAATAGCGAGATCTTCATCAACCCACTGCTGAACAGGCGCTATTAATTTAAAATCATCTGCAAGCGTTTGCGTCAACCCAGCTATATCCCACTGATTTTCCAAACTTTGAGGAGGAATGTAGGCATCAACTAACGAACTCATGACTTCATCACGCATGACTTCAACAGGCTCAGCAGGATCTTGCATCGCCATGATGGTCGCTCGTTGTGTATAAATCACTTTACGTTGTTCATTGGCCACATTGTCATAACCTAGTAATTGTTTACGCACGTCAAAATGATGCCCCTCGAGCTTTCTTTGAGCATTTTCAATGGCTTTAGTGACTAGATTATGTTCGATAGGCTCGCCAGGCTTCATGCCCAAACGGCGCATCATCGACGCTACTCGCTCAGAAGCAAAAATACGCATTAAATTGTCTTCAAGTGATAGGTAAAATCGAGTACTGCCTGAATCACCTTGTCGACCAGCTCGTCCACGCAGTTGGTTATCGATACGTCGTGATTCATGACGCTCTGAACCGATAATACGAAGGCCTCCAGAGGCTAACACATCCTCATGACGGCGTTGCCACTCTTCTTTAATTGCTTGTTGCTTAGCGTCATCTGCATCTGCATCTGCATCTGCTGACAATTGAGCCAAATCGGCTTTGACATTACCACCCAAAACAATATCGGTACCTCGCCCAGCCATGTTCGTAGCAATAGTCACAGCGCCTGGGCGCCCTGCTTCAGCAATAATTTGCGCTTCTTGCTCATGAAATTTAGCATTCAAAACCTGATGCTTGATGTGAACCCGTTTTAATAAGTCACTCAATAATTCTGACGCTTCAATCGATGCAGTACCGACCAAAACAGGTTGCTTGCGTTCTACACAATCTCGGACGTCTTCAATAATGGCTTCGTATTTATCTTGCTGGGTCAAATAAATTAAATCTGATTCATCCTTACGACGCATGGGTCTATTCGTGGGAATGACGACCACCTCAAGATTATAAATTTCTTGAAACTCATAGGCCTCAGTATCCGCAGTCCCTGTCATACCGGACAACTTGTTATACTGGCGGAAGAAATTTTGAAACGTGATAGAGGCTAGAGTCTGATTTTCATTTTGAATAGCAACGCGCTCTTTAGCCTCAGTTGCTTGATGCAAGCCTTCAGACCAACGCCGACCGGGCATGGTGCGTCCGGTGTGCTCATCAACAATAACAACTTGATTATTTTGTACAATATAATCAACATCACGATGGTACATGACATTCGCTCTCAATGCCGCATTCACATGGTGCATCAGCATAATATTGCTAGCGTGATAAAGGCTTTCACCTGGATCAAGCATTTTTTCATTGATCAGCAATTCCTCGATGTGTTCATGGCCCTTTTCCGTTAAATGGGCTTGTTTTTGCTTTTCATCAATCGTGTAATCGCCATTATCACCTTCTTCTTCCTGTTTTTTTAAGAGAGGAATCAGTTGATTAACTTTTATATACAATTCAGAACTGTCTTCTGCAGCACCGGAAATAATGAGCGGTGTTCGCGCCTCATCGATCAAAATCGAATCGACTTCATCGACAATCGCAAAGTTTAGTTCTCGTTGAACTTTATCTTGCAACCCAAACGCCATGTTATCGCGTAAATAATCAAAGCCGAATTCGTTGTTTGTTCCATAGACAATGTCCGCTTGATAGGCGGTTTGTTTTTCATGATGAGGCATATCTGGGAAAATAACACCAACTTCAAGACCTAAAAAGTTAAATACAGGTCGCATCCATTGGCTGTCACGTCGAGCCAAATAATCATTGACGGTAACCACGTGTACGCCATTGCCATCAATTGCATTCAAATAAGCGGGCAATGTTGCAACCAGTGTTTTCCCTTCACCGGTTCGCATTTCAGCAATATTGCCTTCGTGCAATACCATTCCACCAATAAGCTGTGTATCAAAATGCCGTAATCCAATGGTTCTTACCGAGGCTTCACGGACCACCGCAAAGGCTTCAGGGAGTATGGCATCAAGCGACTCACCCTGCTCTAACCGTTGTTTGAACTCAGCGGTTTTGGCACCGAGCTGCTCATCGGTTAAACATTGAATTTTGGGCTCAAATGCATTGATAACTGATACAGTGGTTTCCATACGCCGTAACGTGCGTTCATTACGGCTACCAAACATCCTCTTCATTAACGTACTCAGCATGGCTTAGATAATCCTCGTTGTAATCCTGTATTGGAGTTTGCACAAATAGTTTAAGATCTTGAATTAATCAAAGGGTTTAATTATTGCACCCTTCATTAAATACACGGTTCGTCCTAAATGTCGATCAATTGATGGTCACGCGCTTGGCTGACCTGCTACAATCCATAATCATACCAGATGTGATTATACCCCACTAGTTAAAACTTACGTTCCTACACGGCTGTCGCATTAAAATTTGGTCAACCTGCCGTAGGTTGGGCCTTGGCCCAACAATCTAGCTATTAGATTTCGTTTTATTTGACGAAGAGTAAGAAATAAGATCAAATGCCACATTCAAATTTTGATGAGGTGGCACGATGCATGA
>CANJSM010000021.1 GCA_947477015.1 Legionellaceae bacterium
GAGTGGGTACAATTTTTTTCTAGAAATGCGTATGTACCCAACCTCATGCATCGTGCCACCTCATCAAAATTTGAATGTGGCATTTGATCTTATTTCTTACTCTTCGTCAAATAAAACGAAATCTAATACCTAGATTGTTGGGCCAAGGCCCAACCTACGGCAGGTTGATCAAATTTTAACACATAAACCCTGAGCCCCCCTCACATGGGCATTGAAATGAACGCCAGAATCCTTTACTATTTGCACAAAATAATTCAACGTGTATGACCATGACAAAACAAGCCATTATTTTAGGAATTGCAGGCCCTTCAGCTTCGGGCAAAAGTTTATTAGCAAATACGATCGTCAATGAGCTGGGTTCAGATCAAGTTGTGGTGATTTCAGAAGATGCGTATTACAAAGACAATAACCACTTGGCTTTTGAAGAGCGTGAAAAAATTAACTACGATCATCCTGATTCATTTGATCATGCCCTACTATGCGAGCACTTAAGGCGCTTACAGCAAGGTGAATCGGTTGAGATCCCTATCTATTCTCATTCTAAACACCTTCGCATGGCAGAAACACGCTCTATTGGAAAGCACACCATCATCGTTTTGGAAGGCATTTTGCTTTTTAGTGACAAAGCATTACGAGAAGTGATGGACATTCGAATTTTTATGTCAGCACCTTTAGATGTATGCCTTAGCCGTCGTTTAATGCGAGATGTGGTTGAGCGTCATCGCTCATTTGAGTCTGTATTGCATCAATACGAAACTACTGTTCGCCCCATGTATTTACAATTCATCGAACCATCCAGTCGATATGCTGATTTGATTGTTCCTCGTGGTGGTGAAAATAGAATTGCAATTGACATGATTCAAGCGAAAATGCGTGAATTGTTGCAATTGAGTCGTTCTTAATTTAAGGGGATTAATATGGGATTTTTGAGTGGGAAAAAAGCACTGATTGTAGGTTTAGCCAGTAATCGCTCCATTGCCTACGGTATTGCAAAAATGTTTCACGAACAAGGCGCTGAGCTTGCATTTACTTATCAAAATGAGAGACTCAAAGAGCGCGTACAAGAAATGGCAGCTGACTTTAACTCTACCCTCACCTTTCCTTGCGATGTGGCCAACGACACCGAAATCCAAAATGTGTTCACACAATTAAACCAAAGCTGGGATAAATTGGATATTGTTGTCCACTCTGTTGCGTTTGCTCCAGCTGATCAAATCAGTGGCGATTTTATTGATTCAGTTAACCGAAATGGCTTCCACATTGCACATGACATCAGTGCATACAGCTTAGTTGCTCTGTCAAAAGCCGCCCTTCCTATGATGCTAGGCACCAATGGCTCAATTCTTACTCTAAGCTATTATGGCGCTGAAAAAGCCGTGCCAAATTACAACGTCATGGGTATAGCTAAAGCAAGCCTTGAAGCCTCTGTACGCTACTTAGCTGCAAGCCTCGGCCCTCGAGGTATTCGTGTCAATGCTGTTTCTGCAGGACCTATAAGAACATTGGCTGCGGCTGGCATCAAAGATTTCCGTAAAATGCAAACTGCTTATGCGGCCAGCACTCCTCTTAAACGCAACATTACAGCTGAAGAAGTGGGCAATACTGCAGCCTTTTTATGCTCTGACTTAAGCTCAGGCATCACTGGTGAAGTCGTGCATGTTGATGCAGGTTATCATGCAGTGGCGATGTCTGATTTAGGCGAATAACTGATTAAGCGTTTCACGAAAGAATGCGATGCTCGACTATTAGAGCATCGCGTTGAAGGTATAGAAGCACTCATGTCCTTTAATCAAAGCGCACGAGCAACTGGGCAATTGAACTAACTTCCTCCACTATCTTTACAGGCGTTTTTTCAATAAAGACCGCATTTCGATGCACAAAATCAATCGACTTTAATTGATAAACAAGAACAGCACCCTCTGTTTTTGTTTCATGTGACAAAACCACTTCAAGCTTAATTCCTCGAATTGTGCTGGTCACAGGTGCAACAATTGCCATTCTAGTGTGCTCATTAAACGCCTTTTTGGACATTACAAAAGCAGGACGTCTTTTCATGATTTCATTGCCACTACTTGGGTCGAAATCAAGCCAAATAAGATCGCCTTGTTCAGGAATGTACAGCATCAAATCTCCTTGCCAGCTGGATTAATATTAAGCCATTCACGATCCTCTTGAATTAATTGAAGTTTTTCTTTGGGCGAGCCAGCGAGCAAATCATCCAGAGTTTGCGTTTCAGTGATTGGCGTCAAAACAATTCTGCGATCAATAATGGCCAAATCTAATGTAGAACCAACGTGAAGGCCAAGTGTTTTCAAAATAACTTTGGGGATACTAACAATGTTAGCTCCACCAGATTGCCGAATAGCTAAATGCGTCATGACCTATCCCTCCCACTCTCTTCTGTTATACTATTATATAACAATATCATGGTTTCTTAAAGTTACTGCTATACCCACTCATAAAAAACCGGTGCATTTGTTTTACAACGCAAGCAAGCACTTTGACACCCGGCTGTTTCATGGCAACGTTTTATCACCCCTTTTCTCACCCAAATATCCAACATAGGTTGCAAGGCTTGCTCATCGACGTGAAACTCTCGAGAAAGTTGTTGCGTACTGGTAACGTGTTCGCGTTGAATAAAATCACGAATGTTCAACAGCATGATGTGCTCCTCTGGAATGAGATGCAACTCGAATGATAACAAGGGTTAAGCCAATACCCAGTAAGAGAGCAATCAAATACTCTAATGATTTCACCGGATGAGTAGTCAGGGTTGCTAACTGATAAAATCCCGTTGCGGTCACATAAGCCACGATCAATGACCACGTAATCGAAAACCACATGAGCTTTCGACTTGCTTCCTGACGTATCACTGCCATCGTTGAGACACAAGGAATATAAAGCAGGATAAATAACAAATACGCATAAGCACCCGCTTTACCATCAAAATACTGATACATCACACCATAAACGGGTTGTGATAACGCGTGCGTTGAAGTATCCCCACCCAAATGAGCTAGATTTTGCGGAATAGACCATACAGCGGTTTTCAGCGTACCCCATAGTTCAAACTGAGAAGAAGACACAGTTGTCAGATGCCCCATTTGCGAATACAGCGTATTCAATGAACCAACAACGACTTCTTTAGCCAGCGTACCCGTCAACAATCCGACCGTTGCTGGCCAATTCTCTTCATGTAAACCTATCGGCGAAAACAACGGTGTTAAGAGCCGCCCTACCCAGGATAAAATGGATTCGCCATGGGTTAATTCACCGTGAACATTTAGGGCATTAAAAGCTCCCAACAGCACACAAACCGGAATGATAAATTTACCTGCACGTACAATAAAAAAACGCAACCGCAAGCCCGTTTCTTTGATTAGTCGACGCATAGAAGGTCGATGATAAGCAGGAAGTTCCAAAATGAGCGGCGAGGTCTGTCCTCGCAATACTGTTTTACGCAACATAAAGCCGGTTAAAACCGCCATGAATATACCGATTAAATACAATGAAAACACGACATTTTGTCCATTCGTTGGAAAAAATGCGGCAACAAATACAGCATAAATTGCCAGTCTCGCACTGCATGACATAAAGGGACTCATTAGAATCGTTAAGATGCGATCGCGCTCAGAATCCAAGGTGCGTGCGGCCATGATTGCTGGAACATTACACCCAAAACCTACTATCATCGGCACAAATGCTTTGCCCGGCAAGCCCAACACTCGCATGGCCTTATCCACCACAAATGCGGCACGCGCCATGTAACCAGACGATTCTAATAACGATAAAAAGAAATACATGGATGCCATTACGGGAATAAACGTCAATGTTGTATTAATGCCTTGACCTATGCCATTGGCACACAACGCTATCAACCAATCGGGTGCATGAGCCTGTTTTAGCAACTGCGCACTGCCTTGTACAAACAAAGCATCAGTGCTGATATTAAAAAAATCTTGGAAAGCGCCACCGATATGAATGGCGAAAAAAAACATCAAATACATCATGCCCAAAAAGATAGGCACTGCCCAGACTCGGTGCAGAACAATTTTATCCAGTTTCGCAGTAAAGTGCTCGCTGGCATCTGAGCGTTTTGTTTGAATACTGGCGACGACGTCATGCACAGCCTGATAGCGTGCATTGGCCATGTCAATATCAAAATCATAAGACATTGAGGCTAAAACCGTATCGCCTTCTAAAATACGACGGGCACAATATGGCACGAGTGCTGGTTTTGTACTGTTGGATAACAGCTGCTGCTCTAAATCTACTAATGCATGTTTAACCGTTAGAGGCAGGGACAAGAAGATCGTGTTTGCAAGCGGAGCTCGGCTCTGAACAACTGGATTGCTTCGCTCGACTAGCAAAGACGAGTCCAAAATAACTTGTTTTAACGCATCAACGCCCTCTTCACGATGTGCTTGCATCATCACAACAGGACATTGCAAATGTTCAGACAATGCGTCCGCATCAATGACAATACCGCGTTGCTCAGCGATGTCAGTCATATTAATCACAAGAACTAATGGCGTGTCCAATTCGAGCAATTGACTGGTCAAATATAAATGCCGTTCCAAGTGACACGCATCCACAACATTGACAATCAGATCTGCACCACCCTGCGCGACAGCAGCCGCAGCGATCAACGCATCTTGGCTTGATGCCTCGCTCGAGACTGCGAGTGAATACACTCCCGGTAAATCAGTCACTTCGATTAATTGATCATGAACAGCAAATTGACCTATTTTTTTATCAACAGTAACCCCTGACCAATTGCCAACGCGTTGATTATCACCGGTGAGCGCATTAAATAAGGTTGTTTTTCCACAATTTGGATTGCCAACTAGCGTGATATGAATCATATGCGCTCCCACAGCAAATGACGGGCTTCCTCTTTTCGTAACGCCAAGGATGTGCCACGTACCTCAACATGAACCGGACAGCCGAGAGGCGCGACACGCACCACAAGAATATCCACGCCACAGGTCACACCTAGTGACAATAACGTGCGCCGATATAAGGCATCCGTTTGGCCAAAACTCACCAATCGCGCTCGTTCACCCTGTCTTAGATCAGCAATGGCTAGCATTTACACGCACCAAAAGTAAGGAATAAGCCTAGTTTAACACAAATGCTATCGATAATCATTCTCATTTTAACTAAAAATTAGTCACAATGCGGTGTTCATGCCGTTCCAAATAATCCATCGATTGCATTTCTTCAAGCCGACTTAATGTACGTTGAAAGGATTTAATCATAGGACCACTCACGTACAAACCCGATGCAGCTGTAGCTGCAGAGACCACAAGGTGTATCCCTCGGTCATACATCACATCAATGAAATGGATAAACATCAAAACCCGTGTTGTATCTTCAGGCGTTAATACCGGAATGTCGCTGATAAACACGGTATCAAACCGATCTGCGATTTCTAAATAATCCAATTGACAGCGCGGCACATTGCAAATAACTTCAAAAGTAAACCACGCCGAACTTAGGCTAGACTTTACACAAGGAATCAGTCGTTGCTGTACCATTAACTCTCCACCCTCTTTGGTGTTTGTCGACAGTGCATCAAATTGTTCGATAAGAGATTGTTGTGCTGCATGGTTCAAGGGAGTAAGCCAAGCCTGCATCAAAGGCGCTCGTCCTAATCGATAATCGCGCGCTTCTGATAACGCTAAAATTTGGCAATGCTGTTTTATGAGCTCAATCGCAGGTAAAAAACGCTCTCGATGTACACCATTTAAATAAAGATCATCTGGACTTGTATTTGTAGTAGCGACCAGCACAATGCCTTGCTCAAATAATGCAGTTAATAATTCCGCCAATATCATCGCATCGGCAACATCGTGAATCAAAAACTCGTCAAGACAAAGAAGCCGTGTAGTTTTAGCCAGATCTTTGGCAATTTGCCGTACCGGGTTTTTTTGCCCTTGAAGACAGCGCAATTGAGCATCAATTTGTTGCATAAAATGATGGAAATGAAACCGTGCTTTATGAGACTCAGCAACTCCTTCATAAAATAAATCCACTAAGTAGGTTTTTCCAGCACCCACTGGACCATGCACATACAACCCGGCCACGCTCTGCTTTCGACGCCATTGAAACCAACCTCCATTGGATGCCGACAACGCATCATCAACGCGTTGCAGAGCAACAATAATCTCACGCTGTTGCAGATCATCTTTAATATCTTGCGAGGCAACAGCGGCGTTATAACGGTCAGATAATGTCATGAGCACGTACTGCATCTATCAAGCGTTGCTTTAGGGGAATCAATTGTCCATGAAAAAAATGGCTTGTCTCATCAAACCGCAATAATTGAATAGCGGGAAACTGTTCAACAAAATCATCGACTAACGACATGGGGATGATTTCATCCTGATCACCTTGAACCAATATCCATGGTGCAGGCATTGGAGAAAACTCAGTATAATCGTAATTGTGGACTGAAGGCGCAATCGTTATTAACAAGGCATGAGGCCATTGTGCAGCGGCACGATAAGCCACATACGAACCAAAAGAAAACCCAGCAAAGATAACTTGTGTATCAGGCTTATCGCCCAACCAATGTTGCACTAAAAGCAACATATCCTCACTTTCACCCAAACCAGCATCATACTCACCCGCAGACTGTCCCACACCACGGAAATTAAACCGTATGCTAGGAATTCCTAGTTCTTTAAATACACGCACTAACGTGGTCACTACCTTGTTGTGCATCGTCCCACCCTGAAGTGAGTGAGGATGACCTAATATAGCAACGTATCTTGTATTGACCTGTTCTGGAACGGTTAATATTCCTTCGAGTGGCCCTATTACACCAGGAAAATTAAACGCATGTTCCCCGGGAGATGTTAAATGATGAGTCAAATGCATGAGGAGTTCGAATGGTTTGATGATGGCATTTGATTATATATTTGGAGAAACCCACATGCAAATTTATGTGGTAAAATAAGCGCGATTTAAGAATAGAGCCATTTGTTAAGTATAAGGACTTGATCCATGAGACAGGTACCTAGGAGAACTTTATGAAAATTCACGACTTTAAGCGTAAAAAAGAACAACAGACTAAAATCAGTATGCTGACGTGTTACGACTATCCTTCTGCACGTATTATTGCAGACTCTCATGTCGACTGTGTACTCGTAGGCGACTCAGTGGCCATGGTGGTTCATGGTCATGACAGCACTATCATGGCAGACATGGAGATGATGGTGCTCCATACTGCAGCCGTTGCCCGTGGATTGTCAGGTCAATTTTTGGTTAGCGATTTACCGTTTCTGTGTCATCGAAGCTCTCAGGCTGATACCGTACAAAACGTCAAGAGACTCCTTCAAGCCGGTGCGCACGCCATAAAAATTGAAGGGGGCGATGCCGATGTCTGTGATACGATTACTCATCTAGTCACTTCAGGCGCTCCGATCATGGGTCATATCGGCTTAACACCTCAATCGGTACTTCAGCTTGGTGGCTATAAAATACAAGGCCGGGAACAAGAGCAAGCTCGTTTGTTAATTCAACAAGCGCGCGATCTGGAAGCAGCAGGCTGTTTTGCACTAGTAATTGAATGCGTGCCCACTCAATTAGCAAAAGAAATTACCCAAGCTTTGACCATTCCTGTCATTGGCATTGGAGCAGGCGTTGAAACTGATGGGCAAGTCTTGGTTTGGCACGACATGCTAGGCCTACAAACAGACTTCAAACCGCGTTTCGTGAAACACTTCACCAATGGCAAAGCCCACTTGCTTGCAGGAATTCATGCTTACACTGAAGAAGTCAGGCAGGCCCACTTCCCTACACAGGAGCATGCTTTTTAAATGCATATTTATAACGACATGAATGAATGGCGACGCGCGCGCCAGACGCTAGCAACCGATTGCTCCGTTGGCTTTGTACCGACGATGGGAAATTTACATCTCGGTCATGCGTCATTATTTTCATCCAGCATTAAAGAAAATGATTATACGGTTGCCAGTATCTTTATCAATCCTACACAATTTAATCAACGTGATGATTTTAAACAGTATCCACGTACGTTGGATGATGATCTCGAACTGCTCGCCAAAACTGGGGTAGACTATTGCATACTGCCTGATGAAAAAACCATCTACTCAGACCACTACCGTTATCAACTCGATGAAACTAGCTATTCCAACCAAATGGAAGGCCTCCACAGACCCGGACATTTCAAAGGCGTGCTCACCGTCGTCATGAAACTTCTTAATCTCGCCAAACCACAACGCGCCTATTTTGGCGAGAAAGATTACATGCAACTGCAATTAATTCGCGACATGGTCAACACTTTTTTCATGGACATTGAAATAATAGGATGCAAGACCATACGCGAAGCCAGTGGACTTGCATTCAGCTCAAGAAATAGTCGATTAAACCCAGCTGCGCGTGAATTAGCTGACCAATTTGCAAGAGTGTTTCATCAGAGGGTGTCTTGTGAGCAAATTATCAGTGAGTTGCAGGCAATGGGCGTAATCGTTGAGTATATTGAAGAACATGAGGGTAGACGATTTGCGGCGGTGATGATTGACGGGATTCGGTTAATTGATAATTATTGAAGCCAAGCGCCTATAATGTCGTCGAACGAGCCAAGGTTTCTTTTGCAAGAGTTAAACGACGCTCTGCATTGCCCAACTCAACCTGCAAGCTCAAAATAGCCTGCGTGTTATTATTGTCTGCTTGCAACGTAATGAGAGCGGCTTCAAGTGCTTGGTGCTGTTTGCTGAGCACGTCAATGTCTTTCCGCATGGTTTGCAGCCATTGCTGGCGTGTACTCAAAGCTTGAATACCAAACGCTGCATGCCGTTCTGTTGTGTTTAGGTCTGTATTTTTCTTGCAAAGCCTGACCAAGACATTGATTTTTTTTTCAACACGCTCGGCTAGGTAATGAATGCTCTTTTCATTCTCTTGCTGTTTGATGGTCTGCAAGTCTGCTTTTATTTCATCGATACATGATTTTGCAGTCCAATCAAGCTGACTACGAAAAAGCCCTCGTGGTAATAATGAGGAATTAATAATCACCCCAGGCAAGCTCAATTTCCATTCAAGCTCTGGTAATCGAGCCGCCAGGTGAGATAACTCGGTGTTTAACATCCAAGATCCTTAAGCTATCACTTCACTGGCTGCAATCGCTCTATCTCGACGTGCTTGTAGCCATGCCGCAACAAACGGTGGCGAGCACATCAGCAGTAAACCTGACGCCAAGGTCATTTCATAACGCGCCAAACTTCCTACATCGATCCCATCTGGAGGCATAAAACTCACTACTAAAGTAGTCAAAACACCCATCATGCCAATTCCTGCAACAATTAGCATGCCCGTCAGTCCACCAGGAATACGAAACGCTCGTGGATGGGCTGGTGCTTTAATCCTAAGCTTTACTGCCGCCACAAACATCAGGATGTACATCAACATGTACAATTGTGCTGCTAATGCAGTCAACAACCAATAAGATCCATTCACACTAGGCATAAACAAAAATAAAGCAGACAATATCGTCACAATGATAGCTTGACCAATCAGCATCACCACAGGCGCGCCTTTTTGATTAACACGCTCAAAGTACGGTGGCAAATTGCCATCTTGAGCTGCAACCAACAAGCCCTTGGTTGGGGCAATAATCCAGTTGCTCACGCCACCGAGGCCGCCCATCACCAACATAATAGCAACTACTGGCATAAACCAAACCAAATGATAGCGAGTAAAAAACGCATCAAAGGCTTGCATGATACCAGCGACAAGATTGATTTCATTTTGCGGCAACACCACAGCTATCGCAAGTGATCCTAAAATCAACGTACTTAAAATAATGCCTACTGAGTAGACCAATGCGCGAGGAAAAGCACGCTGTGGATTATTCACGTCATTAGCGTGCACAGTGGCAATTTCAATACCACAAAACGACATCATCACGCCAGTCAATGCAACCCACTTGGATCGATCGTGCCAATGGGGCATCAAGCTTTGCGAGTCAAACTGAATCTGAATAGGGTTATCACCAACAATCCATGCAGCACCTAAGCCAATAATTAAGGCCATCGGCAATAATAATCCTGAAATAGCACAAACATTACTTAATACAGCAGAAGAACTCATGCCTCGCAAATTTACCCATGTAGCCCCCCAAAAAGAGCTAACAATAACCGCGCATAGAAAATAAGGGTTGCTTGATAGAGATGGATTGATTAAATAACCAATGCTTCCTGCAACAAATGAGAGGATCGTTGGATACCAAATGACATTTTCAATCCACTGCAACCAGATCGCTAAAAAACCAATTCGCTTACCAAACGCTTCTTTAACCCAAATATAAACGCCGCCTTGTTTTGGCCAACCAGAGGCTAATTCAGCGGATACTAAGGCCGTGGGAATCAAAAAAAATAATGCCCCTAGAATAAAAAATGCTATCAACTGGCTACCAAAAAGAGCCGTTGCAGGTAAGTTTCTTATGCTATCAACCGAGCCAACCGTGATCATGGTCAAGCTAAAAATGGTTAATGCATGTTTTTTATGGCTCATTTGGATCCTTTTTGATCATAAAGCATCTATTGTACACTTTTTATTAAAGTCTTTCAATTGAACTCAATAGTTAACGCAGACGAATGCCACTGCGTACATCAAAAATCGAACTCGGCTGACTTAATCCACCCAAATCACCTGCTAATACAGCATCAACACCCTGCGGAAATAGCTCTTGAAGGTGCAATAAATCGACAACAGGCACATTGCCACTAATATTGGCACTGGTTGATACCACAGGCCCCTCAGTGCATAGCGCACGTGAAACTGGATGCGCTGTCATGCGAATGGCAATACCATCGTGCTGACCAGACAACCACTCAGGAATGAGATTCGATTTTGGAAAAACCCAAGTCACCGGGCCCGGCCAAGTCGCTCGCACGGAATCTAGCTGTGCATCAGTAACGAATCCAATCAATGGCATTAATTGAGACCAATCCGCTATCAACAAAATCAGCCCTTTACTCATTGAACGGTGCTTTAAAATACCAATTTTTTCAACCGCGTGCTGATTAAACGGATCACAACCAAGGCCATATACTGCCTCGGTTGGATAGGCGAGCACACCACCTTTTTTCAATAGTGCACGCGCCTCTTCAACTAAATTGATTATTTTCACTCGACTTCAGTGATAGAGTGAATGACAACATCTTCTACAGGAACGTCACCGTGACCACTTCGCTGCCCTGTTTTAACTTTTGCAATTAAATCAACCACATCCATTCCGTCAACAACTTCTGCAAACACACAGTAACCAAAACCTTCTACTTGGTCGCTTTTATAATTTAAAAAGGCATTGTCTGCTACATTAATAAAAAATTGTGATGTTGCAGAATGAGGATCGTTTGTTCTCGCCATCGCAACCGTTCCACGCTTGTTTGGTTTAGCAGTACGCGCTTCATTTTTAATGGGCTTATCATTAGGTTTGTTTTCCATTTGTGCATTCAAACCGCCACCTTGAATCATAAAACCATCTATCACACGATGAAAAATCGTGTCATTGTAAAAACCGCTTCTTACATAGGCTAAAAAATTAGCTGCCGTATTTGGCGTGTGTTCTGTATCCAGTTTAAGACGAATATCGCCCCGCGATGTATTAATTAAAATCATGTTCTCTCCTGTTGTTCGACGAAATCAAAGTGCGCATTTTAGCACAAACATCATGTAAAACGTGCACATTATGAATACTGGCTAGTGCAGTAAATAAGTTGGCTTTTTGTTTGAACAAATGGTGCAAATAAGATCGTGAATAATGTTTGCAAGTATAGCACGTACAACTGGCCATAATGGGTGACATGTCATCAGCAAAGCATGCTTTTTTTATTTGTATACGCTCGTTTTCGTGTTCACTACTGAATTTTAACCAATGGCCATCACTAACGACTTCGCCGCAGTATAATGCCCCATGACGAGCATTTCGAGTAGGAGCCACGCAATCAAACATGTCTATACCCTCGGCAACCACATCGAGTAAGTCTTGAGGTGACATACCAACCCCCATGGTATAGCGAGGCTTGTTTTCAGGTAAAAATGCGCTTACCCAACGTATCACTTCAACAGTTGCAGGCATGTCAAAACCTACTGTTTCCCCTCCAATAGCAATTCCATCGGTGTTCATTTGCGCTACAAAATCCGCGCTTTCTCGACGCAGGTCTTCATAGACACCACCTTGAACTATACCAAAAAGAGCTTGCTTTGCACCATAACGCGACGTAGGGTATTGTTGATGATAGGCTACCGATTGCCCAAGCCATCGATGTGTTCGCGTCATGATCTGACGAACTTCGTCATGCGTGCAATGATCAGGTGTGCATTGATCAAATGCCATAATGATGTCTGCACCAATGATTTTTTGTGTTTCCAATGACATTTCAGGAGTCATGTGAATCAGGCGCTGTGTTCCAGGAATGGTAAAATGAGCACCTTCTTCGTCAATAGTACAGATTTTTTGATTTTTGGATAAGCTAAACACCTGAAAACCACCGCTATCGGTTAACATAGGCCCATGCCAACCCATGAATTTGTGCATGCCTCCTGCTTTCTCAATGACCTCCATTCCCGGAGCACACAGCATGTGATAGGTATTTCCGCCAAGAATAATTTGGCTGCCTGCATCAATTAATTCAGGAGGAGTCATGTTATTAACCCCAGCGCGAGTTCCCACAGGCATAAAAACTGGCGTTAAAAATTCACCATGTGGCGTCGTTACACGAGTCACACGGGCTTTTGTATGTGCATGACGATGCACAACTTCACAGGTAAATGAGTCCATCATTTTTGCTTAGACTCCACGTTTCGAGGCAAAGAGATAAAAAGATATCCAGTCACTAAGAGCAACATCATGAAATAAATAACGGACCATGTAGGCATCGAAAGTCCCAAAAATCGCGAGCTCACCTCAGCACAGTCACCCGACCCCCACAACAAGGCAGCTAATACTTGTGTTTTTGAAAAATAGTGAATCAACATGTCCAAACTAGGCATGCAGGCTGGTGCTTGATCCACTGGAAGAGATTGCAACCAAATTTGTCGTCCCGAAAAGTAGATGCCGCAGATAGAAAATATCATTTGAAACAGCACAATTCTTCTTGCTCGTTGCAAATTGCTTATTTGCAAGGCAATCATGCAAAACAAGCCAAACAAAAAAGTACACAATCGTTGCATGAGGCATAGTGGGCAAGGTTGCATGCCTTTCCCATACTCAAAGTACAACGCAATGGCTAACACCAAAATGCTAACAAGTAACAACGCATTTTGTATGTTTCGATATACAGGTTTATTCATAATCATGTATGCGGCTCAAAGAATAAAGCTTTATTTTAAAGTAAATAACACTCGCTGTACACGAGAAGGTAGTAGCCAAATAGTCCATTTATAAGTATATTTAACTATGAAGCTTGCAGGGAGCACTGAATTCATGT
Organism: Legionellaceae bacterium; assembly: GCA_947477015.1. GTDB lineage: Bacteria > Pseudomonadota > Gammaproteobacteria > Legionellales > Legionellaceae > DDPF01. Next base: position 13,461 of record CANJSM010000021.1, read on the forward strand.
CAAAAAACAAACCATCCGTTGTTAACAACCGTATTTTTTTTGCATTCGCTCTGTGTGTGGGGACATTCTTTTCGACACTATCCAGCGCACTTCCAATAGGGATGCAACTAACTGACACTCAAAAAATGAATGAGCAACTGAGTGTGATTAGTCAGAAAGTATTAAACATCAACGACAATTACGAGGATTTAACGCAAGCCTTGCATGCAAGTAAGATACTAGAGCAGCAGTTACAACAGTGCATGGAAACTGGAGAATCCAAACTAGAAAAAATAAATCACTTGCTAAACAAACCCGAAATTTCAAACACATTACAGCATGATACCTCCTCTTACACCTATCTTTCCAACGAAAAAAACAAAACCTTATCCCAAGTGGAAAAATGTCATTTCTTAAAATACCGATTGGACGAAATAACAGATATTGCAACCGATAAAATCAATAAAGTAGCCAAGGTCAAACTATTCATTAAATCACCTGAAACAGCGAGCTTTAGCTCGATTTCTCTCTCTAATATTCGACTAAACACTCAAGCAATTTACATGCGTAGCGGCATTGAACAGCTTGACACAACACATGTTCTTGGATTGGTAGCGGCCTTAATATTTGGTTGGTTGATAGCATTGGCTTTACGAAAGAAAAACTCGCAGTTTGAAGGGATGAGTTCGGACATCAACCGCGACTACCTTCTTTTTATGCTACCTCTAAGCCTTGTCTGCATTTACGCAAACTATCTATTTTTCCACATTGCTCCTTCCCCTATCCTACTGTCTGCAATTAACGGTATATCTCTTTATGCCATAAGCTTGGTCGTTATATCGTTCTACATTTCTATAGGAATGAGAGCCGAGAACTATCCAAAAGCCTTACCTGTTTTTCTGTTTGCAATCGTTATCCTGGGCCTCTTTTACCTGTATTTTATACAGATAGCATTTTTTAAAAACAACACAATCCCTCTATCCTATCTCAACTATACTAAAGTGACATGTATCATCGTTATCCTCAGAGTTTTACTATCGTGTTGCACTGGATTCCCGAAGTGGTGTACTAAACGGTTAATTACTTCTATACATCATCGTATCCTTTTCCTAGCAACCGTTATTTTATTAAGCTACTTGCTCTACGCAATCCTTGCGACGCAACCCTTTACTGCCGGTTTTCTTGTCTTACTCAAGACTATAGAGATAACTATACTGCCCCTTGTTTTTCTATGGTTAACTTATCCAATATTAAATCATGGGGTGCCAATTCACTACCGTAAAAAAGCGACATTGCTGTGTTTCTTGATCTGTCTATCGAACATCTTCTTAGCATGGCATGGATATCTTTATTTAGGTTCAGTATTAATCCCTAACTTAATCATCACAGCAGTTGTAATATGGACCATGAAGGATATCTATCAATATTTACGAAAAGCGTATGTTCTAATCACTGGATCAGATCATTGTTGGTCAAAAAAGATACATAAAATATTGGGTCTGGCAGACAATGAAAATCCCTTTGAATTATTCCTTCTGCTATTTTTAGCGATTTTACCTGCTTTTGTAATAGCTATATTGAGTCTAATGGAAATATGGGGCACCACGCGCTACCAAGTTTATCTTTTTTTTAGTCATCTGCATGAGGGGGTCGCTATTGTTGGGGGAGACATTAGACCAGCAATGGTTATCAGAGGAGTGACGTTTTTTTCATTAATCGTCTTATCAGGGAGAATTATTGCAAGCTACTTGGTGCGAACAAGACTTGCGAATGAAGTTGAGCACACAAAAGTCATCGTGATCTCATTGACTCAATATTTGTCGTATGCAATAGGTATATTGGTTGCATTATACATTATGGGCTTTAACTTTCGGAGTCTGGTTGTCGTTGCTGGGGCTTTTTCTGTGGGTCTTGGTTTTGGACTACAAAACGTTGCAAAAGACTTTATTTGCGGTTTAATCATCATCATGACTAAACCCATAAAAATAGGCGATCACATTGAAGTGGGCGATCGTAACAAAAATGAAGGGTTTATTAGAAGAATAGGCATGCTATCGACGCAATTGCATACGCTATCTTATTCTGATGTCATCATACCCAACTCTGAAATCATCACAAAAATTTTCACCAACTTTACGTTTAAAAGCAATGCGTTGTCGCGAATAAAACTAAAGATATCTCTCGATAAAGATAGTAATTTTAATGCAGCCAAACAATTATTGCTTGAGGTCGCAATGAAACATCCCAATGTAGTCCAAGCAACACCCTACCAGCCGGTAGTTTTATTTGAATTATATGATTTGACGTTATGGTTTGTAATTAATGACGTAAACAAAAAAGCCGACATTATTAGTGACCTTAATTTAGCGATAGCTCATGGCCTCAAAGGCATTTGAATTTGCTTAGGACATAGACTGTTCAAAATTAAACAGTTATAATCAGCACCTTTGACTGAGTTGATAACTATACTATGCAAGATAAAAACCCAATGTTAAGCACATTGATTAAAATACTAGACGACATTCAAGCCATCGACGTAACTGTCATCGATGTCAGTAAACATACAACTATCACTGATTACATGATTGTTTGTAGCGGGCGATCATCTCGTCATGTCAAGGCCGTTGCTCAATATACAATGGAGCACATGAAAGAAGCGGGTGTTCCTGCAATGCACGATACTGGTCTTGAAGCAGGTGATTGGGCACTGATTGATTTTGGTGATTTCATTGTTCACGTCATGCAACCAGAAACCCGCGCACTGTATAATCTAGAAAGCCTGTGGCAAGAGCGAATCGAGTAATCCAGTCAATGCGTATGAACAGGGAAGTACACAATGACCGAATTGAAGCAAGGCTCCACCACTTTCGTTTAAGTTTGTTGGTCGCCTTGCTTATCATGTTTTCTTTAGTATTAATTTTACGTTTAGCTTACCTCCAAATTTCACAATATAAACGCTATGCGACGCTGTCATTAAAAAATCAAATGAGCATCATTCCTATAGCCCCCCCTAGAGGCATTATTCTTGACAAGAATGGCGTGGTTCTTGCTGAGAACATTCCAGTTTATGTTCTCGAAATTATCCCTGAGCGCGTAAAAAATTTAAATCAAACATTACAGCGGTTACAAGATTTGTTGCCATCCATCAGTGATGAAGATCGCGTCAATTTTGAGCGAGCCAGACACCAAAATCATGCTTATGTGCCTATTCCGTTCAAATTAAAGTTAACGCAAGAAGAAGTCGCCATATTTGCCAGCAATCAATATCAGTTTCCTGGCGTCAGTATCAAAGCTCGACTCATGCGTTATTACCCATTAGGTGAAACAACAGCTCATTTGCTGGGGTACGTTGGTCGAATCAATGTACAGGAACTTCAGCATGTCAACAGCACTAACTATCGATCAACTAACTTTATTGGCAAAGCTGGCGTAGAAAAATTTTATGAAAACAAGCTGCATGGCGAGGTAGGCTATCAACAAGTAGAAACGGATGTTAGCGGAAGAACCGTTCATGTTTTAACAAAACAAGCACCCATTTCAGGTGAAAAACTTTACCTCACCATTGACTCGCGATTACAGCAGGTGGCTTATGAGGCACTCCAGGACAAACGCGGCGCGGTTGTACTCATGGATGTCAGCAATGGCAATATCTTAACGATGACTAGCTCCCCGAGTTTCAATCCTAATTTGTTTGTTAACGGAATCAGTAACAGCGACTACAAAATGCTATCTGATGCGCATGACAGGCCTTTGTATAATCGTGCTGTACGAGGACTTTATCCCCCTGCATCCACAGTAAAACCCTTTATCGCCATCGCAGGTTTAGATAAAGAAGTCATTAACGTTAACTCTCGTATTTATGATCCAGGCTGGTACAAACTGCCCAACGTATCTCATTCCTATCGCGACTGGAAGCGCAAGGGGCACGGCATCATGAATGTTAAACGAGCCATTACGGTATCTTGCGACACCTTTTTTTATCAATTGGGCAACAAAATGGGGATCTCGGCCATTGAAGACATGTTGGTTCAATTCGGATTTGGGCAATTAACGCATGTGGATGTAAATGAAGAAGCCCCAGGACTTGTACCCAGCCCTCAATGGAAGCGGCATAGCAAGAATTTACCTTGGTATCCGGGCGATACATTGATTACATCCATTGGGCAAGGATTTATGTTAGCCTCCCCTCTTCAACTAGCTAATGCAACCGCTTCAATGAGTCAACATGGTCGACGCTTTCGGCCTCATTTATTGAGCAAATCAATTAACGACCACGGTAAAATACACCGTTTCAAATCAGTTGAAGAGTATCCAGTTCAATTAAAAAATACTGAGAATTGGGATATAGTCATCGATGCAATGCACTCCGTGATCACCAATAATGAAGGCACGGGTTATCGATTTGGTCGAAATGCCCCTTATTCAGTCGCAGCAAAAACAGGTACTTCTCAGGTATTCAGTATGAGTCAAGATGATAAAAAACATTATTTAAATCTTCCTGAGGGGTTACGCGATCACAGTTTGTTTATCGCGTTTGCTCCCGTTGAACAGCCCGAGGTTGCTATTGCTGTTTTGGTCGAAAATGACACCACCGCATCCTATGTAGCACGAAAAGTAATGGATGCATATTTTGAGTTAAAAACACCATGAAAATCACCTCATCACGCCCAATGTATCGATTTACTGGCAAATCGTTTTATATTGACTTGCCTTTATTGGGCTTATTGTTATTGTTGATTATTTTTGGTTTAGTGATTCTCTACAGTGCTTCAAATCAAAATATGGGCATGATATTACGGCAAGGCATGCGCCTGTTGCTTGCCATGGGCATTATGACCGTGTTTGCTTGCGTTCCTCCACATAAATACAAGATATGGACTCCATGGATCTATGCAGTCGGTTTAACACTGCTGTTGGCAGTTATGATCATGGGTAAGATTGGTAAAGGCGCTCAGCGCTGGCTTGATTTAGGTTTTTTTCGATTCCAACCATCAGAAATCATGAAATTAGCCGTTCCTATGATGGCTGCATGGTATGTTGATCGAAAAACCTTGCCGATTGATTTAAAATCACTGTTCATAACGACTATGTTCATTTTCATTCCCGCCGTATTAATTGCCAAACAACCCGATTTAGGTACGGCCATCATGGTTGTGGCAGCAGGACTGTGTGTTGTGTTTTTAGCTGGAATTCGGATGCGCATTGTACTATTTATTACGATAGCAATGAGTTTAGCAGCTCCCCTACTCTGGCACGTCATGCATGACTACCAGAAACAACGCATCATTACCTTGCTAAATCCCGAGCATGATCCTTTGGGCACGGGCTATCACATTATCCAATCTAAAATTGCTATTGGATCAGGTGGTGCATTTGGCAAAGGCTGGTTAGCAGGCAGCCAATCCCATCTTAATTTTTTGCCTGAGCATGCCACTGACTTTATTTTTGCAGTAACGGGTGAAGAGTTTGGCTTTGTCGGTTGTTTTATCTTAATTGTTTTAGTGATGCTCATTTCGTTACGATGTTTAAGTATCGCTCGACATGCACAAACCTGCTTTACGCGCTTGCTGGCTGCCAGTTTAGCCATGACCTTTTTTCTATCGGCCTTCGTCAATATTGGAATGGTCATGGGAATATTACCAGTGGTCGGGATCCCCCTGCCCTTGGTCAGCTATGGCGGATCGGCCATGGTTACTTTTTTAGCCAGTTTTGGTATTTTAATGTCGATTAGTTCACATCGAATATTGTTTAATAATTTAAGTTAAGGCCTGTTTATTCTTGGTGACTCTGGTTTATCAGTGTTTGGTGAGGACTTAACCCTATTCTGTTGACTAGCCACTTTAAACCGAGTCATTAAGTTTCGTGCTGCTGCTAGTGTTATGTCGCTAAGTGAAGGTTTATGAGTAACGGCTAAGGCAGAAGCTATTACTTCTTGTGCTTTCTTTTCTAACTGAAAATTGCGATCCATTTTTTTCCAATAGTCTGCTTCTTTATTTTTTGCATAAGTCGTGAACGCTCTTACATCCGCTTTGAAATTTTCAACTCGATTGAAACGATATTCTTTTTGCTTACCGGTCAAGGATGCCTCAGGTTTGCCTTGGTACCTTTTAAATAAATCATCTCTTGTCCCTTGGAGTATATCTAATTTTTGTTTAAGCCCCATTTGAATCCCAGCATTAGCAAGTCTGTTTTCTAGAATTGTCGTACTGGTTGCTTTACAAAATTGATTGTACTGTATTTTCGCATCATTCAATGCATGCTCAACCTCTCTTAGTTTAACCAACCTGTCATCAATCTGAATCACATGAGTCGGTACATCAGGAAATACTGGTGTGTCTTTAGGTGGTTCCTCAAACGCCTTATCTAACGCTTCACTGGTGAGGGCTTCTATTTTTTTACTCAGTTGAGGTAAATCACTAGCCTTACTATTTTCCAACTCAATTAATAATTGACGTTTAGTATCAGACGTTAAAACAGAATGTTTTATCTCTTGTGCAAGCGAGTGCAATTCAGACGGTGTTCTCATGATGAAACTCCTAACCGAGGCATCCATTGTTTAATTATAGCCCAACATGAGTTAATTTCAATTATTTTTTGCTTGTCCGGAAAGCCGAGTTCTTAATGGGTCAACAAACCCTAGTACGATCTAATTGAACTGCTGCTGCAACAGGTGCATAACTGAGTCGATGGATTGCACAGGGTCCTAGCGTTTGTAGGGCAGCACGATGCACTGCCGTAGGGTAGCCTTTGTGTGCTGCAAAACCATACCCCGGATACAATGCGTCCATATCATCCATTTCATTGTCTCTCATCACTTTTGCTAAAATAGACGCTGCACCAATTTCCGTGATCAAACTGTCGCCTTTGACAATGGCACGACACGGCATAGAGACTTGAGGGATGTATAACCCATCAATCAACGCCTCACTAGGAGCAATGGACAGCCCCTCAATCGCACGCTTCATGGCCAAGAGCGTTGCATGATGTATATTTAATCGGTCAATTTCTTCAACCTCGGCACGTCCATATGCGTAACATAACGCTTGCTGTTGAATAATGGACGCTAGGTGTTTGCGTTTTAATGGTGTTAGTTTCTTCGAATCAGTGACGCCCTCAATGGGCTCACGTAAGATAACTGCAGCAGTAACCACAGGACCTGCCAAAGGACCTCGCCCTACTTCATCAACCCCTGCTATGTACATTTTCATAAGCTGCTCCAATCCACAATACGATAGACATCAATCCAGTTAAAGCACAGCCTAAACCAAATAATAGATTGTTGTGCGATAGATATAAATAATTAGATCCCTCAATACCAAAGCCTTGGATAGTCATAGTGATCATACTCACTAGTGCTGACGTCGTCCCTTTGCTCACCTCGTTTGAGTAAAGAATGAATCGATTCAATGGCGCTGTGGCAATACCCGATCCCATAAAATATATGATTAATCCCGGCATGAGCCAAATATATGAGCCATCAAACCATAGCGGTAAAATAATCATACTAAGCAAACCAACTGTAGCTAGAAGCATGCCTATCCATACTAATCGCTTAAGACTCAAGTGATGTGTCAATCGGTGTAAACAGATGTTTCCTAACGCATAAGCACCAAACACGGGAATTTGCCATAGTCCGTACTGAATCATGGAAAGTTTGGCATCCAACACCATAATAACAGGGGCTAATCCTATCCAGGCAACGCAAGGCAAGCACAACAAGCCTAGAGCGAGAGAACCCATCATAAACGAACGTTTAGTGAGCAAAGTTCTATAATTTGCGGCAATCACTTTAAAAGACAGCTTAGTGACTTTTATTTGCTGTCCATCACGTTTGATTTGCCCAAGCGGCTCTGGCATAAACCGCCACAACCCCCAAAGAACCAATAATGCGAATACAGCAATGATGACAAAAATAATCCGCCAACTAAAATAATGAATAAATACTGCACCTAAGAGTGGTCCTAACAAAGGGGCTGTGATGGAGACATTGGCCATGATAGAAATGAGGCGAATGGCGTCCATTTCTGAAAAAATTTCTTGGAGCGTTGCATACCCAACAACGCAAATAAAGCACAATCCCATGCCTTCAAAAAAACGTGCAAACAAAAATTGATCAATTGAGTTGGAACAAGCAATCAACACTGTCCATAAAAAAAAGAAAGACGCACCGAAAATCATCACCGGTCGCCGTCCAAACCGATCAGATAGCGGTCCTAAGAATAATTGTAAACTAGCCCCACCTAATACATACGCCGTCAATGATGAGGCAATGGCTGATTCTGGGCCATGGAATGTTGCCACGACGTTTATCATTCCAGGCATTATCATGTCATTGGCGATATAGGTCAGAAACTCATACAGAACTAAAAAAAAGGCGAAGGTGAACGCGTGTTTTTTTGTGATGTTAATTAGTGGCTGTGACATAATTTTCCCTGATGTTACATGTCTGCGCAAAAACGTGCGAACAGTTACTTTTAAACCAAGTCAATTTGATAAGTATTGGCTTGATTTTTCGTATAAAATCGGTCATCAATTGCAAACCCGACCACTGCAACCAACTCATCACCAACATACACAAGAGGGATTGTATCACGTTGCCATGGAGGGACATGCCACTCTTGCAGTAATTTTTTTAACGTCTTAGTCTGGCCGTGGCTACACAATTGCTCCCCTCCCTGTCTAAACTTAATCTGGACTCGACTGTTTAGAGGAACAAATAGCCCAGTTTTCGAGAGTGTTGCACACAGATTTTGATGGTTAATTTCTAGTGGCGCCGGAAAATTATGCCAGTCAAGGGTAGATCCAGTGACGATGGGCTCTTGTTTTAATAAATATAATTTATCTCTATAACGGCGTATCCTTACCCCTTCCCATTCAACACAAGGCACCGCATCCTTGTCCGCATCAATCACCTCGTGAATAATCCGGTTAAATGTAGCCGTAGAGGGCAGCCTGACGTCGTTGTTAATCAACCAAGTGCGTAATACGTTTCCAAGGCGAGCATGATCTTGTGTTTTTTCAATCAATAAGGGACTAATTGACAACGTATCACTAGGTGCTATTAATTCTGGGCAATCTAGCTCAGCCAAAGCATGAAGATTAGCTTTAGCATCCTGACAATGCAACGCAGTACGCGCCAAATTATTAACCACACCAGGCCAGCGATCACGAAGTAAAGGCATGACTTGATGGCGCAGGTAATTACGCGAGAAAGTACTGTCCTGATTGCTTTCATCATCAATCCATGTCAATTTATGCACGTGAGCGTATGCTTCTAATGCAGCCCGTGAACATTTGAGAAACGGCCTTAACAATTGACCTAAACCCAGTGGTTTAATGGCCGGCATCGCAGCCAAACCATCGACCCCAGCACCGCGTAGTAATTGCAACAACAATGTTTCAGCTTGATCATCGGCGTGGTGTCCCAACAAGAGGCCGTCGTTTTCTCCAATTAAAGCCAAAAATGCATCATAACGAGCCTTTCTTGCGTGCTCTTCTAGGTTAAATCGTTGCTCGAACTCAACGACACGAACAGTGATTGGAATGGATAAAGAAGCACAAATAGTCTGACAGTGCAGAAGCCATGCATCAGCGTGAAGGCTTAATCCATGGTGGACATGAATAGCAGATAATTTACTCGCCAGCACAGGAATTTGAGACAGTCGATGCAGTAGCACGGTGGAGTCTAACCCGCCACTAAATCCGACGAATAAATGATGATAACTGGCTAGATGATTGAGCCAGTTATCATCCAGTAGAGCGTTAGTCACACGCACCCATGGCCATAAATTTACTATAGCGACGATCAAGCAGCTCTTGTGTAGACAGCGATTGAAGTAGATGAAGTTCATCGGTAAGAATAGATTTCAATGTGGCAGCCATTTCAACTATGTTTCGATGCGCTCCACCCAATGGTTCTTCCACAACGCGATCGATCAACTCATAGCCGAGCGTTTTTTGCGCGGTGATCCCCATTGCGCCCGCGGCCTCACTCGCTTTAGCAGGATCTTTCCATAAAATAGAGGCACATCCTTCAGGTGAAATCACCGAGTATATCGCATACTCAAGCATGATCACCCTGTCACCAACACCGATGGCTAACGCGCCACCTGATCCTGCTTCCCCCGTCACCGTGCAAATAATCGGTATTTTCAACTTAAACATTTCAATCAAATTTCTAGCAATGGCTTCCGATTGATTACGCTCTTCCGCTCCAATACCAGGATAGGCACCAGCTGTATCGATAAACGTAAATACCGGTATATTGAATTGTTCTGCCATTTTCATCAAACGCAATGCTTTTCTATACTCTTCAGGCCGTGCCATGCCAAAATTTCTATACACTTTTTCTTTTGTACGCTTGCCTTTTTGATGACCTAAAATCATAACTGGTTCGCCATTAAAGCGAGCCAAACCACCAATGATTGCAGGTGCTGCAGATGAATGACGGTCACCGTGTAGTTCCTGAAAATCCGTGAACATGTGTTCTATATAATCAGTTGTTTGCGGACGCAGAGGATGACGCGCCATTTGTGCAATTTGCCAAGGCGTTAGACGAGAAAAAATGTGCGTAGTCAGCTCTTGTGATTTGGCTTCTAGGCGCGTAATTTCTTCGCTCAAATTGATCGTATTGTCATGACCTACCATTCGAAGTGCTTGAATTTTCTGGTTTAACTCTTCAATAGGCTGCTCAAAATCCAAAAATTGTCGGCTCATTTATTATCCGTTGGTAAAGGTATACTGTTCACATATATAGGGTATAATAACCGCAACTGATATTTGATGCCACTTTTCAGATGATTTTAACATGAAGGACTCATTTAAAACCCTTGACTTAAATGACTGTTTTTTGAAAAAAACACGCATTGATATCTGGCAATTTCCACTGCACAGTGAATTTCCTGAAGCAATAGGTTTGCTTGCTGAGGATGAAGTAAAACGCGCTAACAGGTATTATTTTCCGCGCCATAAGCGGCGCTTCACCATCGCGCGCGCGATGCTTCGCCTTATTCTTTCACGCTACTGCAATGCTTCTGCAGCTCAACTAGTCTTTGATCAAGGCCATCACGGAAAACCGTTTTTACTTGGCGCGCCACAGCTACAATTTAATTTAAGCCATTCTGAAGACATGGCGCTGCTTGCTGTTGGCAGTGAATTTCAGTTGGGCATTGATTTAGAGTGTTTTGCGGGACGTCCATATGAGGGGATCGGTCGTCAAATGTTTTCCAATGCTGAAAATCAAGCGCTATTCAATACGCCACCCCCACTCAAACCCTTGGCATTTTTTCACTTATGGGCACAAAAAGAAGCATTGATTAAAGCCTGTGGCTTGGGCTTATCCTACCCAACACAACAATTTGATGTCCCGGCCCTGCCTTCAACAGATCAACTCATTGTTGACTCATTGCATGATAAAATTTGGAAGATGGTTTCATTTCAACCACACGTAAGCTGCTGTGCTGCATTGTGTCATGAGCCTGAAGTGACTGAGATTAGATATGTTTCTATTTCAGCGCAATTGAAGTTTGGACAAGGGGAATAACGTTGCTCAACGAATCAAGCATTCAAGATTACCTCAAGACTGCTGAATTTAACAAACCCATTCGAATTCACGCGCTCGATTCTGTCGACTCTACCAATCGATTTTTAAAAGAACTACCCTCGAGCAAGATGATAGAAGCCTGTTGTGCGGAGACGCAAACCCATGGACGAGGCCGCTTTGGGCGACAATGGCATTCTCCTTATGGTCAAAACATTTATTTCTCAATACGAAGGCATTTTGATTGCGAGTTTTCACAATTATCTGGTTTAAGTATTGTGGTCAGTTTAGCGGTCTTAGCTACATTGAATCATATGCACATTGAAGACGTCAGGATTAAATGGCCAAACGATCTGATTTGGAACACTAAAAAATTATGTGGCAGCTTGATTGAGGTCATAGGAGAGAGCAAAACTGGTGTTGATGTGGTGATAGGTATTGGATTAAACGTGAACTCATCCATGGATGAACTCGCCTCGTTGGATAGGCCTTGTTGTTCTTTATATGAAATAACAGGGGCTACATTGGATCGAAATACACTGATTGCCAAATTGATTATTCACTTAGAACAACATCTTCACCAGTTTATAACTCAAGGATTGACTTCATTCATCGAGACTTGGAAACATGCAGATTATCTATTTGGACAGTTCATTACCGTATCTCAACCCACAGGCTATTTAAATGGAAGAGCAAATGGTATTAATGAAGAAGGACAGCTTATTTTGATCGATGAAGCAGGACTGGCCCATTTTTTATCGTCAGGAGATACGTCATTGCGTAGAGTTGATGAAACGCAATGAGGAGTCTCCGAGATTAGCACGGTAGTTCATGCTGGAGATTCCTCACGGCGTTCTGGATGAAGTGCGAGAAGTTACAATTAAACTTCTTCGCCATCAGTATCAGTGTCTTGTTTTTCTTGTTGTATACGCAAATAAATTTCTTCACGATGCACAGAAACGTCTTTTGGTGCATTAATACCCAATCGAACTTGATTGCCTTTAACACCTAAAACAGTAATGTTTACATCATCACCAATAATTAATGTCTCACCAATACGTCGAGTTAAAATTAACATTATTACATCTCCCTAACTTCGCAATCGCTCTATAGTCCATAGACATTATCCATGGCGATCATGGCGACTACAATTTGAATAAATATAAATCACATATAGCGGTGTCAGTCGTCATTGTACAGGAAGTTTCTTAACTAAACCTTAAGAAATGCAATTATTTTGTTTCTTGACCTGCTTTGAACTGAATCGCCATCATTATCAACGGAACATAAGCTATCAATAAACCTACTAACCCATTCACGTACTGTAAACCTACTAAAATGGCCCATGGCAATAACCACAAAACATTTATCACCAATACAGCTAATGTTACAGGTAAATGACCACCAAAAATGAACGCTGCTTGTTGATAGGCGTGACTGCGATGCGCTTGATAAATTTTGGCACCACGACATGCACGACGAATTAATGTGAAGGTCGCATCAACGATAAACACGCCCAGCAAAATAATCCAGCTCCAGAAATAAGCTTTATTAATATGGGCCGCTTGGATCGACAAAACGCCTAGAATAAACCCCAAGAAACTGCTACCAGCATCGCCCATAAAAATACGTGCCGGAGGAAAATTCCAACATAAAAAACCAATAACAGAAACAGCTAACAGCAGCGGCAATACCGTAAGCCCAGGAATACCACTCAACCAATAGATAAAGGCAACCCCAAAGCATACACTCACCGCTTCAACACCAGCAATACCATCTATACCATCCATGAAATTATATAAATTCAATAACCAAACAAGGTATATAACAGCCAAGGCATCCGCCAGCCAACTTGAAGGCAAATCCCAAGCAAAAAACGTAATGGACGGCATGCCTCCTAACCAGAATATCGCGAGCATACATGCCGAAAAATGACCTAGCAAACGCCAATGGGCAGCAATATGACCATGATCATCCAAGAATCCTAAAACTGCTAAAAACAACCCTGCCCCAATCAATGCCAGACTTCCAGCTATGGTAACCAATCCTAGATGAGCCACAAAAGGAACGGTAATTAAAAAAGCTATCACAAAAGCCACCCCCCCACCACGTGGTGTAGGTACAACATGTGAACTTCGCAAATTAGGGCTATCGATAATATTTTTAGCGACGGCATAGCGTTGCACTAACCACGTTAATGCCCAAGACAAAATAAACACTAGCGTCAATAATAAATAAAACATGCCTAGGAGTACCTTTTGAATTAAGTTTGGTCATTCGACCTTATCATGGGTTTGATTATACTTATACTTTGAATAGAAAGACACAGCAATACAGGGTGAAACCACGGCTGTCGCATTAAAATTTGATCAACCTGCCGTAGGTTGGGCCTTGGCCCAACAATCTAGCTAATGTCCAGTGCAAATTATTTTCCACCATCCAAATGGAATAGCAGTAATTTCATTCGACTTTTCAGCTACCTTCTGCTGTGCC
>CANJSM010000022.1 GCA_947477015.1 Legionellaceae bacterium
TGTATAAAATCTCCTTGAGCGCACAGGTTAGATCTAATAACTGTATTTTGACAAGGATTTTTTCTGCAACTGTGGATTTTAATACGTTATTGTTGGGCCAAGGCCCAACCTACGGCAGGTTGATCAAATTTTAATGCGACAGCCGTGGGAATAATCCTTGCGTGTCCCATATTAATATGCACTGAAGTTAATTATTGGACTTCCTAAATAGCCACTAACCCTTTATCATCAATCTAGAGCCATGAGTTTTTTATGTCTCTATCTTCCATGCCCCCATGCTTAAGGACAATCATGATCTATTCCACTATTTTGGACACCATTGGTCAAACCCCTGTGGTCAAAATCAATCGAATGGGCGCACATCTTGCCTGTGATTTATATGCCAAATGTGAGTTTTTTAATCCCGGCGGTTCGGTGAAAGACCGTATTGGCTATCAAATGGTAAACAGTGCGCAGCTTGCAGGCCGTATCAAACCGGGCGATACGTTAATTGAACCCACATCAGGCAACACGGGGATTGGCATAGCCCTTGCAGGGGCGGTATTGGGTTATAAAATCATTATCACGATGCCCAATAAAATGAGCCACGAAAAACAAGTGGTTCTGGAACGTTTAGGGGCGACGATTTATCGCACACGATCTGAGGCGGCATCACACGATCCGGATAGCCATATTTCACTGGCTAAAAGACTCCAACAAGAGATCCCTAATTCGCATATTCTTGACCAATATGCTAATCCTGAAAATCCAAATACGCATTATCGAACGACCGCACAGGAGATCATTGATGATTTTGGTTCAGACTTGGACATGGTTGTCGCGAGCGTCGGTACTGGAGGCACTATCACAGGTGTTGCAAGACGACTTAAAGAATACAATCCGTCCATTAAAATCATTGGTGTTGACCCCATTGGTTCCATTCTTGGTGGCGGCGAGATAATAAAACCATATCTCGTTGAAGGGGTTGGGTATGACTTTTTCCCGGATGTGCTAGATAACACCTTGATTGACGCCTATATTAAAACCAATGATAAGGACTCATTTGATACAGCACGTCAATTAATGCGCGATGAAGGTCTGCTGGTGGGTGGCTCCTGTGGTGCTGCGATGTGGGGTGCATTACAGGCGGCACAAGACTTAAAAAAAGGGCAAAAATGCTTGGTGATATTGCCTGATTCTATTCGTAATTATATGTCTAAATTTGCGAGTGATACGTGGATGCAGGAACAAGGGTTGTTGTCTGAAGTCAATTAAATGAAGCACTCTGATCTGGTTTTAATGTGGACTATACTGTTCTTTTTATTGATTATGCTAGTGATTGTATGCGCTAATTCTTGGCAAAAACTCGCCATTTGGCGCTGGCGGAAAACTTTTGCCATTGACACAGTAGAACCTGTATTTGAAAAACTGTACGGTGATATCAATGGTTTTGCTCTATCACGCGAAGCTCGACAAGAACATGATGCAATAGATTATATTTATGGTGAAATCGTATTCGGTCCTTTTATTGCTCTGTTGTCACTGGCCAAACCAAACCAAAATACTGTGTTTTACGATCTAGGCAGCGGCACAGGCAAAGCAGTTCTTGCTAGTGCCATGGTATTTAACATGGAGAAATGCGTTGGCATTGAATTATTTCAATCATTGCATAATGCTGCGCGTCAGCAGTGCCTCGCTTTGCACGCACTAGACGATTTTTTACCTGCCACTGGAAACATACGTTTTATTCATGATAATTTCTTATCGTGTAAGTTAGAGGATGCAACCCTGGTATACATTAATGCAACAGGCTTCATAGGAGAAACGTGGACGCTGGTAAGCCATCGCATAGAAGAAACGGCAACGTGCTTAACGGTCATCAGCACCAGCAAACCTCTTAGAACCAAGGCGTTTATAGTCACCAAAGTCACTTCGGTACAAATGAGCTGGGGAGTAGTTAGAGCCTATATTCACCAACGAGTGAAGGGTTGATCTGTAAATTGCTACAATAATTCTTTTCAAATCTATACTAATGGAATACTATTAATACAATATGACAATAGGAGTCAACGTGATTAAATCTGAACTTATTGCAAGTATTGCAGCAAAAATGACCCATCTGCCAGAAGTGAAGGTGACAGACAGCATCAATCGTATTCTCGAACTGATGAGCGATTCACTGACGCAAGGCCAGCGAATCGAAATTCGCGGTTTTGGCAGCTTCACCCTGCACTTTCGTGCGCCTCGCAATGCTCACAACCCTAAAACTGGAGCGCGGGTTGTCACTCTTGCAAAATACAGCCCTCATTTCAAACCGGGTAAAGATTTGCGCGATCGCATTAACGCATCCCGCGAACAGCATCCTATTCGAGATGGAGCGTAGGTTGGGCCTTGGCCCAACAGCTTAGGTTCTGGGTAAGGTAACCCCAACTTGCCCTTGATATTTACCACCTCGGTCGCGGTAAGACACCTCACAGACCTCACTCGCTTCAAGAAAGATCATTTGAGCAACGCCTTCATTAGCATAAATTTTAGCAGGCAAGGTGGTCGTGTTTGAAAATTCTAGGGTCACGTGCCCTTCCCATTCTGGTTCCAGCGGTGTGACATTCACGATGATACCGCAACGAGCATAAGTTGACTTGCCAAGGCAAATGGTCAAGACATCTCGTGGAATTCGAAAATATTCTACAGTACGTGCTAAAGCAAAGGAGTTGGGGGGAATGATGCAAACATCTGACTGCACATCGACAAAACTGTTCTCATCAAATTCCTTTGGATCAACTACCGCAGAATTAATGTTCGTAAAAATCTTAAATTCGTTTGAGCAGCGAACATCGTAGCCGTAACTGGAGACACCATAGGATATGATCCGTTCACCGTCATGCTCACGCATCTGTCCTGATTGAAACGGCGTAATCATTCCATGTTCCCTTGCCATTTTTTCTATCCATCGATCTGATTTAATTGACATACCTGTTCCTTTCAAAAAAACAATTAAAAATAAACGCCAATTTGCGCCAATACGGTATCTGATGAACCGCCTGGGCCCATTGTATTTGCATTCACTTCACCAGCGGGAGCGGCACCATTTCCAAATTGCGTTATCCCGTAATTAAAATCATGTCGATATTCAATACTTTCAACGGTATCTTTCCATATCGAGATGTTAAACACTCCATTAACACGCTGTTCTGGTAAATTTAATGCTAACACTTCATGTGACCACTGATAGCCTACACCAATTGATGAGGGCTTATCAAATGCCATGAATGTCTTACCTAATTCCAGTTGAGCAGCCTGTGGTTGAGCACCATGACCATTAAAGCTTAAATCCTGCGCACGAAACCGTCCAATAGAACTAACCCACTCGGCTGTTAAACTATACGATTCATAATTTAAAATGGCATGCAGACCACCTGCTGCGACTTTATGCACTAACTCGCTGCCATTCGTTGAAGAAGAAAAACCTGCAAACGTTGAAGCCCTCGATGAGCCAGTAAACTGCATACCGCCGGCATCATCCATTGAGCTAATAATGCTGCCACCAAACTCACCTGAGGTGCAGCCCAAATTAAAGATATATCCTAGATTAAAACCACCTACGGCTGAATTACCTAACGTGGTATCACTCTTATAGGCATAAGCCGCGGCAAAAGGTCCAACATCCTGCTGAGATTTATAACCAAATATGACCGGACGGGTCTTGGTTCTTGCGACACGCATGGTCAGTGGTGAGCTAACCATAGCCGATGAGAATCGACCAAAGGGTACATACAACTGTCCTGCAGTGAAGTAGTACGGTGATTCATCCAAATCACCAATATTGACGAATCCCATATTTAAATTAAAGCCTGAGTTCGCAACACGAGCCCCACCTAGCACAGGCGGAGACTCATCATACGCTAGAGCTAAATAGGCTTCGACCTTATCATTGATGGCTCCCGCGACATCTAATTCGCTAGACCCTAATGTCCAGTCACCTGTTGACTCACCGGTAGGAGATTGATGCCATGAACCTACCGGCTCAGCTTTTCCACTGAGCTGGATAATAGGTAAATTGGGCCGTGGATAACCCATGTGCTCATAGGCGCGATATAAGCGGCGACGTTGCTGCATTAATCGAACATCTCGGTTAATACTGGAAATATTGACAATATAATCCGAGCCATCAAATGCGGGCCTATCACCTAGATAGGGAGATGAAACAACTGGCATTCCTGCAATATAGCTCACTACATGTCCGTCAGCCATTAATGCTACGGGGTTATACTCCACAGACTCAGGATGCCCGTTAATGGATTTCACACTCACAGTGCTGTTGTGAACCCCTTCTGATTTAACTTTAGAAGGTTTTTTTTTCGTTGGATGCTTCTTAACCTGACTTTTTTTTCCTAATTGCTGTTGTACATGATTTAACTGGTTCTGAAGTGCTATCGTTTGTTGTTGTAATTGCTGTATTTCATGCTGCAATTGAACATCATCCGCCTGAGAGAGAAGAGGACTCACGCCAAGTGATACAAACAACATAAGGGATTTATAATTCATCAAGCTATACTCCTGCCGGCGTAGGGGGACTGAGCGGCGGATTATACAGGGGGAGAATTAGGTTGGCTAGGCAATGAATGCTGTTTTTTACAGTCTTATTTTAAAGATAAAAAAAAACCCATCACAGAAGTGATGGGTTTTTTAAGTTGGAACCGTTGCGAGAAATTACGCAATGTTACCAAGCCATTTCAAACCAACGAAAGGACCTTGCAGACCGAAGTCAGAAGTGTTGCCTACTACGTTAGATTGAGCACTGAAGTAGTTAATCCACATCCAACCAGCATCCAGAGTCAAATCACCTTGTGCCATAGCATAAGTGTAAGTTGCACCCAATTTAGCATCCAATACTGGAACAATAGATGTTCTAGATAGGTTGGTAGCAATTGCGTTTGATGCATCAGTGTATGTATTGCTGAATGAACGTGTACCAGCCAACAATGCAGTTGCGCCATTAGCATAAATACCTAGACCATTGCCCCAATCATAAGACATATCCATACCTACACGTGGGCCAAAGCCGTTGTAAGTGTGGTTGTACTGTTGACTTGAACCGTAGTTTGTCAAAGTAACTGCTGGATCAGTCGCTGAGTATGATACGTTGCTAGATGTTTTGATATCATTAGCTACACGTGCGTACTGAGCGCCACCGTGGAAGCGAATGGCTTTGTTATCACCAAAATCAACGTGTTGGCCGACTTCAATGTTCACAGCATCCCACTTAGGAGCAACGCTTTTGCTTGCACTGTTGATAGTAGTTGTTTGTGTGCCACCTAGACCAGGTGTGCCATTGAAAGTAAATGCAGGTTGAAGACCAACTGTTGCTTGACTTGAATGATTCAAGTGGTACCAGTTGAGGTTCAGGTCATTACCAGTGTTGAAGTGGTATGCACCTTCAAGTTGGAAGCCCCAATTGTAGTTTGGCGCGTGATTAACATACTGATTGCTGTCAAAAACTGGGTTGTAACCAGAGTTGTCACCAGTTTGAGCTTTCAAGTAAATTGCTTTTCCACTGAATTCCCATGCTGTAGATTCGCAAGGAACAGTAACGTTTACAGCGCTGCAAACAGGACCCATGGAACCAGCAAATACAGCGCTGCTACCTAGAGCAAGAACAGCTACAGCTGTTTTTTTCAAATTTAACATATTTTATCTCCACTTTTTATTATTAAACTTCCGTTTTTTTTCGTAAAGCCACAACTTGGTGCTGACTTCAGTACGCCATTATCGCTCTAATCCGAAAACGTACTTGATAGGATTATCAATCTTGAATTACCCGTTGTCAACAACATCGGAATAAATTCCTTTTCAAGTTCAAGCCAGCGTATGCGGTTAACAACCCATATCGTTCTCATATATTTCACACAAATCACTTGATTGTCAATCCTTTTGAAAAAAAAATGTTATAATACAGCTAATTTGCCAACAACTCGTTGATCATGCTCATTTTTCGATCGAATAGAACCCAAGAGGCCTGTGTCAAATTAAACACAAACCATGTTATCCTTGACCTTTCATTTCAGGATCTTTCAATCGTGCGAACTTTATCCATTACTCGTCCCGATGATTGGCATGTGCACCTGCGAGATAACGACGCATTGGTGCATACCGTCCCGGCAAGTGCCCAGCATTTCGCCCGTGCATTGATCATGCCCAATCTTCAACCGGCATTGACCACTCCCGAATCACTTATTTCTTATCGACATCGTATTACTGCAGCACTCGGTAGCTTGACACATTTTACTCCCTACATGACTCTGTATTTAAATGAAACCGTCACTCCTGAGGATTTAATCAGCGCAGCAAACCATCCATATATATTAGGTGCGAAACTATATCCAGCCGGTGCGACAACGAATTCAGAACAGGGCGTTCAGTCAATTCGAGCCCTTTACCCCCTATTTGAAGTAATGCAAACACATGATTTAGTCTTGCAGGTTCATGGTGAAGTCACCCACGGCGATATTTTTGATCGTGAAGCCATGTTTATAGACTCGCATTTAGCGCCTCTTGTTCGCGACTTCCCTAAACTACGAATTGTACTGGAACATATCTCCACGCGTGCGGCGGTTGAGTTTGTATCGCAAGCCCCCAATACCGTCGCAGCAACAATTACGCCCCATCATCTGTTGTTTAACCGCAATCAGCTATTAGCGGGCGGTATTAGACCCCATTATTATTGTTTGCCCATTTTAAAGCATGAACATGACCAAGTTGCGCTGCAACAGGCAGCCATCTCTGGTACAGGTAGATTTTTTGCAGGTACCGACAGCGCCCCCCACGCCACAGAAAAAAAAGAAAATGCCTGTGGCTGCGCAGGCGTCTATTCAGCGCCTTACGCATTGGCCATGTATGCGCAAGTCTTTGAGCAGCTCGACAGCTTATCAATGCTTAACGCGTTCATGAGTGAGTTTGGCGCCAACTTTTATCAACTCCCGATTCTTCAAGATAAAATAGAATTGATTAAAGCACCGCAAGTCATCCCTCACACGCTGCCATTAGGACACAATTTTGTCGTGCCTTTAGCTGCTGGCAGCACACTGCAATGGAGTATTCGTGAATTCAATTGACCCACTCATCACCAAGCAAATCAAACACCGTTTTCGCGGATTTTTACCCGTTGTTGTCGATGTTGAAACTGGAGGAGTTGATCCGCAAAACAGTGCTTTACTCGAAATGTGCGTGGTCTTGATGGACATTGATGAAGAAGGCCAGTTCACCCAAGGTGCGAGTTTTTTTGAACATGTGTTGCCGTTTGAAAATGCCGAGCTAAATCCCGAATCTCTCGCCTTCAATCACATCGACCCATGGCAACCCTTGCGATTTGCTGTGGATGAAAAGCAGGCGCTAGAGCGCTTGTTTGCGCCCATTAACAAAGCATTAAAACAAAGTCGTTGCCAACGCGCTGTTTTGGTCGGGCATAATGCATGGTTTGATTTACTGTTTGTAAAAGCTGCAGCTAAACGTGCGGGGGTTAAATTACCTTTTCATGCATTTACTTGTTTTGATACCGCAACACTTGCAGGTTTAATGTATGGTCAGACGGTTCTAGCAAAGGCGATGAAAGCGGCAGGTATTTCTTTTGATGCAAATGAAGCACACTCGGCCATTTATGATGCCGAGAAAACAGCAGCCTTGTTTTGTAAAATGATGAATAAATGGAAGGGATTGCATTTGCCGGGGTGAAGCAATCCAGTTCGGATGTCCAATTAGACATCATGCTGGATTGCTTCACTGCGTTCGCAAAGATGGAGTCTTATGGGCTCCGAACTATTGAACTACAGTGCTTCTGAATGTTCAGCTAGATATTGGGCTACACCTTCAGGGCTTGCCTTCATACTGGCTTGGCCTTTTTTCCAGCCAGCAGGACATACTTCGCCATGTTCGTCAGCAAATTGTACTGCATCAATCAGTCGTAGCAACTCATCAATATCACGTCCAATCGGCAGATCATTCACCATTTGCGCTCGCACAACACCAGCTTTATCGATAACAAACGCTGCGCGCAGTGCCACACCTGCAGCAGGGTGTTCAACACCGTAAGCTTGGCACACTGAGTGTGACAGATCCGCTGCCATTGTGAATGTAACTGGGCCTATTCCACCTTGATTAACGGGTGTTTTACGATAAGCATTGTGTGTGAAATGCGAATCAATAGACACTGAAACAACCTTAACACCACGGCTAGTAAAATCTGACATACGATGATCGAGAGCAATTAGCTCAGACGGGCACACAAATGTAAAATCCAATGGGTAGAAAAACACTACTGCGTATTGTCCCTTTGATTCTTCTGAAAAATTAAATTGACCGACAATTTCGCCAGTTCCCAAAACGGCAGGAACGGTAAAGTCAGGCGCTTTTCGTCCAACTAAAACACTCATTTATTCTCTCCATTATTCAACAAAACTAGTGACCAAATTTATACTGTAGCCGCTTCTCTTAACAAATGTTCTAACTCACCCTGCTCATACATCTCAGCAATAATATCCGAACCACCAATTAACTCACCTTTGACGTATAATTGTGGGAACGTGGGCCAATCTGCGTATTGGGGTAATGTTTGACGAATATCTGGATTCGCCAGAATATCGACGTATGCAAAGTCCACGCCACAAGCATCGATGCATTGAACCGCACGAGCAGAAAATCCACATTGCGGCGCCTTTGGATTGCCTTTCATGTATAAAAGAATGGTATTATCAGCAATTTGCTGTTTGATTTTTTCTATTGTTTCCACATCTGCACCTATATAGTAAGCTTCAAAGATCCATTATGGCGAAAATCAGACCATATTGCAACTACTGCAATCGTGTCATTCAGATAGACTTGAATTACCCCATGGTTTGAGTCACCATAACCACTTTCTTAAATCGCTCAAAAATTTAAAATCAAGAGACCTTCACTTCACAGGAGTTACACATGACCTTTACTTTACCAACGCTTCCGTTTGCTATGGATGCACTGGCACCGCATATTTCTCAAGAAACGATAGAATATCACTATGGCAAGCACCATCAAGCTTACGTGACTAATTTAAATAAATTAATTGCGGACAGTGATTTTGCGACCATGACACTTGAAGACGTTATCAAAAAATCATCAGGTGGTATTTTTAATAATGCCGCTCAAGTATGGAACCATACCTTCTATTGGAATTGCCTCAGTCCAAATGGCGGCGGTGAACCCACCGGTCAATTAGCGGATGCCATTAACAAGGCTTTTGGTTCGTTTGCAGCGTTTAAAGAACAATTTACTCAAACAGCCATATCAACCTTCGGATCAGGCTGGGCTTGGTTAGTACAAGATAAACAAGGCCTTTTAAAAATCATCAGCACCAGCAATGCTGGCACGCCAATGACTGACAACTTAACCGCACTGTTGACCTGTGATGTCTGGGAACATTCTTATTACATTGACTACCGTAACGCACGTCCAAATTACATCAATGCATTTTGGGCCTTGGTCAACTGGGATTTTGTTGCCAGTAATTTGCGCTAGAGGTCAGTATGTCAACGAGTATGCTGTGTAAACCCTTGCCCATGTCATTTACGCATGGCAAGGGCCTTTGGTTATACGATGAACAAGGTAATGCTTACCTTGATTCATTTAGCGGCGTCGGAGTGTGTGGTTTGGGGCATACTCACCCCGAGGTAACCCAGACCATTCAAGAGCAAGCCGCTAAACTTGTGCACACTTCTCATGCATATCCTATTAAAGAACAAGCACAATTAGCTGACAAGCTTCTGGCTATGACCGGCATGGAAGAAGTGTATTTTAGCAACTCAGGCGCTGAAGCCAATGAGACCGCTATTAAGCTGTCTAGATTGTATGGACACAAAAAGGGCATAGACACCCCATCCATTATTGTCATGGACGGGGCTTTTCATGGTCGCACCATGGCCACACTAACGGCGTCTGGTTCACGCAAAGTACAAGCTGGATTTGAACCCCTAGTACCTGGCTTCATTCGGGCTCCGTTTAATGACATCAATGCCATTCGCACCATTGCCGCCAATCGCGAAGACGTGGTTGCTGTGATGCTTGAACCCATTCAAGGCGATGGCGGTGTAGTCATGGCCGACCATGCCTATTTACACGCCCTAGCCGCACTGTGTGATAAAAACGATTGGTTACTCATATTAGACGAAGTACAAACTGGCAATGGTCGAACCGGTAAATTATTTGCATGCATGCACGCGGGCATTAAACCTGACATCTTGACAACAGCGAAAAGCTTGGGCAATGGGGTACCGATCAGCGCTTGTTTACTCAGAAATCGCGCTACCCATTTATTTAAGCCGGGTAACCATGGCTCGACCTTTGGGGGCAATCCACTCACATGTGCTGCAGCGTTGACGGTCTTGACCGTGATTGAGCGGGAACGGATCTGTGAGCAGGTCACTCGAAAAGGCGTCGTGCTTAAAGAAAAACTGATCCAAGAATTAGGCGAACATCCCAATGTGCGCAGCATTCGCGGAAAAGGCTTGATGTTAGGCATTGAACTAGACCGCCCCGCGAGCAACATCATACCCATGGGCATCGCGAATGGCTTACTGCTGAATGTGACCGCTGAATCAGTGATCCGCCTTCTCCCTGCATTGATAATCAGTGAAGAGGAGATTGATGAATTAGTGGTTAGATTAGTTAAAACGGTTCAGGAGTTTGTTACCGTTGCTTTGTGATACGTCAACCTGAGCAATGACGGTATCCCACACGTAAGCCTGAAAAGGCAGCGCAATGGTTTCGTCATCAATCCAATGGCATCGCTCACCAGCATAGATAACGACTACTTTAGCGATACAAAGCGCGGGGTATGTCAGTAGATTGCTGCAAAAAGTGAGTTACTAAATTACAAATGATATGAAAAATCCGACACTTATTGCAACAGTATTAATGTACAAACCATTAGGGCGAGAATCGTTTGATACGTCAAAAAAGTCTTTTTTCGAACAATATTCTGACTATTATTATAAATCAACTACAGAACGATGGACATGGTTGAGAAACGCGTTTGTTAAGGCGACTCTTCCACAGAATATAGCAACCGCATTATCTAGTTTTATGGATACTCGTCAGCAATTATCCTCTCAAAGCCTGTATGTATTGTCCCATGAGACTTGTTTGGATTATATCGAGCGATTCTATTTTTTATATCATAATACTGATCCTGTTTTTGCTTTGAGCCTTGATAAAAAAACATCTTTTATGTTCCAAATCAATGAGGCTATCAGCCAAACAGCATTGTGTGAAACAGGCCTTTTCTTACGCTTTGAACAACTGATTATTGAGTTCCGCTCTGACAAAAATTGGATTGATAATGTGTTGCAACAACAACGCTACGCGGTGATCACCTCGTTGCAAGAAACATATAATCGCCGAGAAGGTGTTGACATAGGAATGCATGTCCATACTTTAGGTGTCATGCAAGCCTTCGCAACAGAAAAACAACTTGGGATCCCTCAAGTACATCACTTACCTGATGTGTTCATGAATTCCCTTTTAGAAGAACGCATTAAAACGTATTTTAAAGAACATTATCTATCCTCTTTTCAAGAGTATGAGCGTCATGCGATAAACCGTTTAAGTGATTACGTTTTACTAAAACTAACGGAGTTACTCCACGAAAATCAGATCTCTACCAATCAATGGGCAACACAAGGCATAGAATTACCCAATGGATATAAAATTCAATTAATGCCGAATCATCTTAAGCTATCTCGCTTGGAGATGGACAAAGATACACTATACCTCTATTTGCAAGAGATCCATTTAAAAGGCGAACAACTGTGGGGAGTTACACGAAGTGGCGAACCGTTTGCTGTTATTGAACCTTTTAAAAAAATAGAACCTAATCCCGACGAAATGGCAGTCATCTCTGACATTAATTTTGAAGAAATAAAGCAATTACTACGTGATGGAAAACGATCGCTGCCAGATGCATTTCAAGAGCAACTCGTTCTCTCTTCACTCTTTCAAAGAGGCGCGCGTTCTTATTATTATGTCAATAATGCCCTAGTTAAATGTCTTAATGATTATTTACAACTGACCGACCTCAGTGTCATTAGATCGTCCTTTTTTAATGAGTCAGAGGATGACACGTGTTGGGTGCTTAAACCAAGAGAGGCGTGTTTGTCACAGATTGAACATCATTTAGAGCAGCTTATGTTGAATCAAGGCTATTTTATGCAGCCCGCTGCCATCTATGAAGATAATTTTGATTTTAAATGTACTGCCGTGACCTTTAAAAAAGGGCTCACTCCGGATCAGTTAAGGGTAGTCTGCGAACGACTGACTCGCCATAGGAGTAACGCTCTTTCTCTTGCTGCGGAATTGGGGATTGAAGATACCTACAACATCATTATAGATCATCCATGGATTTTATTGCGCGTGTTTCAACATGATATGCAATCGCTACCCATACTACCCAGTATCTATAAAGCAAATCTTCATTTTATGAATGTACTGGTAAGCTTATATGGGGAAAAGCTAAATCAAGCCTTTTTGAATCATGATCTTGAGTCAACTCATGCGATGATGTCGACGCTCTTCAGAATTGTTGGTGGTGACATGAATTATCTGTGTCAATTACCACCCGCGTTGTTCGCCGAGGACAACCCACGATACACCATAAATAAGACTGAGATCATGCAGGCGTTAATTCACTCAACAAACATTAGCCTATCGCAATTGGTTCATTCAACACAACACATCTCACCTCATGAGTTCGCAACGATCATTCAAAACCGGCAAGGTCCTCCATTAACCTACTGTGATAATAGAGAGCTGTTGAACCAATTTTGTCAGGAACTTATTCTAACACCAGACATGTGGATCAATTATCCTCAGTATAAGCGAACATTAGTCCAAAACACTTATGCCGCGAGGTGTTTTCACGCCACTGACTATTGGTTTATCGCATACATGCGTTACCAACATCATTATTTATATTTTGATAGCAGGCAAGATGTCATTGTCCATTTAAAACGCATTTTACACTCTTTACACCGTGTGTTCGTCATATATGTTTTTGTGCCAGTATCGATTGTTTCACTTGGAATGGGCTGGGCGGATTTACTAACCGGTCGTGCAAATAACCTTAGTAAATCGCTAATTGCTCTTTCTGATGTATGCCAAACCCAATCATTAGGCGGCTCTTTCAAAGGCGATGAAAAACTGTTTTTATTTTTAGTGCTGGCTTGTCTGATGAGTGTTGTAGGAAAAATATTTATCGAGCTGGATAAGAATCCTCATTGGCAAAGTAGGAACTATTACTTTTCAGAGGAAGCTAACCGTTTTCTTTATCGGAGTATAAATACATTGTACCTCATATTTAGGATTTGTCCCGGTGAAGTATTCGTACCCTCTGATCTCCTCACACGCTGTGAAGACAGTATATTTCGTTTACAAGGATTGGATAATTGTTCTGCGCATCAAAAAGCGGCGCTTCTAAACAGTATTTTCGAGGAAATGAAAAACGAATTAAGCGTCAGTGGTGGGCCAAAGCCCAACCAACCGTCAATTTCTAAATTGTTAGAAAAAAAGCGCCCCATCGTCTATAGAGATCAAACCTATGACGTCTCTTTTTGGAGTGTTGCAGCTCACACACGAGATTCTGACACATTTGACCTGGCAACGATGCGGGACAAAAAAACCGTTAGTACAACAACGGAAACTTACCTATTAGCTCGGCCCCATATGCTATGTACCCATCCCACCTGAAAATTTCAACCTACTTTCGTCGTTGACGCACTACTTCATACAAGCACACGCCTGTCGCAACGGAAACGTTTAAGCTGGTTACAGTGCCCAGCATAGGGAGGGCAAACACGCCATCACATTGATCACGTGTTAGACGTCTCATGCCGGTGCCTTCCGCACCGAGTACGATGGCCATAGAAGTTTTACAATCTAGGTTGTAAATCAACTCATCCGCTTCACCGGTCGCGCCATAAATCCACACACCTTCTTGTTTAATCACCTCCATTGCCCTAGCAAGGTTGGTGACGCGTACCACAGGCATGCTTTCGGCCGCCCCACAGGCGACTTTACTAACGACTGGCGTAATGCTGGCATTTCTGTCTTTGGGAATAATGACAAAATCCACGCCGGCGGCATCGGCACTGCGTAAACAGGCGCCTAAATTATGCGGATCGGTGACACCATCTAGAATCAAAATCAAGCTAGGTTTTTTACTGGCCTCTAATAACAAACACAGATCAGTTTCCACGTATTCAGGCAAACTCGCCGCAACAGCGACCACGCCTTGATGGGTAAATTCTGGAAAACGTTGGTCCATTTTGTGCGCTGCAAGCCGCTCGACAGGAATATGCGCTTTTTCTGCTAAACCGATGAGCTCTTGCACTCTTTTGTCGACTCGGTCTTGTGTGAGGTAAAGCACTTTGGTCACGCGATGAGGATTAGCTAGCAATGCAGCCACAGCATGAACACCATAAACATATTGATCAGACACTCAAATCACCCTCTTCAGCCATTTCAAAATCAATTTTTCGCTCGTCTAAATCAACCCGAGCCACTAACACGGTCATTTTATCACCCAAACGATACACAGTACCGCCTCGCTCTCCAACCAAGCGATGTTTCACGGCATCAAAGGTGTAATAATCATTTTTTAATGACGTGACATGCACCAAGCCTTCGACATAAATGTCATCTAATTCCACAAAAATACCAAAACTGGTGACAGCAGAAATTTTACCGTTAAACACTTGGCCTAATTTATCCTGCATGTATTCGCATTTTAACCAAGACACAACTTCACGGGTGGCTTCATCAGCACGTCGTTCGGTAGAGGAGCAATGTTTGCCTTGACGACTCATTTCTTCTTCACTGTATGCGAATTTTTCAACGGGTTGATTGTCAATCAAATGACCCACAGCACGATGAATGAGCAAATCAGGGTAACGTCGAATTGGGGAGGTAAAATGAGTATAGGCGGTATAAGCCAAACCAAAGTGCCCCTCGTTTTCTTCAACATATTGCGCTTGTTTTAACGAGCGTAACATGACTGTTTCAATTAAATGCTTCTCTGGACGATCACCAATGGATGCGAGCGTACGCTGAAAATCTTTAGGCGTTGGCTTTTTTCCGCCCCCTAACTGCAAACCTAATTCGCCTAAAAATTGCCTTAACGCAGTGACTTTATCTTCTTCTGGCGGCATGTGAACGCGGTATAAAGTAGGAATTTTTGCTTTTTCCAAAAAGCGAGCGGTTGCCACGTTGGCGACCAACATGCATTCTTCAATCAAACGATGCGCATCATTACGAATCACGGGCACAATACGCTGAATTTTTCGATGTTCATCAAACTCTATGCGTGTTTCAGTCGTGTCAAAATCCATTGCGCCACGCGCTTTACGTGTTTTCAGCAAAATATGATAGAGATGATGCAATGACTGTATCATTGGGAACAGAGCTTCATGGGTCTCATCGGATTGTTTTGCAATGAGCCAATTACTGACTTGCGTATACGTCAATCGCGCCTTTGAATGAATCACTGCGCGGTATAATCGTGAACGCGTTAACTTACCTTCCGCACTGATAGCCATTTCAGCAACCATGCACAGTCTATCCACCTGAGGATTCAATGAACAAATGCCATTTGACAAGGCTTCAGGCAGCATCGGCACCACTTTGCCAGGGAAATACACCGAATTACCCCGACGGGCGGCTTCGCTATCCAAGGCTGAACCCATCGGAACATAATGACTAACATCCGCAATGGCCACGTAAAGTTGATACCCGCCATTGTCTTTTGGATAGCAATAGACCGCATCATCGAAATCTTTGGCATCTTCGCCATCGATGGTCACAAAAGGTAGGTCACGTAAATCGGTGCGCCCAGCCAATTGGTCAGCATCAACTCGTTGTGGAATTTTCGCAACAGCGGCAGCGATGTCATCAGGCCATTTTGCAGGCAAACCATGGGCAAGAATAGATACTTCAATTTCCATTCCAGGCGCCATGTGCTCGCCGAGAATATGGATCACGTTGCCAATGGCTTGGCTGCGTTTATTGGGAAAAGCCAATAATTCAACCAATACAATTTGTCCATTTTTCGCATTGAGTGTTGATTCAGGAGGAATAGAGATATCTTGGGTCAAGCGCTTGCTATCTGGCACCACATAACTAACACCGTGTTCGGTAAAAAAGCGGCCGACAACGCTAGCATTAGCATGTTCAACCACTTCATGAATTTTACCCTCAGGGCGTCCACGACGATCCAAACCGGCTTGATAGGCTAGTACGATGTCTCCATGCATGACGCTGCGCATTTCCTTAGCAGAGATGACCATGTCTTGGCCGCCTTCATCTGGAACAAAAAATCCAAACCCGTCAGGATGCGCCTGAATGGTGCCGCGTCTTAAATTAATGCGCTCAAGCAAGCAGAATCGTCCGCGTCGGTCTTGCATCAATTGGCCGTCACGTAACATCGCACGCAAACGAAACCCTAATGCCTCTTGTTTGCTTTCTTCGTCAATCTCTAATTTGGCAATGATTTGTTCACGTGAAATAGGTCGGCCGAATTCTTTCAGCTGCTCCATAATCAATTCACGACTGGGAATGGGGTCAGCGTATTTTTCACTTTCTCGTTTAAAAAATGGATCTTTTATTTTCTTTTTGCTCACGTTTCACCACTATAATTGCACTTAATAGTCTTAAGTGTATACCTGTTATACTCTAAGTTACCAGTTTTATAATTGTTGTTAACCAGGGGTTACTGCTCGGCTTGTACCGCTCTCTTTTCACGCTTCATCAAACGACGATTGACAATGATTTCGGCAACATCACCACCAATGTGCGATTCACCACGCGCTTTAGCCAATTGACTTTGTTTTTCACGCTCCATGTACCGTTGTCTTTGTTCATCGGTTTGCTGTTCAATGCAGTGATGGCAACTGATCCCTTGCACATAAGCTGGGTGATGCGTGTCTTCTTCAGTAATGGGGAATCGGCACGCATGGCATTGCAAGTAATGCCCTTTTTGCAGGGCATGATTCACCGTCACGCGCTCATCAAATACAAAACACTCACCTTCCCATAACGACTCACTCTCAGGCACCTCTTCGAGGTATTTCAAAATACCACCTTCCAAATGATAAACGTCTTTAAAACCAAGTTCTTTTAAATAAGCGGTTGATTTTTCACAACGGATGCCACCGGTACAAAACATGGCAACTTTAGGGTGAGTTTTAGGATCGAGATGTTCTTTCACATACTGAGGAAATTCTCGAAACGTGGTGGTTTCAGGATTAATGGCCCGTTTAAAAGTTCCGATTTGATATTCGTAATCATTGCGAGTATCAATCACCGTCACGTCTTCGGCGGCAATTAATGCATTCCAATCTTTTGGTTTCACATAAGTGCCCACTATTTTTTTAGGATCAATACCCTCAACCCCCAGCGTGACGATTTCTTTTTTAAGTTTTACTTTAGAGCGATTAAAAGGAAGTACTGCGTGATAGGACTCTTTATGCGAAATTTGATCCAAGCCTGGGTATTTGGCCAGCCATACATACAAGGCCTCAATCGCCGACGCACTGCCCGACACCGTACCATTAATCCCTTCTTTAGCGAGTAATATGGTTCCACGGATCCCTTGGTTTTGCATGAAGCGTAACAGCGGATTTTTTAGCGCTCCAAACTCTTCAAGGGTCACGAATTTATAAAGTGCGGAGACAACGACTGAGTTCATAATTTATTCCATCACACAATTGTAGTAAATAGGACGAATTATGCCTTATTTTTGTGTAAAACTCAATCTAAATGGCATTCAAAGCACATATTTTGCGATTAAAAACAGGACATTTCCTGCTCCTTGTGCGCCTGGAATATACGTTGCCGCAAGGGACGCTTTTCGGTAATTAAACGAAACCCAAGGCAATATACCCGGAAAAGGAATATTATGAAAAATATCAGGCCGTGCGGTCGCTAAAATGCCAAAACCACCCCCTGCTCGCGTATTTTCATTGATGTGCAACACTTTAAGAAACGCATAACCGACAACAGGCTCAACATTTTTATGCGAATCCAAAAAAGCGAACGCATACAATCCATGCCAATCACCGTCTTCGTCGTAAAAACTTTTCCCAAGACCTGTGCCCCAAGGGTTTTCGTTGTACGTGTCCAAGCGCTCTTGACTGTAGGTATAACGATTATGCCACGCATACGCGGGCAGATAGAGCTCATTATCGCCTTCAGTCCATATTTGGTGCAGCCGATGACAGGCCGATTTAAACCAACGTGGCGAACTGGTGCAAGAGGTTTTATCTTGAGCTGACGCGTTTGGAAGCCAAACCATCAATAATAAACAAGTCAGTACATATTTCATTCGATATAGGCATTTTTCATAGATGGTTTTCAATGACGCATTCTAATACTACGCTTTTATGGATGCAAGTTTATGAGGCCATGAACATAATCATCCCGGCCACAAGCCCCGCAGCAGGAATAGTCATGATCCAAGAGACAAAAATGATTCTGAGCATTGGCCAATAAACACCTTTTACCCCATTTAATAACCCAACACCAGCAATTGATCCGGTCATCGTTTGTGTCGTGGATACTGGAATACCCAGATCGGTGGCGGCAAAAATCACAACTGCAGCACCGCTCTCAGCGGCACAGCCACGTAATGCGTTCAGGGGGGTAATTTTGCTGCCTAGGGTATGGACAATGCGCCATCCACCCATTAGCGTGCCTAGCGCAATCGTTGCATTGCATGAAATAACAACCCATAGAGGGATATGACCCAGATCATCCAACCATGATGCAGAATACAACAGTACCGCGACCACCCCCATAGTTTTTTGTGCGTCATTGCCGCCATGGGTCAAGCTTAATAAGGCAGAAGAAACCAGTTGAAGACTTTTAAACACTTGATTGGTTTTTTCAACCGAACGATTTCGAAACCAACGCGTGAAGGCGTAAGTGGTCATCAAACCAACGAATACACCAGCTAGAGGAAAAATACACATACCAATGACAACTTTAATAAACCCAGCTATTTTTAGTGAATCCATCCCCGCATGAACAATGGCAGCACCTGCTAAACCACCGACCAATGCATGCGATGAACTGGAGGGTAATCCGAAAAACCAAGTCACTAGATTCCAGACTATCGCACCACTTAGGGCTGCAAAAATGAGTTTGACCGTGATAACACTGGGATCAATCAACCCATAACCAATGGTTTTAGCCACCATCAAATTAAAAAATAAAAAGGCGATAAAATTAAAAAAAGCAGCCCACAACACAGCTTGACGTGGGGTTAAAACACCGGTGGTTACGATAACCGCAATGGTATTGGCGGCATCATGCACCCCGTTAGTAAAATCAAACAGAAATGCCAACACAATAACGCACACGATGAAGAGCGCGTTATGGTCCATTATATGCGATAACTGCTTTGTGTTAATAACTTGGATACGCCATGCATCAAGCGTTTCACAACATCAGGTAATTCAGCTGCACCGGCTTCCTGCGCAACCGCCGCATGATGTGCCTCATCATCATGCATTTGGTTTAATATAGCTCGCGTTTTCACGTCATGCGCTGGAATGTCTTGTAAATGGCGTTGCAGATGTGCCGACACTTGCCGTTCTGTTTCTGCCACAAAGCCTAAGCTCCATTTATCACCCGCCAAACCAGCCAAGGCACCTAACATAAACGAGCCACCATACCAAAAGGCATTCAGCTTGCTGGGTTGACTGTTTAACTCTGATAAACGTTGCTCACACCAAGCCAGATGATCAATTTCTTCCGCTGCGGCGTCCTGCATTTGTTGCTTTACGCGTGTTAACTGTGCTGTCAGCGCTTGTCCTTGGTATAGCGCTTGCGCGCACACTTCACCGGCATGATTAACTCGCATTAAACCTGCAACGTGCCGTCGCTCGTCGGTATTTAAGGGAAGACTGTTTTCCACATTTCCAGGATTGGGCCGCTGACAACTTCGCTGCTTCGGCGGCAAGATGGTGCGCAGGGCCACGTCTACATGGCAGAGCAATTGATCAACTAAACTAAATTGGCGCATGATAACCTTAATTAAAAAATGCCGTGACGGCTTCCGAATTGGCCAACGTATCATTGAATCCCAAGTCAATCAACTCCGATGTAAACTGATTTTCAAACAACAGAAAACTCAACAAATCACCAGAATGGCTTTGCGCACCGAGAGCATTTAGAAGCAACCGCAATAAAGTTGGCATGGCCAAATAGTTGGATTGAGCGAGTTTGGCAATGTCTGCACTGGGACGAAGATGCATGGTTTCAATCGGTCGCCAGGGAGATTGCCGTTTTTTCCAAATTGACAGCAATCGGGTAATGTCATTCATCCGATTCACCGTTTCAATGTCACGATCGAGATTATCTAAAAATAAGCCATTCAACATGTTGCCTAGAATATGCGCCAATCCAATGTCGCGATTACGCAACTTCTCAGGCTCTGTAAACGATGGCAATTGGCGTGTGCCAATGATAAGAATTTTATCCACATTAAAGCGTATTGCCCCGCGTAAAGGGGAAATTAACCCCATACTCCCATCACCATAATGCAAGCCATCAACGGTCACGGTTGGAAAAAAAAGCGGCAACGCACTGGATGCAAGAATATGCTCCATCTTCAGCTCAGCGCGTTGACTAACGTGCCGAGGAGAACACCAATCCTCAAACGCAATGTCTTGATATTGGCAAAACGAAATGGTTTGCTGTGTTTCATAACAATGGCTAATCACTTCCATGCATTCTAATTGCTTGTTGTCGATATTATGTTTTATTTTTTCAAAATCAATGTGGGTATTAATAAATTCATGCAATGGTGCGGTATCCAGCAAACGACCCGTCTGGCGTTGTTTAACCACGATATGGCTTAGATTTCGAACTACTGACTTGCCCAGCTCATAATTACTTGCATTAAAAATTTGCTGGCAATGAATTTCACGCCACAAGGTTTCTAATTTTTCAACCGCAAGCGGGAAATTGTCGGCATGTTGCGCCAGAATAGCCGCATTGATGCTGCCCACACTAACACCACTGACCGTTGAGAAAGGCAAGGTCTCCACTTGCAATATATGGCTGATTGCTTTCAACACTCCGGCTTGATAAGCACCACGTGCACCACCGCCGGCTAAATACAGCGCTATTTTAGCCATGATCACTAATTATTTCAGGTAGGTTATATGTAGAAATATAGTTTACTCCGGGGGTTATCGCAAGGATTAGTCGGCTTCTGTGTAAATTAACACGATGCTCGACATATTTCTCAACCGGTAGGTTGGGCCTTGGCCCAACACGATGGAACACAAATGCAGAGCTTGTTGGGCCAAGGCCCAACCTACGTTCATAAACAGTCAAGCATCACGTTAAATTAATTAAGACGGCTAAGTCACCCCGCGGCCTTCGGCTTTACCTGCCGGCAGTCCTGTGTTTCCCGCACAAAAAGTCACCACATAACTTGTTGAATTAGTCCCTGACTGAGTAGAATTAGTGCAGGTAAATTTACTGGTGGTGTCATCGAAAGGATACACATAAATCGATGGACACGCTTTTTTCAACCACTGTATGCCATCTTGGATATTGGCTTTCCATTGAGGATCAATGTGAACCGTTGGAGTAACAGGACAGGTTTGTGAGGTCGTATTGGCAAGAATGGTCTCACCACCCGTTTGCACACTATCCCACCAATCAACACAGCCGCAACACTGTGTAGAACTGCCTGGTGGGGTATAACTGCTGGTGTAACAAGAGGCATAAATGGGGCCGGTGTACCCTTTTGCTACGTGACAAGCCATTAACGAGGTGTACGTATTCCCATAGGGATCGGATGCCAAATTGAAATCGGGTGGCAAGGGTGTATCACACTTCAATCCGGCGATAACATCTGCAGGAAGATTACTGGTTTGCGTGCACAATTCATTAGGCGTCCAATACCCTTGAAATTTCCCACAAATGGGTTCGCTAATCGCGGCATTAGCCACCGGCTGACTCAGCCCACACACTTCTGTTGCAAAACAATTTGTGCAAGCATTACCTGAGCCGTTGCCCACTTT
Organism: Legionellaceae bacterium; assembly: GCA_947477015.1. Taxonomy (GTDB): domain Bacteria; phylum Pseudomonadota; class Gammaproteobacteria; order Legionellales; family Legionellaceae; genus DDPF01. The sequence goes on from CANJSM010000022.1 coordinate 22,089, forward strand.
ATAGTAATAAAAAGCAGCGGGAGTAGTGGGCACAGCAGCATTGTCCCAATTGCAAGAACCAAAACCCGTGGTCCCGATACTGGCAGCAAAATCCCCTGGCGTCCCACATGAAAAATTATTGGGCGTCGCTGCAATATCATCTGCTGGCGTGGTTTGATTGATATAGTAATAAGGCTTCATCGAAATCGGTATATGAAACCCATTGATGACTTCGCCATCATAGTTATCAGCTGAATTGGTCAACATGGTGATTTCCACTTGAGTTGCCGGCTGGTTAAACCCTCTGCTGACGGTGCAATTGCCCACGCCCGTGTCATTACATAACGCTTGCGTACAGTTGGTGCCTGCCGCATCACAACCTGTCATTGCGGAGATATTCCCACTCCACTGAACACCGCCAATATCGTTTGCAGGGATTGTGACGTAATCTGTTCCTGTATTGGCGGCTAAGACATTGCCCGCATTTGATCCGTTATAATTAATCCAGAAACAAGCACCCGAGGGATCCGCTACCGCACCCGTTCCGCAAGGGGTCGCACCGCCATTCAACGAATAGGTCAGCGGAAAATTACAATTATTGACCATCTTAATGGTTCGTTGAGTAGGGATGCTTGCGATGACAGTTGCCGACGTATTGGCCGTCGCAATGGTGCTGTAAGGTCCTGTACTCACCGAGGAATAACTCAATGTTGCCGTCAGAGTATAAGTCTTTGGTGGACTTGATGCTGCACCTGTAGGGGCTGTGAAATTGGTGTAGACACTGCAAGCTGCTGGACTAGACGGCAATGATGCGATGCAATTGTTTTGGGTGATGCCACACGCAGGATTAGTCGCCGTAGCCGTTGAGGGACAAGAACCACTGCCGCCATTGCTATCAGCCCAAGTTAATACCACTGTAGGCGTAATACCTGTAGGGAAGTAATAGGTGGTGTCCGAGCTGGTATTGGTGAACAAAAACTCAACGGCTCCAGGCGTACCGGTTAAGACTTGACCGGGCGTCATTAAGGGAGGCAATGACGCATTATTAGCCACGGAACCAACAATTGGGCCACCGGGCACCCCCCCATTTAACACGGTACTCGTGTATGTGCTCGCAGGACTTCCTGCGGGACCTGTGTAAGCCAATGAGGCAACAACACTTTGACCTGCAGGAGCATTATCAGTGGGTGTATACACGCCCGTCACATAGCAGGTACCCCCATTCTTAAGTAAAGGGCTTGTACAGGTATTGCTTGATTGAACGGTACCCGTAGATTGAGTCACGTTGACCGATACAACCGTTGCATCGGTATCACTATTATTTTGAAACATAAACGTATAGTCTGCACTGGTGTTGGCGTTCATGGTGTTGGGTAAGCCATGAAGTGTGGTTCCCACCACCGTGCCGGTCAGGGTTGAATTGGCAACGGTGACCAATTCCGGAAGAGGTACGATGTTGCGATCATAGCCTGCTATAGACAATTGCAAGAATTTGGTTCCTGCGACCAAAGCGCTCAGTGTCGCTTGAACGGTACAGCTTTGATTAGGCAGCAAGCGCGTTCCTGTGCAGGTATCAACATAGGTGAATTCACTGGCAGGACTGGCCTTTTTTTCAATCACTATCGCATTGGCTAATTGCACGGGCAGATGATTGGTAAACGTATACGTGACGGTATATAAACTGCCGGTGTACGCCGGATTAGAAAAGGCTTGGTTTAAATTCCAAGCAATGGGATTGCTGGCTGTTAAGCCTTGACTGGAGCAGACCATCAAACTGATGAATAACCCTGCTATAGTGTTCAAATATCTCATGCTGTACTTCCCTGTTGATTGCAGACCCTAATACCCAAATAAATAATTCACACTGATCAATACTTCGTTTGATCCGTAGGACCCTGAGCCGAGTGTTTGATTAGCCCACGTTCCTGTTCCCGCTCCAGAAGCAATGGCCCCTAAATTTTGATAGTTATACCCTAGAGAAAAAATGACTTGCGGCGTGAGTTGGACATCCACTCCTGTACCGACTTGATAGGCAAATTGTGTGGTCGAATTGTTGGCAAACGCTGGGCTAATACGCGGGGTGACATCGGCTAGCGCTGTTTCACTGTATCCACTTGCGCTGTTAAAAGCGCCTCCAATACCGCCATTAATATATGGCGACCATTTTCCATATTGAATCAGGTTCAATTTTCCAGTCGCCAACAAGAGATTGGATTTAACGTTCCAGTGATAGCTGTAATTGACAAATGTAGGATCAGAATACTGCATGATGGTGCTGCCTACTTGAGTATTGAAATAATACTGCCAAGACACGCCAACTGAATAAGCCGGTATCCACAGGCTATCCTGCTGCCAGCGACGCCCTGCAGACAAGGCAATCACCGCACCACTGTCAGTATTTATTGCATACAAATCCTGATTATAAGGTGAGGCTAAGTCAGAACCATTGTTCACCGCCATGTCACTGAATGAAACAGGAAACTGCGCTCCAGCACCTGCGGCAACAAACCACTGCGCGCTTGATTTAACTTCCGCTGGCACAATAGAGCGCGGTGCAATGACCGGGCCTTTTGACACCTTACGCACGTCTGGATGATAGGGTGTAAACATAACGCGTGCCGGCTTATAGGCATGCACTGGCTTAATCGGTGCTCGACGTATGGGTGATTTTAGTGGTGTAACAAGACGTGTGGCCGCTTGTCTTACTTCAGATGAGGAGTGTAGCGGACCAATTAAAACTGCATACAACCGACCTTTTCGCGCCACGTTAACCGCATACCTCGTTTTAGATTTAAGCATGCGTTGCTGCTGATAGGCCTTTTCTTTTTCTTTAAAGTTTCCGACTTGTATGTATAGATTGCGTTCTTTTTGAGTATTAAAATGGCTCGCGCGTTCTAGCCCATAGACAATTTGAGAAGGGGTCGCAAAACTCGATGAGCAACTGAAAACGGACAAAGCAGCAAGCCCGAGTGACAAACCATTCCTTTTCATCATGCAGTCCTTTGTAAATTGGTGCAGTAACGTCTCGCACGTCATCCCTCACTACGTTCAGCCTGAGGGACCTAGGAAGTTATGATTCACTGTATTCTATTATTTGTTTTGGGACAACTGTCTTGGAGCCCGATGCAACTAAACCGTTTTTGCGAAGGCTGTCACCATCGCCAAGTAAATGCCTACCATTACGCGCGAACCAATCGGAATTTTTAAAAATAATCACAATGCCAATTCACACAGTTTTTTCGTAAAACTAAAACCGATGTTTTTCACAACCATCGAAAGTCATGCAATAAGCTATACCACAAGATCATCTAGGCACATTCTACCTGAGGGAGATAGCAACAAACGTGGTAAATGGAAGAACAAAACACAGCAATTTCTTCGACCACATAAGCAGGCTATCTCATGTTCATAGGGTTCCGCTTGGTTCGCGCGTAATGGCAGGCACTTACCCGGCGATTTTGACAGAACACCATGGTGTGGTATAATTAAGTACAACAGACTCTTTATTTGATCTAATTGATGCGAAATGTTCAGGAGAGGAATATGTCTATGGAACACGAAAGTTTCAAAGCTTTACTAGGAACAATTCAGGACAATCATAAAGCGTCTTTAACTACCAAGCCTGAATTTCAACAACTTTTCACAGCATTAGATAAGATAGGTAAGGATGATTGGACGAAATATCATTTAGGGGTCGAAGACGCTGGAATTACAAATGCTTTAACCGGATTAAATGAGATATTAAGCGACACAAAAGACAATGGCTTCAAAAACAAATTTATATGCGACCTAATCGATCTTTACGATCCAATCAAAACTATTGAAACAGAATCATTTCAAAACATAGCAAAAGCATTAGATGCTTTTATTGAAACATATCCTAAAAAAACTTTATCTGCAGAAACGCTCAAAACAATAAATACTCATCGTCAATCCAACATCAAAAGCACCGTCGCTACGCAACGAAGTCAAGCAAGCATCGAGTTGTTGATGTCGAGCGAGACAAATAATGTCAATGATACCACCAGAACTCTAATGACAAGAATTAAAGAATTAATTCCATCAGACCAATTAACAGATGATGTTACCCGTCGTATTGAGGAGATTAACAGAAAAAACCTTACTAAGGAAAAACCAATCGAATTGGCCAATCAAAGCAATGGAGCTCTTAGGGTGCTTTTACAAGAAATCAACAAGAAGCCTCAACAAGATGCAGCAATAATCTTGAACAACGTGAGCGTTGCGATCCGAACAGAAGATGAAGAGGCCAAGAAACGGAACGAAATTTTTAGTCGTACAGGCTCTCAAAGCCCCCTTTATCAAACGGATATACGCCAACGTGCATTGATGCATGATGCAGACATGACTGCAGTAATGCCGAAAAGTTTTGGTGATATTGAAGTGTTAGCACCTTTAAGTTTGGGCGACTCACAACAACAGGATTTGATTAAAGAGGCCATCTTGGCAACGCTTAAAGATCCGAAGATAAAACACATTTTTATACCCATTGGTCCAGGTCATTGGAGAGGGGTTTATTTGAGAAAACCCGAATCGATTAATGATTCATATCATCTCGAAATTTTTGATTCTTTTGGAAAAGAATCTGCGGAAAAAATTCAGAAATCCATCTTGAATATTATCGGGAGCATATTCAGTAATCCGATAGAACTTCATTATAGTGGGCCGACAATACAGCAAAAAGACGGTTATTCTTGTGGAGATTATGTTTGTGCGTACAGTCATCAAAAAATGCTCGAGCTAAATTCCGCGGCTCCTGTAAATCAAGCACTGATTGATACTCTCGCAAAAGGAAACGCACAAGGCGAGCTTAGAGAAGTTACGCGTAAAGTTAGTGGAGACAACAGCCCTCCCCCTGCGGTCGCTACTTCTCCCAATACTCCTACCGCGCAACCGACTGCACCGCCCCCCTTAACACGACCACCCATGTCGACAAAGACACCCCCCCCATCTTTTCCTGACAAA
>CANJSM010000023.1 GCA_947477015.1 Legionellaceae bacterium
AAATTTTAGACGCATGTAGTATATCAATAAAACGCTCAGTGACTGATAGACAAGCAATAATTTGGTAAAAAAAACCAAACGGGCGAAGCTTTACCTGTTGACAGAGAGTTTCTAATGGGTGACCCCAAGCGGCGTGCAGTTGCATCAAAATGTGATGGAAACCCAGTATTATTATTCTCGCTTTCAACTGCGTTTGCTGCACCACTGTTATTAAAAGCAAAACAACAGCATTCTGGTGGCGCAGGCGTACATATCATGGGTAAATCCAGTCGCGGAAAAACTACCGCCCTTCAAGTTGCAGCAAGTGTTTGGGGTGCACCAACGTATGTTCGTACTTGGCGTGCCACTGCCAATGGTTTAGAAGCAATAAGTGTTACCTTGAACGATTGCCTACTTATTTTAGATGAAATTGGTCAGAGTGATCCACGTGAGATAGGAACAACCGTTTATGCTGTAGCAAATGGGCATGGAAAGCAGCGTGCAAAACGTACCGGAGGCGTACAAGAAGCATCAAATTGGCGGACAATCGTACTATCTAGTGGAGAAAGTACGTTATCAGCACACATGCAAGAGTCTGGAAAGAAAGCTAAAGCAGGTCAAGAAGTACGCCTCTTGAGTATTCCAGTTACAGATCGTGCTCATGGTGTATTCGACGATTTACATGGTTTTCTTGATGGTCGCGCTTTTGCAGATCATTTAAAACAATCAACCAGCTCTTATTATGGTGTTGCTGGCCCTGAATTTATTAAAAAATTATTAGATGATAAGGATTGTTTGCCAGATCTCTACGCAAGGATGTGTAATCGTCCTGAGTTTAAATCATCCGATGGTGTTGAGAGTCGCGCTGCAGGTATATTCGCATTAATAGCTGTGGCTGGGGAAAAAGCGACTGAGTATGGTTTAACAAGTTGGCAGGAGGGTGATGCGTTAAAAGCTACAATTGAATGTTTTAAAATATGGCGTAGGTTTCGCGGTAAAGGTGAAACCGAAACTCGACAAATACTTGAAGGGGTGCGCCAATTTATTGAGCGTCATGGTGATAGTCGATTTTCTGAATTGGGAAAAGAACGCGCGGGATATGCTGGTGATAACATTGATCAAAGGCCTGTTGTCAGAGACCGTGCAGGGTATTGGAGAGATACAGAACAAGGCCGAGTTTTTATGTTTAATTCACCTGCATTGCAGGAAGCAGCACTTGGATATGATTTATCATTCATTTTGCGTGCGTTAAGTGATTCTGGATGGATTGCAGATCATGATGAAGGTAAGCGCTCCAAAAAAGTAAGAGTTAACGGTCATCCCTCTGCACTTTACTGGATATTACCAGTTGATGAAGGAGTTTAACCATGGGGCTCCGTGAATTATTAGATCATCTAGAAAGTATACCTGTACTCTTGGTTCCCTCCGAGTCATCATGTAAGGGAACCGCTACAACTCAATGCTATCAAGGTAGTTCTCTGTGTTCCCCTGGTTCCCCGCAAATATTTGCAGATCAAGTGGACTCCAATTTGGAAAAAACTACGAATATTAACGTAATAAAAACCCTGTGTAAGTGTGGTTATCGTCCCACATTTTGTAGCTGTGGCTTTTATAAGTTTTCGGATTAATCATAGGAGAAATATCATGGGTAAAAAGATTAAAGATGAATCAAAACCAGACAAGATTGAAAAGGATAAAATCGAAGAAAAAAGGAAAGCAGCAACTACAGAGCTCTATCTGCATAGCCGTGGTCATGCAACGATGGCACTTAGCAAATTACATGGTAGTGGATTTGATAGTGTTACTGCGTTTGAGCGATTATCTAGGAGCGTGGATCGAGTTCTTAATAACGATACTAATGAAATAGAAGCTATGCTTATGACACAAGCTAAAAGTCTTGAGTATGTATTTTATGATGCATTAACTAAACTACCTAACTCCAGCATGGAGCGTGCTGAGGTTTGCGCAGACATTGCTCTAAAGGCTCAAGCTGGCTGTAGAAAAACATTAATGGCATTGGCTGAACTAAAGCACCCCCGTCGAACAACTATCATAAAACAACAAAATAACGCAATTACGCAACAAGTGAACAATAATGTAAAATCTGAAAATAATAAAAAAGTTGCAAACGAACTATTAAGCGAGACAAATCATGCGTCATTGGACTATAGAGGAACGTCAGAAGCAAGCTGCTTTAATCAAACAGTGGCAACCATGGAAACAATCAACAGGAGCCAAGACAACTGAAGGTCAATCGATTAGTAAAATGAATGCTTACAAACATGGTGCTCGTAGCGCTGAATTGAGGAATATGGCGAAACAACTTACTACTCTCAAAAAAATGCTGACTCAATTTGTTGATTTTGTTTAGAATAGCGAGGGCATAAAAAGAAAAACCCCGGATTCATCACCTACCCATAAGATAAGGAGAGGAGTGGCCCAGGGACAGTATGTATATTATAGGATAAATCATATGCAAGATTCAAATCATATTTTTTTTGATGAATTATCAATCGTTTTTTCTCAAGAAAGATTAGATGGTTATCTAAGCCATGCCAAATGCAACAATAGCAAAACGGATGCGTTGATGGCCTATTCTTGGAATATGGAGTTAAGCCAATCACTTTATCCAGCCCTACAGATTTTAGAAATTACTTTACGCAATTCTTTACATCAGGCGCTTAGCGTAAATTTTGATACAGAGTATTGGTTTGAATTGCCTTTTTTACATGAAAGGGAGAGAAAGCAAACTAATCAAGCTAAAGATGACTTGCGGAAATTAAATAAAAAGATTGAGGCTGGTCGTGTAGTGGCGGAGTTATCATTTGGATTTTGGACTTCTTTATTTGATGTTCGATATGAGCATGGGCAAATATTATGGCCTAAACTATTTAAGCCAACCTTCCCATTTTTATCAAAAAGAGAAAGGACACGTGCATTTCTTTCACGTGAACTAAATCGTATTAGGTTCTTGCGTAATCGTATTTTTCATCATGAACCCATATGGCATTGGAAAGATTTGTCTGAACAGCATAAAGGGATAATTAATTTGACGCATGGGTTATCACCTGCTGCTTCAAAATATTTAAAGCTGTTTGATCAATTTCAAACAACCTATTCGGAAGGGAGAGAAGTGGTAAAGTCTAAATTAATCAAACTAGAGTAGCGCTATATGAAGTGTATTAAAGAGCTAATGAATGAACCGAATTTTAAGAAATTGTACAGTGACATCCTTCACTTATCGATTTTTCTTTTGGCGTTGGTTGTGAAACAAACAATGTATTTCGGTTAGACTCTTCACTAAAAACGCGCTGAACAGGGTAAGCATAATTTAACTGTTCGATGGATATAGGGGTTAAACCAAATTCAGCTAAGTTGATCATAAGATCACGTATTTGATCTGGGTTAGAAATCCCAGTTAATGTCTTACTCACACCAATAACTTGATGCTCACATCCATGTATTGTTTTAAAGCTTGGTGTAAATAAGTGAGGGAATATGCCTGCTATTAAAGCTACTGGATCATGGGTATGTAGTTTGTTGATGTAGGCCCAGATATTGCTTTCTGCATTAAGACTTTCATATTCCTCCAAATTGTCTGTAAATGTTTCTAAAAACCATGAAGAATTACAGCTCAAGGGTAAGCCATCCCTTTCAGGATCATCAGCATTTAAAAATGTTCTTTGCCATAAACGAATAAGAGTTGTGCATTGCTTATCATATAATCTGCGACCAATTGGAGAGTTGCATTGTGCTAATCGTGTGTAAAAATTTGGCGTAATAGCGCATGGATTAGCACAGAATCTACTAACAACGAGTAAAGGTATTTTTTCTGTCTGAGCTTGATAATATAATCTGCTTGCTGAAGGCATATCCAGTCGATTGTTGTAACTTTTATCTGGTAACACATAACCAGGCTCATCACACATGATCTCATTTTCGCCGTTGCTAATGACGCCACTCATGGTAACTATCGTTGCAATCTTTTTCTTAGCCAGCTCCATATTATTTTGGATGAAAAGAGAAGCATCCGTTAATCCAGAAATGATTAGTAACGTTACGCTATGATCTTCAGCTGATTCACATACACTTTTTAATAAGCTTTGACCATCGGTAAACGGTGAGTCACTCGATACGTAGTCTGCATCAAATTCATGTGCTTGTATTAAATAATGTTCATCAATTGACTCGCCTATTGCGACGGGAACATCATTAAAACCCATTGATTCCAAAACGCCTTTTGCAAGTCTGGCACGCATTGTCGTAGGATGGTAATTAGCAATGATACCTTTAATATTTAACAGTCCAACTTTAGCCAATCCAGCAGCAACAAGAAGTGCCACTTCATCATCATCTTCTCGACCTATATCAGTTATGATCACCACATTTTTTTTGGGTAATCTACTTCTGTAAAGGGATAATAAAATTTCAATTTTCACGGGTCTTTCTCTTAAGGCTTAATTATTGGTGTGGGTTCTACATATTCGGGTAATTTAAGATCATTATTAGGGTACACCTCTAACATTTTTTTAGATTGAATAACGGCTATCAATGTATCCAAGCGATAGGGGTGATCTGAAAATAGAGTATCTGCTATTCTTAATGCTGCTTTTGCTATGATTTCGGGTGTTCGTTCATTCATCGTGGGTAGAGTTAGATCACGATGATATTTCGTATCGTAAAAACCATTATTTAGCTTGTTATATGCGCTCGTTATGAAGCACGGTCCTTTATCCATAAAATACCGAATGGTTGGCTCTTCAAAAAAATAGGAATTTTTCTTTTTATATTCGCTAAAGCCACTTCGTAAATTTTTATTTGGTAAACGTAAAACTTCTAATTGATCTTCGTCAAATGTATCATCAACCATGTGCTCAAAAGGAGAAGGATCATCAGGTAGATGACTATATGCTTGTTTTAATTGTTGCTCATCAAACGCAAAAGCATACTCATGAAGCAATTCAAAATAGAGGACTCTCATACACTTTCGAAGCGTTGTCTCTTCTTTAGTTAAGCTACTATCAATTTTAATACCCTTTAATACTTTTTCTTTGATTAATTCATGAGATTGAAATATAGCTTCCTGTGGACTGAGAAGTCTACTTTTAAACATAATTCGATTATATGAATCTAGTCTTCTTATATGATTAGCGTCGTGAATTAAAAAATCGAGCGGCGAATTATAATAACCATCAGCACAAATAGGTTCTTTTGCCACTCCAAGAAGACCAATAGGAGCTGCACGCAAATTAATAAAATCATCCAATGTTAATGAGTCGGTAACAGGCAAATAAAAAAAGGCGCCATTTGTGGTTGTTGGAAGCTTATAAGCGTGATTTAAATGGTAATAATACCGATCGGTATGATAAAGCGGTGCGATAGGTTTGTAATGTTCTCTAACAAATAGATCTATAAATTCAAGCGCATTAAAAATCGCGTGTAATGAAGGTAAATAAGGATATGGGGCTTTGTGTGGAGCTATGTGAGGGTAGCGTTTATCGGTAGTATGTTGAAATCGAAATTTTAAATGAAATAACTTCAGGCATGCCAAATGATGCGTTTGTTTTAGAGAAGATGCTCCACCATTAACAAAATCTAGCGTCGCCTTACTTTCCAAGGTTTCTTGTAGATATTCAACCACGGGTTTAAATTCAGGAATTGGAGCTAATCCCCCATCTTGCTCAATCCTATGAGCAAATTGTTTATAAGCATTTAGGGGGTCATTTGTAATTTCACGCCAATGTAATATGGGCGGGCATCTTAATGGTGTAACGTGTGTTGTTGAGGAAAAAAATAATCGACTTCGTTTTAAGTAGGTGTTGATAACAACTGGATTTACATGCGGTTTCATTCAAATTTTACCTCTATATGTTACATCCTCACTGTAGCTTATACTCCTAAACTAGCATCATTTATAACAGCAGATAATGCTTGGTTATCCCTGTGGTTATCCCTTAAAAGAAAAAATCCTTTCATTCAAAAAATTAAAAAACGTAACCCATTGATTTCATTGGTGTCCCAGGCAGGATTTGAACCTGCGACCTGCCCCTTAGGAGGGGGCCGCGCTATCCAGCTGCGCCACTGGGACATGTGAGAGATATATCGTAGCAGAGCTTAGGCAAGTCTACCGCCCCCATTAATAAATGGCAAGCTGCATGTGGCTTATCTAATTCATACTTTTACATACTAACATAATTAGGACCACCGCCGCCTTCAGGTGCTGTCCAAGTAATGTTTTGACGGGGGTCTTTAATGTCGCATGTTTTGCAATGAATGCAGTTTTGAGCGTTAATTTGTAATCTTGGGCTATTTTCATTCTGGATGATCTCATACACGCCAGCAGGGCAGTAGCGTGTTTCTGGGGAGGCGTATTCTCGGTAGTTGACGTCAATTGCTAAAGACTTATCAGCTAGTTTGAGGTGTACGGGTTGGTTTTCTTCGTGAAAAGTATTGGTTAAATAGACTGATGAGGGTAAATCAAAAGTGAGTTTACCATCTGGTTTGGGATATTCTATTTTTTTTGATTGATTTGCTGGTTTTAAGGTTGAAAAATCAGCGTGATTTGCTAGTGTCCATGGCGATTTTCCACGTGTGATGTAGGTTTCAAACGCAGCATTGGCCAAACCTGCAAAGAGGCCATGACGAAAACCTGGGCGAATATTGCGTGCTTGATATAATTCGTGACTCATCCATGATTGCTTTACTTTTTCAGAATAGCTAATTAATTCAACTGAGCCTTTGCTAGGATGAGTTAGCGCCTCAAAACAGGCACTTGCCGCTAGCATTCCTGATTCCATTGCAGTATGAATCCCTTTGATCTTTGGAACGTTCAAAAATCCTGCCGCATCGCCAATTAATAGGCCACCAGGGAAAGTCAGCTTCGGTATGGATTGCCATCCACCCTCATTCAGCGCACGTGCTCCATACGCAATTCTTTCTCCACCAGTTAAAACATCACGTACAAAAGGGTGTGTTTTAAAGCGTTGCATTTCTGAAAAAGGATTAAGCCATGTGTTTTTATAATCTAATCCAACGACAAAACCTAAGGCAATGCGATTCGCAGACAAATGATAAATGAATGATCCGCCATAGGTTGCGTTATCCATAGGCCAGCCGACAGTGTGAACAACTTTACCTCGCTGATGCTGAGACGCGGGTACTTCCCAAATTTCTTTAATGCCTAATCCATAAGTTTGTGGCTGCACTCCTTTGCGTAATTGAAAATGGCTCATCAATTCTTGACTGAGCTGGCCACGACACCCCTCAGAGAATAGGGTTTGTCTTCCATGCAAATGCATACTGGCTTGAAAGTTCGATGTTTCAACACCGTCTTTATCTCGGCCAACTTCACCCGTTGATACGCCAATGACTCTTCCCTCTGGATGATAAAGAATACTGGTGGCAGCAAATCCCGGATAAATTTCACAGCCCATTTCTTCTGCTTGACGAGCTAAAAATTGACAGAGTTCCTCAAGGCTGATGATATAATTGCCTTCATTGGCCATTTGCTTAGGAGTAGGGAGCTGGTATGCCTTCTTTTTGCTTAAGTAATAGAAAGAATCATGCGTAACTTTGGAATCAAGAGGGGCATTTTCCCATGTATCAGGTAATAGCGCTTTTAAACTGCGTGGCTCTAGAACTGCTCCCGATAAGATTTGAGCCCCAATTTGAGAGCCCTTTTCAAGGATACAAACACTGATCTGGGTGTTATTTTCTAGAGCCAATTGTTTTAATTTGATTGCCGCAGAAAGACCCGCGGGGCCTGCCCCAACGATAACTACATCGTATTCCATTGTTTCGTGTTCCATGATAACTCCAGTCGACCATTATTAAGCCCTAGGCTTTACCCCAAGAAAAGAACTAATCAGTGAAAAAGTCACGTTGATTTTTTCAACCGATTGTGGAGCTACAAAGATTGTATCATCTCCTGCGATAGTTCCAATAACATGGCACTGTTTGTCGTCTATTATTCTCGCAATTAAAGAAGCAGAGCCAGGGCTTGTCTTTATTATAATCAGTGATTCATTGGCCACAATATCAATCACTAATTCAGCTAACGTGGTGTTAATGGATGGTGGGGCAAGATCATGAGGCAGGCGATAAACCATCTCTCCTTTGTCATTTTTTGACTTGATTGCATTAATATTCCGAAGTAGGCGTGATACTTTTGATTGATTCACAGGATGCCCTTTCGCTTGCAGAGCACTGCAAATTGTTTCTTGGGTTTCGGTAACGCCTTGAAATAAAATGCTTTTTAAGTCGTTTAGTAGTAATCCAGGAGCGGAGACCTTTTCTTTTTTTTGTACCATTGTGGAATTTTCCTTTTTTATTTTGTGATTAATTATGCACTAAAATAACATAAATGTGAATATTTATGTTGACACCCCGGGAGTGTTCCATTAAGATGAATCAAGCCTCAAAATAGAACACTAAAGCTTATTGGTTGCTCTAAACTTCAATTACTCATCATTATAGGTCTATACCATGGCAAGCATATTAGAACACGTCTCTTTTTCAACACTGACCGAGACTCAAAAAGCACGTGTTCGTGCTTATGTTCATAAGCCACAGCTTGCTGAAATTGACACCTACGAAGTATTCAAATATCAACAGGCGTTATCAATGCCGCTTGCATTTTGGGATAACCAAATTAGTAAAATTGCACAATTTATTTCTGCTCCTGCTGATATAAGCTCTTTGTCAGCCGAAAAAATTGCCGTAATGAGAGATGACCTTTATTTTGCTTGTTATATTTTTTGCGCTCGATACAAACTCGCATTTGAGCAGGGGTTGGGTCATGATTTGCCTGATTATATCGAGCAACTAGAAAAATGTAGCGACTTAATTCAGGTCTTAAACGGGGTTGGTTCACCCCTTGAATTAGCCTCCGTCAATGATGATGGAATTCAGAGCGGTCTAGACTGGATGGGGTATTGGAATGAGCGTCGCCTCTATTGGGTCTGGGCTGGTCGAGGCGGCTTATTGGGTACTACGATTAGTTTATTGCCTGACGATTTTTTTTATAAAACACAAGCCTTAAGTGCGCTAGATGTGCCGGTTCCTTTGACGGGTGGATTAAGTTGGGGTTTGTACTATTTTCGTTTTGCAATAAGGCTTGGTATCGTGCTCAAGCATACCATTTCGCATCCTTGGATGAGCCAAGATGAAGAGAATATTCCATGGATAGAGCGATTTGGCCTGCATTTGAATAAGGTCAAATTTGATTTAATCAATGATTTTTTCTGGGCCTGTGGGAATTTAGCCTGCTTTTTTTGGCTATGTGGTGCTCCAGTTGCTGATTACTATGGCGGCGTCACTACGACACTGTTATTAATCATGGACGTTTCAGTCTCGATATGGGCTTATTTTGAAGCGCGCGCCCAATACCTTAATGACATAGAGCGTATTCAGTCATCCATCCAGTCTCTTATGGTCAATGAGCAGCTGAACCATCTTCAAATTGAGTCATTAAAATATGCAGAGCGTCAAACTAAACTTGATTGGGACTATAAACTTTATGGCTTGTATGCCGATATGATGTATGCAGTGAGTTTGATGTTGGCGTTTACTTTGTTATACGCGTGCTTTCTTCCCATGGCTGTTGTGTCAGTGGCAAGTGCTTTAATAATGGGAGTAACGGGCACAGCGTTGTGTTTTAGTTTGAATGCGTGTTTTTCGATTATAAAGCAAAGCCTTGAGATTTCTAAGTCAGTTGCACAGGCTAACAATGTAGCCAGAGACTACCAAAAGACAGGGTTATGCGATTTTGATTTGAACTTATTAAAGAGTGAGTGGAATTACCACCAAAAAATGATCGAATATAAGCAAGTTTGTTTAGTCCGTTCGATTTTAATAGACACTCTTGTACCACCGGTGGTTTTTTTATCGCTTGTTTTTATGCCGTTGAGTATAGGTCTACCGATTGTGGCGATGGGATTCATTTTGGCGGTCGCTTCTTATTATTATGTTAATCATGTTTATGAACATGATATAAGTTGCTTGCCAAAAGCAGATACAGAAAAAAAATTACCTACTCCACTGGTTAACATTGGATTTTTTGGTAAGGCTACACAGTTATTAGGAGACACGGTAGGGGCTGAAATGGGAGTTAATTCGACCTTTCCAAACTAAAGGATCTGACATTGAAAAAAAAACGGGGTTTTTCAATAGGATTTGCTAACTCCATGTTTCAATCATCAGGTGGGGTTTGTGGCGAATCCAATTGGACGGAAGCTGCGAGAAAAGGAACGGTGCCAAAAGCCGACATCCCAATATCCCATTGGGATAATTTCGAAGCTGATCTTGATTTAATGCAATCCACCGGTGTGAATTCTTATCGCATTTCTTTTGAGTGGAGCCATATAGAGCCGGTAAAAAACCAATACGACAGCCTTATACTAAATCGCTACATGGCATTCATCGATGCGTGTTTAGAACGAAACATCAAGCCCATGATCACTTTTTATCATTTTAATGAACCGTTATGGTTTACTGAACTGGGCGGTTTTGAAAAAGAAGAGAATGTCGAACATTATATCGCATATTGTATGCATGTTTTTTCAATTTTTGGTTCTAAGGTCTCCTTGTGGTGCACCATGAACGAACCTGCTGTTCAAGCGTTTTCAGGGTATTTGCTAGGACAGTTTCCTCCTCATAAACATAGCTTAGAGCTCACGGTGACTGTGCTTAAACATTTAATGAAAGCCCACGTGGATGTTTATAGGGAGCTGAAGCAAATGCCTTATGGTAATATAGCCAAAATTGGTATTGTCCATAATGTTCTTCGGTTTAAAGCACTGTACTCATACGACTCGTTTACTTCTGCATTAACTAGTGAATTAACCATTATTACAGATGATTTAGTGATGGAGTTTTTTAAGACCGGAATCTTTCGCTACAATATGTCAATCTTAGGAATAAGCGTCGATTATCGAGATCCAAGGGCTCGAGAAGCTAACGATTTTTTTGGCTTGAATTTTTATGCTAATCCAGTGATAGGGCCTAATTTGACCAATGGTTATGGGGCAACATGTTATCCTCATCAAGAAATGGGGGATATGTATTTACCGTTAGATCCAGAGGGTTTTGCAAATGCTATTGATCAAGTCGCTCAATTAGGCATACCGGTCTATATCACAGAAACGGGGATTGCTGATCGAAGCGACCAGTTAAGACAGCGATTTTTAGTGGAATATTGCGCAGTTCTCAATGAGAAGCTGAATCAAGGGATAGATATTCAAGGATGTTATTTTTGGGTGTTTAGAGACAATTATGAATGGAATGAAGGCGGTCCTGAAGGGGAAGAAAAGCGATTGTTTGGTTTTTTTAATTCAACGAATGAGCCTAAAGAAAGTGTTGAGTTATTGAAACAAATCATCAAAGAGTTCAAGGGCACTTAGCTATTGGTCTTTGCGAGTGAGGGTGTGTTTTATTTATTTTGTGAGTCAATTAATGATTAAACCAGGGCGAATTAATACGTTAAAAGTTATCAAAGAAGTACCTTTTGGTCTGTATTTAGAAGGGGGGGAGTTGGGTGAAATTTTGCTACCCAATAAAGTCGTGCCCAAGGGTACTCAGGTTAATGATCTACTCGAGGTGTTTATTTATTTCGACTCAGAAGACAAAATCATTGCCACCACATTGCACCCACGTGCCAAACTAGATGGTTGTGCTTTTTTAAAGGTGATTGATGTCAATCCTGTGGGTGCTTTTTTGGATTGGGGATTAGACAAGGATTTATTAGTTCCTAGACCCGAGCAACGACGCCCAATGGAAAAGGACAAGTCCTATCTTGTCTATGTAAAGCTTGATAGCAAAGGGCGTATTATTGCTAGCTCTAAATTAGATTATTTTCTCGATAAAACGACCCCTAGCTATAAACAAGAAGAGGAAGTGAGTCTTTTGATTGCAGAAACAACTGAACTCGGTACAAAGGTCATTATTAACGATACACACTGGGGTTTAATTCATACTGCAGATATTTTTCAGACATTAACGTATGGCAAGAAAACTATCGGTTACATTAAAACCGTACGTGATGATGGCAAAATTGATGTCGTGTTAAGAAAAAAGGGAAGAGACAGTGTGCGAGATCTAGCAAAACGCATTTTTTTAGATCTCAATAAGGCCGGTGGTTTTTTACCCTTACACGATAAAAGCTCAGCTTTAGATATCCAGCGTGCTTTTGGTGAGAGTAAAAAAAGCTTTAAAAGCGCGATTGGTCTTTTGTATAAGCAGGGTGATATTGATATAGAAGACAATGGGATTCGAGTGCGCGAAGATGGTTTATAATAAAACATATCATGCATAAAAGGGAACTTTCATGCGAACTCCATTTGAAGAGCAGGCTATAGAATCATCGAAACCTGTTTATGTTATATTTGTTAACATTAATTCAGATGGAGTAGGTGACTACACGCATTTTAAAGAAATCATGAAGACACTGATGGATAGTCCCAGCTATCAGGATGTTGACTTTGTTCCTATTATTTACTTTAACCCAAAGGGTAAACCTCACCATGATAAAATGATTCAGGACAGTCTGACAGAATTATTTCATGGCAAGATAAAATATTATTATGGTAAAGATAACGATGGCGAGCTGTCTGCCCAAGAAGGAACAGAGTTGCATGACAAATTAAAAAGAGCGGATCAAATCGTGATGATATCCTATGATCGTGATACTTTTGCGTCTTTTTATCGAGATAACATTAGACGAGATATCTGTTGTAAATTCATAGGCGAACACGAAAGTACAGGTCTTCCCTTCCCTCCATGGGGGAGATCGATTGATCGTTCTCTTGGGTTAATGCCTTATCATTACGGAATTAAATTTAACAACCATGAGCGATTTGATCATAGTTCGGCATGGGCAACTATAGAATTAAATGACCCTTTATTTATAAAAGCATTAAAACCTTGTGGCATATTTGATGTTGAGTCGCTTGATAAGCGTCATCTTTTTATTCCTTGTTATTATAATAAGATTAACGATTTTCTTGCTTATGTGAGTGTATTGGCGACTAATAATACCTTACCAGAAGAGAAAGATATCCTTATCTATTTTTCTGGTAATGATTTAAGAAAACTAGAGGCGCCTAGTATGTCTCAAGATATTGAACTTGAAGATATAAGAAAAATCCTATCATTTTTAAAAAAATTGAACGATCATTCGAATCATTTTAAACAAATTGAGATAATCACATATGATGGACAGACATTTACAATTCCAGGAAACCCTTCTGCAACACAAGTAATGCGTGTTTTATCAGGATTTTATTTGAATGAGGCATCTTACAATGCACTCTACTCCTTGGCTTATATGGCTGGTGTATCGGGTGATAATACATTCGAGCGATGTATAGACATGGGGGTTCTCCCTAATTATTACTCTACAAACTTTGTATCATACAGTGGTAATCGATATTTTAAGGCAGAAACCCTATTTGCTTTGCAAGCGATAACACAACATCCTGAGATAACCATCTCGACTCAAGCAAGGGAAGCCTTTTTGATTTATTTTAATCCGGCAAAAATGTATGCGCATCACTCTATTTATCCATACCTTAAGACACAAGAGGAGAAATACTCCAATGGTGAATATTTTCCAAGCGATTTAAATTTCCCTATTATGAGAGAAGCATGGCCTATCGTTGCAGACTATATCAGAGCTAATTATAATTTTTACGATCAATTAGATGCAATCATGTGTGAGCAACTCTTACCTAATCAGTTACCTCTATATTTTCGTGAAAATAAACCAGAGGAACTTAAGCAAATAAATAATGATGTATATGTGACTTTTTTAAAGGGATCACAGGATCAGCAGCTAAGAATTCTAATCGATCAAGAGAATGCTGGAATAAAAATCGTGTTGTGGTCTATGCTTAATAACACGCAGCGCACAGTCATATTAAACCAAGACTACTCAAATCAATTAACAGATCTGGATAATTTAATAGATTCATCGGTTTTCTTAGCATTAAACGCAGGCAAGCAATTCAATATATTAAAGGGTATGTCTTCTGAAAAGAGAAGATCTATGTGGTTAGAGCTTGGGACAGAACAACGCATAGCTATATTGAAGAGAGATTATTCTAACGAACTGGCGCAGCTCGATGATTTAATCGATGTCTCGGTTTTTTTTGCATTAAATAGTACGAGAAAATTTAGTATTCTGAAAATCGCTCCTCCAGAAATGAGAAGGCTTTTTTATCTGTCTCTTGATGCAAAAGACCAAGAGCTCATGATCAGAATAGATTACCCGCCGACACTTCAAGATCTGTATCCGTTAATTCCTGAACAGGTTCAATCAATGCTACCTGATTATTTACAAAAAATTATTAAACAGCAATTAGCTATTGAACAGACAAAAGCAATCAAAGCTGCGGTTGTAGGATTAAAACCATTAGGAATTGATGAGCGAGACTCACCGGAAAAAAGAGAACCTCGAGAAAGCAAGGGACCTTCATCATAAAATTGTGACGCGGCCCCACAACCCTAATTTGCATACTTCAACAACAAATATCCCTTGGTCCAAGTGAGCACAGTATCCCCAGTTGCATTCGCAGGATCAACTACTCCCGCAAAGCTTGCAGTACTGCCCGTAAACAAGCCGGATAGCGTCCCAAATAAATAAGTGTTCATGAAGTTACCGTTAGGGCATACATTTTGTGCATTAAAATTAGGTGCTGGCGTGCCTGAGCAATAATTTTCTAAGTTTGTTTGGAATAGCGAGGGATCAAATCCTGTGGAGGGGAAATATCCTAAATCTTTTGCTGTGTAGAAAAAATTATCACTCCCAACAAAGGGCGCTGTGCTTGTTTCTAGTGCTGTTTTAAATGAAGCCATTGTTGCAATAGCGCCTTGACTATAGGTTCCATAACTGTTTCTCTGCAAAGACGTGACTTGATTAATGATAGTATCGTACATGCCAGAGCAGGTGACTGCACTATAAGAGGGCGAAACAGTTAATAGAAGGGAACTGATGGGTAGAGTGGTCCAAGGGGCCGTCTCGTTAGTATTGCTCGGAAACGGATAAGCCCCGGAAATAACCTGATTTCTGGGATAAAGCTGGATCTCACTTTTTTCCTCTGTGTTATTTGATGTTGCCGTCAAGGCATAACATGACGCACCACCATCGTTGCTGTTGTAATTATAGGCTTTCACATACTTCCGAGCATCGTCCCCACCTAGTCCTAAATAGGTCTTGCTGTATACATTGAAGGCATGGCCATTGATCAACACTGGGTAAACGTTCGCCGCATCACTTGGCGCGGTATTCGTTGGAAAAGCTATTTGCATCGATGACCCACCGACTTCAAAATCACCCACAGGTGGTTGAATCGAGGCACTGACCGTTGGGTTTCCTCCAAAAATATTATAGTAATAATCGTTTAGATTAACCCATGTCCAGAGGCCTTCTTCACTATTGCCGTTGATGGTTTTAAAGTCTCCCGCGTTATATCCCCATTGGGCAACGTAAGTTCTCATTTGATCATAATATTCAGCAATTTGCTGGGTTGTTTTGCTACCGCCATTCAACTCGTTTTCAGTGCGCATCCCTGCAGTGGCAAAAAGCTCAACTTTAACCTGAGACAGGGTTAAATTTAAACTCGGATCACTGATATTTTGAGCGGTTACTCCTTCATTTAGCTTGTTTAATAAGGGTTGCAATACGCAGGGTTCAACGGCAAACTGGTCTAAGTTTGTTGTTCCTGGGCATCCTGGCGGTAATGATTCACCCGGCGATAAACTAATTGAGCCATTCCCATTGAGAAAGTCGTTAATTCCATCGTCATTAGGAACGTTAGGTAGGGCTTTATCATAGGTGGCAATTTTATTAATCAGCGGATAGCCGCCGTTGCCAGGTATAACGGAGTAAAAAGAGAGGCGGGTCCCGCTGCTTCCTGCGTCAAATATAGCCGTATATACAGGCTTTACTTGAGTGACATTTAACGGGAAATGAGTACCAGCACAGCAGGTTACACAACCACCCAAACAAACAAAAAGATGGTTTTGCGGGTTGGGTGTGTAGCTATTTACCTCGCCTGTAACATTTAATTCTAAAGTACAGCTAGCTTGCGATGCCAATTGAAAGGTCGCACCACAAAGGTCAGGATAGTTCGCATCAACAGTAACTTGAGTGGTATTAGGGGGAAGATACTTAACATAATTACTCGAATGATAACTGCCGGTAGTGTTGGTGACGGTGTAGAGTGCTTTTACACTCCCGCCCTTAGTGACACTTGTTGGCAATGATGTGCCGGGCTTTGGAATGATGTTAAATACAGCGGTATGACCGATGATGGATAAGGTCGCCCCTAACAATAGCAGGATGCCTTTGATTGTTGTATACACTATAATCCCTTATGCTTTGGAACTGTTTTTGAACTTAAAAAGACAACTAGATTAAGTGTCAAGAAGGTAAATTGCAAGGGATTCTAAAGGGGTTTACTATTGAATTTAAAGCCTAGCTCATGCTCAGATTCAACATTAGAACTTAATTCTGTGAAAGAAGCATGCGATTTTGAGTTTGAGATAGCGGTTAAATTTTGACTTGATGAAGAAAAAAAGTTGTTAAGTTCAATGTCCAACTTAGGCTCTTGATGTAGGCTGGGCCTAGGCCCAGCATCACCTTCTGTATGTTTTGAGTCAATACGTGAAACCATTGATATTGAATTATTCACAGAAGACACAAAGAATCTATACTTATTTTTTAAGCATACCCTCAAAAGGTTGTAGTGTACGATCAGGATTTAACATATTAATAACAATCCGTTACGGTAAGCAGCACAGGCCTTAGCAGGCATATCAAGTTGTTCAAGTAGCTCACCCAATCGGGCATAAGCTTCGGCAGTAGGGCGCATTTTAATGCTCTCTTCAAAATATGTTTGAGCTTTACCCCATAGTTGATTCGTTTGACTCATATATCCTAGGCATAAATATAAACCAGGTGAGTGAGGGTTGGCTTTAATCAGGCTTTCAGCGAAGCTTAGTTTCGATTTCACACCTTGAATTTTTCCGTATAAAACAATGAGCTGCTCATCAAACTGTTTTTGCAACGAACGGCGTAACAAAGCCTCCGCTTTATCATCGTCATGCGTGCTCAGTAAATAAAGGCAGTACTCTTTGAGTAGGTCAGGATCGTTACTCAATACTTTGGGAAGATTTTGTATCAAATTTGTGAGTGCATCGCCTTGTTGTTGTTTAATTAAATCACTCATTAAGTGGAGGCATGCTTTTTTTTGTAACTGTTCAAATTCTGTAGTTTCCAATATTTTATGGCGCTTTAATGATGGTAGCAACTCAATTAACTGCGGCCAGTCTTTTATTTCTTCATACAGATGCATTAATAATTTAAGTACATATGGGTGTTGTGGCGATAAGTCTTGCAAGTGTTTTAGCGTAGCTAATGCTTGTTCCCACTGCCTATTTGCAAGCTGTAACTGTGCTTGGGTGAGTTCAACAGCAACCTTAGCCTCTGGCATGGATTGTTGAGCTTGTCGTAAATAATCATCCCGCAGCTTGCTATCCCCCATTTCCTGAGCGGCTCTAGCTGCAGTTAGATAATTAAGGAGAGGCGCGTCAGTGTCAGGTAAGGCATTAATTAGATGATTTTTGGCTTGTAGCCAATGGCCTTCGCTGAATTCTATTAACCCTTGTCTGGTTTTTTTCTGTGCGCTAAGCGCTCGACGCTTTGCGGCCCAAGCTTTCCAAGTGCTGGGCGAATGAGTAAGCCAATGTAGCATACGCAATATCATATGAGTGATGATAAAAGAAAGTATAACGACTGGGATGAATAACCCGAGTGTTGCTTCAATGGACCATTTATTAATCGAAATCAGAACATAGCCTGGATCTTGATACAGTTGTACACCTAACCAGACTGATACAAGCAGAATGACAAATGTCTTAATCGTTTGAATAATCATTGATTTTCTCCCGATGCAGGTGTGGTATTGCTAGATTCAGGTGTGGTATTGCTAGATTCAGGCAATACTGTATTTGTTGCATTAGGCGTACTACTTTTTTTTGATTGAATCAGTTTGTTGAGTAATAGCATGGGTTCTTCAGATATTGGCTTAGGTGCATCCCAATGTATTTGCTGAAGCGTTTGTATCATTTTTATTAGTGTTTGAGTATTCGAATCGTTGATATCGAATGCGCGAGTCACTGTATTTATCGCATGCGTTATTGACAGCTGATACATCTCATCATTACGTTGTGTAACTGCCCACTGGGCTTTTTGTAAATTTAAAAGACAGTCTTCACGTAAGATTGATTCATACTCTGGTGAAAGCAAGGGTTCGATGGCTTCATCGTGGTGCCTAATTACTACTAGTTTTTCTAGAAAACGCAGGCTGTTGTCTAATTGTCCACGCCAAGAGGATGTTTCAGTATGGTTTGCTTCAGAGTTGTTATCAGCCTTTAGCGTAAAAGGGTTTTTAATACTTAGTTGAGATATTCGTAGTTTTATTCCATCTAACTGCGCTAATACACTGAGTTGATCCATACCTGATTCGGCTTGCAATTGAGTCATTTCTTTGATCAATGCCTGTCTCACCGTTGATAATTCGGGATCATGAAGACTGGCCAAGACTCCATCGGCTAGTTGGAGTAGAGCTATCGTAGAGGCTGTGTTGTTACTCCATGTGGAATTAATTTCTGCCAGCTCCATGTAGTAGCGGGCTTTAAGTAATATCCAGTCATTGTTTTGATACCAGCGTTCTTGCAAAGCCTGTGACAAGTTTGTACTAACCTCATTTAATTCCTGACTAAATTGTTCTTGCTGTGAATCCAGTTTTTTAAAATTTAAATCCATGCGATTTGTTGTGTCTGTTTGCTGTTTTTTAAACTTAAAGTCATCTGCCGAGAGCGTTTGAAGTTGGGTACGCAGATCTCGTATTGTCAATACAGCATAAGCAGTACAAGCGATAACTATTATTAATGCTAAATTTAGAACAGTTCGGTTGTTTTTTTTAGGACGAGTCGATGACACAATTGTCTTGGTATTAGGGCTTGTTGTCATGCTTTACTCCTTGATTGTAACGAAAAAGGGCGTCCAATATTTTATCATGCGGGCAGGTGATGATGGTCTTGATGCCTAGTGATTCGGCCACATCAGCCAACCGCTGACTTATCACCAAACAAGGCTTGTTTCGAAGCCATGAAAGGCCTTCTTCTTTAAACAGACCCAATAAGTTCTTCATGGCTTGCTCGCTAGTTAACAGTATAATATCCACTGCGTCATTCTGCCATAATGAATTGATATATTCTTTTGAAACCTCAGGTAAGTCACGAAGATAAACGTCCAATGGGGTTAAATTTGCACCACGAGAGAGCAGGGTGTCTGCTATCAATGACCTGCCTCCAACCCCTTTTATGAGTAGAACACATTTGTTTTTTACGTGTTGTAAACTTTCTAATTGGATTAAATGCTCGCTGTCAGCAGTAGAAGGAATACAGTGAACCTGAATACCTTGTTCAGCCAATGCAGCAGCAGTGGCACTGCCGACTGCGATAACAAAGATACTTGCAGGCCAATCGATGTGGTTTTGTTTTAATGCATCAAAATAGTAATGAACAGCGTTAGCACTGATGAAAATCGCCTGTTCTACATGGCATAGTTGCGGCATTGAGTTGAGCCAGCTTAGTTCTGTTGCTGAAATAGTAATGCATGGGAGATTTATGGATAAACCTCCGGCAGTTACAATGGCTTTCTCTAAAATAGCACCTTGACTTAAAGGGCGCGTATTTAGCACGCGTAAACCTTTCATGAGCTTGCAAGCAATTCAGCTGCGCCATTCGCCAATAAATTTTGTGCACATTGCTCAGCCAATTTCATTGCATCTTGCTGATCGCCACATTGTGCGTCAGTGATCATAGTTCGACCGTCAGAAGATGCGACCATTGCACGCAACAGCAGGGTTGAGTTCGCCTTTGGCATGCAAAAAACCGCAACCGGAACGTGACAGTTTCCTCCTAGTAAGGCATTAACATGTCGTTCGCTACGGACACAGAGTGCTGTGATTGGATCATTTAACGGGGCAATGAGTCGGAGTATACGTTCGTCATTTGAACGGCACTCGATACCTAATGCCCCCTGGCCACAGGCAGGGAGCATGATTTCATCATTTAGCGTGTCCGCAATTCGATGATTTAATCCCATGCGCTCAAGACCTGCAACAGCCAATACAATCGCATCGAATTCTCCCGACTCCAATTTAGCCATTCGCGTGTGAATGTTGCCGCGCAAAGGCGCCATGTTTAAATCAGGGCGATAGGCTAGTAATTGCGATTGACGACGAAGACTCATGGTTCCAATGACAGCACCAAGCGGCAGTGTACTTAAACTAGAATACGTTGTACTAAGCAGGGCATCAAATGGATTGTCACGCACACAAATGGCCTCCAAGGACAACCCTTCTGGAAACAATGTAGGCACATCTTTCATAGAGTGAACGGCAAGATCAGCACGCTTGTCGAGCAACGATTCTTCAAGCTCTTTAACAAACAGTCCTTTTCCGCCCACAGCCAAAAGCGAGTCTTTCAAAAACTTATCACCAGATGTTGCCATGGGAAGCAACTCAATCTGTTGATCGGGCCAATGTTTAAGAAGAGCTGAACGAATATGATTAGCCTGCCATAAAGCTAGCGGACTTTTTCGTGTGGCAATGCGTATTATTTTTGAAGACATGAGGTATAAATTAGGTTGTTTTAATTAATTATATAATACCACAGGTTATGAACCTGAAGCCCCTTAAAAGTTTCTGCTTACATGAAGAAGTCCAATCTGATAAAATGCGTCCTAATTATATTTGGAGAGCGTTATGTTGTTTAAAAAAACATTCATGGCAATAACATTAGGATTACTATTCGTTACTAATGTATATGCTGGATCAGAGGACTGGAATGGCACGTTTACTGTACAAGACAGTGCCGGAGAAGCACGCGCCGTTGCTCATACGCCAACAGGCATTCAGTTTTTATTTTTTAGTGTCGCTAAATGCTTGCATTTAGGTAAAGGAGCAAAAATCAACGGGATGGTGATACCTGAAGATGTATCGCTGTGTACTGATATGACTGTTGAAACGTTTATAGAACAAGTGCAAAAATTAGGCTTTATTTCGAATAAAACGGTAACGCTAGGACCGAGTTACAAGCCGTAGTAAATCTCCGCACATCATCCCTAAGGCAGTATGAGATGATGTGCGGGGGCAGAAGCCCTTTAAAACGGAATATCATCATCCAATTCTTCAAACGCTTCTTGGGCTGCATTTTGAGAGGATTGAGCAGATTGTGTTGGTTGCGGTCTGCGTGCAGCCGTTCCTTGTTGTGGTTCTTGTTGCGACATGGGTTGTGAATCACCGTAACCACCCGAACTTTGGCCTTTACCGTCTAGCATTTGAATATCAGATGCGACGATTTCTGTTGTGTAGCGATCTTGGCCTTGTTGGTCTTGCCATTTACGTGTGCGCAAGCTGCCTTCAACATACAATTTTGAACCTTTGCGAACGTACTCACCAACAATTTCACCCAGTCGGTTAAAGCACACCACTCGGTGCCATTCGGTTCTTTCTTGCTTATTACCGGTGTCTTTGTCTTTCCAAGTTTCACTGGTTGCCAATGAAAGAGTTGCCACTGCGTTGCCATTAGGCATATAACGAACTTCTGGATCACCACCGATATTACCGACAAGGATAACCTTGTTTATTCCACGAGCCATTGAGTTTCTCCGTTGCGAAAGTTAGTTAATGAGTATACCGAATCTAAACCTTGTGGACAAATTTCTTAGAATCTGGGTTTGTTTTTTTATCCGATGAGTTGTTCAGCACTGCCTTGTTGATAGCTTGTTTTGTTGACACGCAAATATATCACCCCTTCATCGGCTGAAATCACGACATCATCTACGCCAATAAGATCACGTAAGGATCGGAGTAGACTAGCTTCATCAAGGTGAGGTTTATGATAGGGGAGAATTAATGTTAATTGATATACATTAGGTTTCATATGCATTGCAATTAAAAACCATGCCATAGTAATGAGTCCGTTAGTAATGAACACACCCTGATTGCCACTGTACTGATAAATAACGCCAGACAATGCACCGCCAGCGAAAATACCTAAAAATTGACTGCTAGAGTACATTCCCATTGCTGTTCCCTTGCTTGCAGCATTGGCTTGTTTAGAAACGAGAGAGGGCAGGCTAGCTTCCAGAATGTTAAAGGCTACAAAATAGGTGAACATAAACGCACAAATACAAAGCCAACTCTGATTAGTAAACGCCAGAATAAGCTGGGAAATACCAGTTACAAGTACGGCGCTAAGAAATACCGGTTTAACCACTTGTCTTTTTTCTGCAAGCATGATGAAAGGCACCATCAGTAGAAATGCGCCGACCATGAGTGGTAAATAAAAGTGCCACTGCAGAGTTAAGTGCCCCAGTTCCATTTGCTGTTGAAGTACGATTGGAATAGCAAAAAAAGTTGAGGTTAAAATCAAGTGTTGAAAAAAAATACCTGCATTCAGACGGCGCAAATGATTATCTCTGAATACTTGTCGTATCATGGTTGGTTTAACTTCACTATCAATGTGAAACGGTTCCTTTTTTGGGGTTGGTATAACTGAGTGCAACATAACCAAACCAGTCACAGCCAACATTGCTGTCAGGTAAAAAATACCTGCCAGACCATAGCGATGCGTTATTGCGGGGCTAATAACCATTGCCAGACTAAAAGAGACGCCAATGGTGACACCAATGACCGCCATCGCTTTTGTTCGATGTTCATCAGGAGTTAAATCTGCCATCAAGGCCATGAGCACACTACCTATGGCACCTGTCCCTTGAAGTATTCTTGCAACAATCATGCCGTATATCGAATCAGTAAAGGCACCCAGCAAACTACCTATCGCAAATAATAATAAGCCAATGGTTAATAGTTTTTTTCTTCCAAATCGATCGGATAGAAACCCAAAGGGCATTTGCAGCAAACCTTGGCTTAATCCATAACTACCTAGTGCGATGCCAATTAAAGTAGGGGTGGCGCCTTTTAACGATGTTGCCGCCACGCTAAAAACAGGGATTAGCATAAACAAACCTAACATCCGAAATGAATAGATTGCAGCGATGGGATATACTCGGCTTAACCAGGATTGTTTCATAATGACTCAGGTAGAAATGCGATATGCAGATGGTACAAAATTTGTGTGCTTGAAACAAGCATTTATTTCATTGACAGCATGACTTAATCACGGTATTTTCATGCAAATTTTTAAATACAGGCTAATATAATGAGTTCAATACTATCAAATAAAGTCGCATTAATAACCGGTGGGGCACGCGGAATTGGTAAAGCCACTGCGTTGAAGTTAGCAAAATCAGGCTGCGACATTGCAATTGTGTATTACAACAGCTCTGACGAAGCCATGTTGCTTGTCGATGAGATCAATGAATTGGGACGTCGTGCCGTAGCTTTTCAGGCCAATGTTGCTGATCACCAATCTGTTAAAGAGTTATTCATACAATTTAAAGAACACTTCGACAGACTTGATTTTCTCGTCAGTAATGCTGCCAGTGGGGTATTAAAACCTGCTTTAAAAATGTCTACCAAACACTTTCGTTGGTGCATGGAAACCAATGCATTAGCATTGAATCATTTAGTTAGTGAGGGGCGCTCAATGATGCCGCCAGGCAGTCGCGTGATCGCTCTATCCAGTTTAGGTGCTCAACGGGCCATTCCAAATTATGCCTTTATTGGCGCGTCAAAAGCCGCCCTAGAAGCAATGGTTCGGTCACTCAGCTTAGAGCTAGCCGAGTATGGCATTAGCGCGAATACTGTGTCAGCTGGTGTTGTTGACACTGATGCGCTGAAACATTTTCCTAATCGACAACACTTGCTAGATGAATTTGAGTCTACCTCTCTTGCTGGTCGGCCCTTAACTCCACAAGATGTAGCCGATACGATTTATTTGTTGTGTTTGCCAGAAGCGGCAATGATCAAAGGACACACTTTGTTTGTGGATGCAGGCTATAGTGTGGTTGGTTAAGCATGCAACTCTGGATTGATGGCGATGCCTGTCCTAAACCAATTAAGGATATTTTATTTAGGACAGCTATTCGTACTCAAACGCCTTTGATTATTGTTTCAAATCATCCACTTAATACACCATCGTCAATCTATATAAAAAGACATCAAGTTGGTGCTGGGTTTGACGTTGCAGATAACCACATAGTTGAGGCGATGGAAGCCGGTGACTTGGTTATTACAGCAGATATTCCCTTGGCTGACGATGTGGTCACCAAAGGTGGTTGGGCATTGAATCCACGAGGTGAGTTGTATTCTACAAACAACATCAAGCAGTTGTTGGCGCAACGTAATCTCAATGAAACACTTCGAGGTGGTGGCATGATTTCAGGAGGCCCTGCTAAATTTGGCCCTAAAGAAATTCAGCGGTTTGCGAATAGTTTGGATAAGTTTTTAGCGCAAAAAAGAAGTTAGGGGAAATAGCCCATTCAGACCGTAGACTTCAGCTTGATATTTAGTTAATATTTTTTATTTATCAATCCAGAGGCTAATGATACGTCATCTCTCTAAGCTCTATGCCCGGCGAACAAGTCGAGGGAGGTAGGGGGATGAAATATTTACAGCCCCCATATAGTTGAGTTTTAAAATGCGATCAGGAATTCTTTTAACATGGATGCTATCCACTTGTGTTTATGCAGGTTCAATGGGTGGAGAGTCTTCTCCAAAAAATTATTTAAAATTTTCTAGTGGAGGCAGTTTTTCTTATACCTCTCATATTTACGCTGATCCGATATATTGGGACGCATCGCCGCAGGGGTACGATGGAAAATTAGGTCATTCGGCTTTATATGGCGTTGCTGGAGGCAGTCACTTTAATCCGTTATGGAGTGGTGATATCGAATTCATTTACCGCCCTTCATTTAACTATAAAAAATATCAAACCTCAACTGCATATAACACCATCTTTTTTAATGGTGAAAAAAATCGTTATTTCAATTTTGAAAGCAATTCGTTAATGGCTAATCTCTATTTGAAGGGTAGCGGCCTAACAGATCGGTTCAATGACTTTGGGGCCGAGCCATTTATCGGCGGGGGCTTAGGTGTCGCTTTCAATACCATTAAAGATTTCCATACTCAGCGTTTTTCAGATGGATCATTTCGAGGCATTCTTCAAGATCATTTAAGATCCTCTCTGGCTTTCCAATTTTCCGCAGGTCTGCGTTTAATCACACACTCAAATTATGAGTTTGATTTAGGCTATCGCTATTATAATGCCAACACGTATAGCACAAGCAATTTTGTCATTAATACAAACGATTACGCCACTCCATGGAAAGGGACCTTTCAATCCAACGAGTTTTTTGTTCACTTGGGTTATAAATTCTGATCATTTCGTATTAGTCGGGCTGAAAAAAACATGCTTTTTCAGCCCGATGTCGTCTATAACCTCTTTAAAATAGCTGGATTTTGCAACTTGACCCTACGACGAGTCATCCTTTGTTGCGAGGCTTTCAGTATGATTACAAAAGTCCATTAGCAAGAATTGGAAAGTGGGCTTCAGTGTACTTAAGATTTTATCTATCAAGGATATTGAGATGAAACCAAATCAAGTTGTTATTTCCGCTTGGGGTGCTAGTTATGGCGCTTTTAGCGAGCCGGAACTATTCAAACAATAAGTTGCCCTATTTCTGCTCATGATATATAATTGCGGGCCTAAAAACAGTTGCAAACATGCCATTGGAGCGCTTTTATATATGCCATTAACTCAGCACGCTAAAGATTTATTACGCTTACACCCCAATAAACCCTTTGTAGGTTTAATTAATAAACACACCAAAATGATTGTGTTAGCTCCATGTATACCAAAAAAAGTATCGCTTCGACTTAATAATGCAGGTGAAGCAATAGCAGCGGCTTATGTTAAGGATGACAATAGTGATATTGCGGATTCAACTGTTCATCAAGATGAACTTAATCAAATTAATGACTTATTGAAAGATGGGCATGTACCACGCCTTGCTTATTATGTAGAAGGGCCATCATCACTATTTGATGAAAAATCCTCCCATGAAATGCTGTTTGAAGATCAATGTGAATCCACTTCAAAAGCTGACTGGGGTGGTTTTGCTTTGAGCTTAAATCCTTCTGGTGAAGTACAGTTTATGTTTTCTTCAGGCGCTTTTAATACTCCAGCTGGCGAACGTAAACGCAAAAGAGGCGCTCAATTAGCGTCTGAATTAAGAGATGAGGTGATGAGACAAATAGATGGGCTTAGTCCGCTCCCATCGCACGAGGATACGAATGCTATATTACCTATTACAGAAGATACACCTGGTCCCTCTTTTTTTTCTCGAAAACGCCCGCGTATTTCGCCCCCTGTAGAAACCAACCGGTTCAGCACACCACCTAGAAATGGCGGTGGAACTAGTTTTATGCTAGGTATTTGACATCCTCCCCGCCCTAAAGAACGGGGATTCCTACGGTGCTCAAGCAACTAGTGCTTGAGTCACTTCGATGGGTTCCTGCTTCGCAGAGAGGCCTGACTGCACCAACTCTCCACAGGCTAACAAGCGGTGTCCCCGCTCTAATATA
>CANJSM010000024.1 GCA_947477015.1 Legionellaceae bacterium
CCTCATCAAAATTTGAATGTGGCATTTGATCTTATTTCTTACTCTTCGTCAAATAAAACGAAATCTAATAGCTAGATTGTTGGGCCAAGGCCCAACCTACGTCAGGTTGACCAAATTTTAATGCGACAGCCGTGTGTTGTATTCTGGTCAAGAGCGTTTGTTAAAAAGAAACGTGCTATGCTTGCCCATTGAAGATTTTTTAAAAGCGTTAACACCCCTACGTTCAGAGCTGTTTGTCTACTGATTCACCTGGACAAATGCGCTCTAGTGTTATACATTGATCGTTTTGATTTGGAATTACGTATGCGTGTTGCCTTGTTGGTTGAATACGATGGTAGCCAGTATCATGGCTGGCAGGCGCAAACGGGTTTGCGTACGGTTCAGCAAGTGTTAGAGGATGCATTGAGTGGCGTGGCTTCGCATGAGGTCAGTGTTGTTTGTGCAGGGCGCACAGATACCGGTGTGCATGCAACTAGCCAAATTGTTCATTTTGATGCGGAAAATGAACGGGCTACACGAGCTTGGATTCATGGCGCTAATTCGTTTTTGCCAAAAGATGTTTGTGTCAAATGGGCTAAAGAAATGCCGGATGATTTTCATGCCCGCTATTCTGCTACAGCCCGGCGTTATCGTTATGTGATTTATAATACGCCAATTAGGCCCGCTCTGTTGCGTGGCAATGTCACCTGGCAGTATCGTCAACTCGATCACCGTGTGATGCATGAGGCGAGTCAGTTTTTGTTAGGCGAGCAAGATTTCACGTCATTTCGCTCTGTGGAGTGCCAGTCTAAAACCCCCATGCGAAACATTCACTCTCTGAAAGTTATGCGCCAAGGGGACATGATCATCATTGACATCGCAGCCAATGCGTTTCTACACCACATGGTGAGAAATATTGTTGGTGTTTTGATGGCGGTAGGTTCAGGGCGCAAGCCTCTCGCATGGGTGAAAGAAGTACTGTTGGCAAAAGACCGAAAATTGGGTGCTGAAACTGCACCGCCATATGGTTTGTATTTGGTAGGTGTGACCTATCCAGATGCGTTTGGTGTAACGCAAAATATCAATGGATTGCCTTTTCTTTTAGATGTTGCAGGATAATTATTTATGAATGAAATCAATGAAAAACGCACGCATTTTATCAGACAATTGATCACCGATGAGTTGGCTAGTGGCAAGCATCAAAACGTCGCGACGCGCTTTCCACCTGAGCCTAATGGTTATTTGCACATTGGTCATGCGAAATCCATTTGTTTGAATTTCGGTTTGGCTGAAGAGTTTTCCGGACGTTGCTATCTGCGTTTTGATGACACAAATCCCATGAAAGAAGAAGATGAATACGTGCAATCCATCATTGAAGATGTTCGCTGGCTTGGGTTTTCTTGGTGCGACATGACGCATTCATCTGATTATTATCAAGAGCTATATGATTTTGCCGTGATGTTGATTGAAAAAAATCTAGCATACGTTGACAGTTTGACCATCGATGAAATTCGCGCCTACCGTGGTACCTTACAAGAGCCGGGTCGAGAAAGTCCGTATCGCAACCGATCGATAGAAGAAAACCTGGATTTGTTTGCAAGAATGAAAGCAGGGGAGTTTCCTGATGGACTGCATGTGTTGCGTGCTCGTATCGACATGCAATCGGGCAATATTAACATGCGTGATCCCGTATTGTATCGCATACGTCATGTGCCGCATCAACGTACAGGCAATGATTGGTGCATTTACCCGATGTACGATTATGCTCATCCTATTTCTGATGCGCTGGAAAAAATCACCCACTCACTGTGTACACTTGAATTTCAAGATCACCGCCCATTATATGACTGGTTGATTGAACATTTACCTGTGCCAGCAAAACCGGTACAAACCGAATTTGCTCGTTTGAATTTATCACATACCATTACCAGTAAGCGTAAATTGCGTGAGTTGGTTGAGAAAAACATTGTCACGGGTTGGGATGA
Source organism: Legionellaceae bacterium (assembly GCA_947477015.1). GTDB lineage: Bacteria > Pseudomonadota > Gammaproteobacteria > Legionellales > Legionellaceae > DDPF01. Next base: position 1,965 of record CANJSM010000024.1, read on the forward strand.
TCCGCGCCTACCTACGATATCTGGCATGCGAAAACGAGGTTATCCTCCTGCAGCCATTCGACAGTTTTGTGAAGTGATTGGGATATCTCGAAGTGACTCCGTGATTGATATGTCAATCTTTGAAGCCTGCGTGAGAGATGTATTGAATACCACGGCGAAGCGTGCCTTGTGTGTGCTGGATCCCTTGAAAATTGTGATTGAAAATTATCCTGAAGACCAAGTTGAGGAATTTAGCGCTAGTTTTAATCCCCAAGATCCCGATTCAGGAAGCAGAGTGTTGCCGTTTTCTCGCGAACTGTTCATTGAGCGCAGTGACTTCATGGAAGATCCACCTAAAAAATACTTTAGACTCGCACCCGGTACAGAAGTTCGCCTGCGACATGCTTATGTTATTCGTTGCACGGATGTCATTCGAGACGAGCAAGGCGATGTTATTGAGGTACGCTGCACCTATGATCCCGAGACTTTGGGTAAAAATCCACCGGACAGAAAGGTCAAGGGCGTCATTCATTGGGTCTCTGCCGCTCATGCATATCCTGTGACCATATATCAATATGATCGTTTGTTTCATGATGCTAATCCAGCGCGTGAAGAGGACTTCTTACAGTTTCTGAACCATGATTCACTGCAAGTTCAGCAAGCGCTCTGTGAGCCTTCTCTAGCAAACCAGCCGCTCGATGAAACGTTCCAATTTGAGCGCTTGGGTTATTATCGCGTCAACACAGTCGATAATGGGTTGGTTGGTGCCTTTCATCGCGTGGTTGACATGAAAGACACATGGGGAAAGGTGAGTTAAATGTTGACTGTATATAATTCCTTAACGCGCACGAAAGAGCTCTTTACACCAATTAACCCTGGTAAAATTGGTATCTATGTTTGTGGTATTACGGTTTATGATGATTGTCATTTAGGTCATGCACGTTCCATGGTTAGTTTTGATGTCATTGTTCGGTTTTTACGTGCACAGGGTTATGACGTGACTTATGTGCGTAATATTACCGACATTGATGACAAAATCATTGTTCGTGCGCAGGAACATGGTGTTTCAATTCAGGAATTAACTGATCGTTACATTGCGTCCATGGATAAAGATTCAGAAGCATTGGCTATTTTACCGCCTGATGTTCAACCTCGTGCGACACAGCACATCGATAACATTGTTCGATTGATTCAACGTTTGATTCAGTCAGAACATGCTTATTTAGGTGAATCCGGTGATGTGTATTATCAGGTCTCGCAGTTTGCCGATTACGGCAAACTAGCTCATAAAGACCTTGATGGTTTGGAAGCTGGTGCGCGGGTTGATGTGGTGGCCGACAAGCGTTCGCCAATGGATTTTGTGTTATGGAAAGCTGCCAAGCCTGGCGAGCCCAGTTGGCCTTCGCCTTGGGGGGACGGGCGGCCAGGCTGGCATATAGAATGTTCAGCAATGGCAATGGATGAACTAGGTGAACAATTTGATATTCATGGGGGGGGGCTTGATTTGCAATTCCCACATCATGAAAATGAAATTGCGCAAAGTGAAGGCGCTACAGGAAAGCCCTTTGCCAATTATTGGTTACACGTGGGTATGTTGCAAGTAAATCATGAAAAAATGTCTAAATCACTTGGGAATTTTTTCACGATTGCTGATGTACTTAAAATACATCACCCTGAAGTTATTCGGTATTTTCTATTAAGTAGTCATTATCGCAGTGCGTTGAATTACTCGGACGATACCTTACACAATGCCCAAAAAGCATTGACTCGTCTTTATCAATCCATCAGAGGCCTGTCAACGGAAGGCACCGATTTTGATACCGCGTGGGTTGAGTCATTTAATGCCGCCATGAATGATGATTTTAATACCCCAGTCGCGCTATCGGTATTGTTTCAGTTGAGCCGTGAAATCAACAAGAATAAATCTTTGAAGCTGGCTGCGACCTTGAAATACTTGGCGGCAACACTAGGTATTTTACAAGAATCGCCCGAGTCTTTTTTGCAAGCAGGTACTATTGACACTGATGCTATCAACGACTTGGTTGCTGAGCGATATCAAGCCAGACAACAACGTGACTGGGCGCGTGCTGATGAAATTAGACGTCAATTGTTGGATCAAGGCATTGAAATAGAAGATGGAGCAGAGGGTAGTACTTGGCGTGTAAGTTGATTTTTGCCATAAGCATCCGAACCGCGACCGTAAGGGAGCGGAATTCAGTCTACTAACCCGTGCGGTTCAGATGCATGTGGCGAACCGATGACCGGGACTACTTCGCCAAGGCTTGAAAAAACGTTTTATGGGCCAATCTAGCTAAAATAGCCAACGTCAATTTCAGGAGGGGAGGGAGTATAGCAATGAATTCTATTGATGCTGTCATTTCGTGGGTTAATGGTTATGATCCTCTGTATCAAGATAAACTAAAGTCTTTTTGCACACAGCAAGGCATTGATCACACCATCGCAGTAGAGCCAACACGAATTAATCAGTTAAATGAAATTCATTATTGTCTGCATGCACTGCGTCGCTTCGCTCCTTGGATTAGAACCATCTACATTGTCACTAATCAACAAACCCCTCCAACGGTTACTGCGCTAAAAGGTACGCCATTTGGAGAAAAAATCAGAATCATTGATCAAAATGATTTATTGCTTGAAGCTGGTTTCACATCGCCCGTGTTCAATAGCCTGAGCATTGAATGGTTGATCTGGCGCATTAAAGGATTATCCAATCAGTTTTTGTATTTAAATGATGATTTTTTTATAATACGTGATGTTACACCAGAGGTTTTTTTTAAAAACCAGCAATTGGTACTTCGAGGTGACTGGAAAGTCCAAACAGAGCAAAAAAAATCTTATCAAATTAAACAGCGCATGCTTGCATGGTGCGGACACACCGAATTTAAAGGATTCATCAACCCACACCGAGCTTGGCAAGAAAAAAGTGCTCAGTTAATGGGATGGAAAAAGCAGTTCTATCTTTTACATCATGCTCCATTTCCTTTACTCAAAGACACGTTTGAAGAATGTTTGGCTGATGATCCAGAACTTTTTTCTAAAAATGCTCACTATCCTTTTCGCCACTCGGATCAAGTTTCAAGCATTCCATTAATGGTTTATAGGGATATCAAACAAAAGCGAGTGATTTTTGACTCAGATCACCAAACAATCATGGTTAATGGCGCAACGCATTCTCTTAGAAAAATAAAATCACGTCTGAAAAACGCTCAAACAAATAAAAGGGTCTCTTTTGTATGCATGCAAAGCATTGACCAAGCTCCTCTGGAAACACAAGAGTATATGATAGATTGGTTAAAACAATGCATTGAAAATTCGTAAACATCCAGCACCTTTCACTGAGCGTCAGGATACCGAAAATTCATCAACACGCCCTATTTTTTTTGATGACTAGGTGATTCACTGTTATCTGGTTTTAAGGAATCGTTCTCCATCATTTTTTTGATTGCATCTTTTATCGAATGTGAAATAAGACCGATTTTTTTTGCACTAGAATAAGCTTTTTTTGTTCCATGTGACAGCGTGGGTTTTAACGAACGCCATAGCTTTTTTATTCCAGCCGAATCATAAACCGATTTTGCTAGGGTGCCCATTCGACTACCTGATGCATTAGGTAAGCCTGTATTTAACTCCACCGATGAGGTGATTTGCAAACCTCGCGCGCCAATGGCATTAGAATCGGTATTGTCCCTACTGACCGAGTATTCTGAGACTGATTTTGCTATCTCTTTTAGTCGCGTTTGATCATATCTATTCAGGCTTTTTCTATTTAAATCATAGCGAGGAAAGTAGCCTTTTTCTCTTGAAAACTCACATAGTTCTTCAATGAAATTTTGCATGCGCCCAGTGCGGTCCTCACCACTTTTACAGTAAAAATCAACTGAATGCCCCATTTTTTCATTCACTAATAAGTACCGTGCTCCAAAATGAGCGGGTTCAACTTGTTTGTCTAGGTAAATGAATAAAGATTGGTAATAGAGCTCGGCAATTTGATCGTCGTTTGATTTGTCGTCTTTAATACTCAACTGATGAAGAAATAGTCGAATCTCCGCTCTTTTGGCTTTAATACTCTTGAAGCGTTCATCTAAAATTTTTTGTTCGATCCTGTATAATTTATCTCGTGTTTTCTCTATCGATTTAAGCAAATCAAGATAGGTTTTATTTGCGGATGGGTTAATTTTTTGATTCAAATAATGATTTAGTAAATCATAGTCGTTCGATAATTTCTGTTTAAAAGTTCTCTTTTTTCCTTCAAGTGTTTTAATGACGTCGCTTTCAGGGACGAGGCGAGTTTTCAAATGGCGTTCTGTTTCTGAGATGTATTTATTCATTCCTTCAGCATTGATGTTTCTTTCTAATGTTGAGGGCATCCACTTAGAGACTTTAACCCCATGCCAATTGGATGGGGTATTCATGATGTTGATAGAAGGGATGACTTTAACAGACTGCCCATCGACATCAATCACCACTTCACGGTTGTTGTACATCATCAGGGCATTGTAACTTTCTTTCAATTGCCGATGTTCAGATTCGCCACGTCGCATGAATAATTTATCGCCTTTTATTGGTGACAGTAGGGCTAGTGATGACAAGGTGATTGCTATGGGTTGTGCGGGGTTTGCTCCTTTAGCCAATTTCTGCCTTGCCAGTTCGGTGAACATATCTTTAGCACAGAGAGCAGCTGCTTTTCTGCGTTCAAATTTGATGGTGTTGATGCTGCTGAGTAGTTTTTTACGGTTACCAAATAGCAAGGCATAGTTCGAATCGCCATATTTTTTATCGATCATTTTGATAGGCGTGTATGAGCTATGTCGATATCCTTTAAATTGAGAAATGTATTTCCCTTTTTCCATGTAGCCGACGCCGCACTCTACAAAATTGGGCAGTTTTGTTCCAAGACGTTCGGTACTAGGAGTAGCTTGCCCTACAACGCGGTTGATGCTCACACGCGTAGTTTTGGCGTGGTTGTGGTTATAGTTGATTGGGTAATAATTTATGAAGTTGGGACGACCTTTTGCCAGCGTCACTTCTGATTCTTTGTTTGAAAGAGTGGAAAGCATGTCACTCAACTTTTTTTTGCTTTTGAATGTGGTCGGATCAATAATGAGAATTGCTCTGAAAAGAAATTCTTGGAGAAGGAATCGGGCCTTGTTAATGGTCTTAATCCGTTCTTTCTCATCCGTTAACAAGTCGTCTATTGTTACAGGATTGATTTGACAGCTTTTCTGAAGTGCATCCGCAGTTATTTTTTTGATCTCAGTGAGCTTAATTAGCCTATCTTTATCGAGGCCAATTTTTGCCGTATCAAACAAGATATTGAGTCGCTTGATAAAGTCATGGCCAGTAGGGCCGTTGTAGGAGGTTTCATCAAACTCTTTAATGACTATGGTCTGATTTTCAGTGCCTACGTATTTTTTATAGTTGAAGTGGTTTAAAAGCGCATTTTTTTGTGCGGCATCATCATCACCAAGCACGCACGCCTTGTCGACCTGTTTGAGCATTTCGTCAATGGTATTATATGGTTTTAATCGCATGATCTACCCCTAAGAGATGAGTTCTTTGAGGTAAGTATAGTTCAATATTCTAGGTTTTGTTGTTTAAACCTTGCGCGCAATGACACGACGGCCTTTTAATTGCCCTCGATTGATTGATTGCAACGCCTGTGCAGCATGGCTTTTGTTTATGGCAACATAAGACTTAAGTGGGAGCACATCAATTTTTCCAACGGCATTCCCAGGCAAGCCCATGTCTTTGGTTAATGCACCTAAAATATCGCCAGCACGTATTTTGTCTTTTTTTCCCGCATTCAGGCATAATGTCACCATCATGGGGGGCTTGGGTGTTGAATTTGAACGAGGAATGTCTACTACATTACCCCACGTGAGCTTTGTGCTTTGGTTGTCTTCAATGGCACAAATTCGCTGGCCATCTGAGGGGGTAGTTAAACTAATGGCGATACCTTTATTTCCAGCACGTCCGGTTCTACCTATGCGATGGGTATGTACATCGCTTTCAAAGGCTAATTCGTAGTTAATGACTAAAGGGAGTTCTTTAATATCTAATCCTCTAGCAGCTACGTCGGTTGCCACCAAAATTGAGCAACTTTGATGTGTAAACTGAATGATGGCCAAGTCTCTGTCGACTTGTTCCATGTCGCCGTTTAATGCGAGGATGCTATAGCCTTCTTGGCTTAATTGATGGGCTAGTTCGGTCGTGAGTTGTTTGGTATTGCAAAAAATCAAACAAGAGGTGGGTTGATGTTGTTTTAACAGAGCGGATAGTACCGTAAATTTATTGGCTGGGTTAACTTCATAAAATAATTGTTCAATGCCTTCTTCCATTTTGTCGTCGTCAATAAAAACCTCTGTTGGGTTTTGCATGAACTCACAAGACATTTGTTTGATTTCTTTTGGGTAGGTCGCTGAAAATAATAATGTTTGTCTTTTCTTGGGACAATACTTAACCACCCCTCGGATGGCATCTAAAAAGCCCATGTCTAGCATTCTGTCAGCTTCATCCAAGACCAGTGTTTTTAGTTGGTCTAATACCAGTGAGGCTTGATCGAGGTGTTTTTGTACACGCCCAGGTGTTCCAACAACGATGTGCGCGCCATGGCGCAGCGAATCAAGTTGTGCTTTCATCGGCATGCCACCCGATAAATTGATGATTTTAACGTTGGGCATTTGGCGTGCGAGGTTGCGCAGCGCTTGACTGACTTGTTCAGCCAATTCACGAGTAGGGCAGAGGACTAAGGCTTGAACCCCAAAAAATTTAAGATGGATACTGTTAAGTAAGGTCAAACCAAACGCGGCTGTTTTCCCGCTGCCTGTATTGGCTTTAGCAATTACGTCCTCACCATTTAACATGCTGGGTAAACTTTGTGCTTGAATGGGCGTCATGTTTGCGTACTTTAAAGAAGCAAGGTTGGTTAACAGCGCTTCATTTAAAGGCAGGAGAGAGAATGAGAGTGCATCGGTCATGGGTGTTTTTCGACTCGTTGTGAAAATATGAAGCAATGATACCATTGTGTTATGACCTACGTCATCTTTTGGCTTTTAGGCTGGTTTGGAGGTGGGTGGTGATAGTGCTGGGCCGAGGCCCAGCCTACATGGAGTTAGTGATGAATTTATTCTTTGTCTTTACATGACATGCCGTGATGCGCACCAACACAGCTCGCCAATGCTCCTACAAAAAACAGAGCAAACACAATGAAGGCACCGATAGCTATGCCACTGGTTGCTTCTCTCGGAGTCACCGCAATCATTTTTTGATGGTCTTCAGCGTCAGATGCATGAGCAGCTTTTGCAGGCATCGCTTTACTAGGGGTAACCATGACACTATTTTGTGTTACGGTGGTTGAGTAAGTATCGACATAACTCCCAACATGTGTGGTTAACAACGCGGTTAAAATGACCGCAACACTCCATGTTGTAAAGCCATACAAAGTACCCATGTTGCGTTTAGGCACATACAGGCGACCTACGTAACCTGATGCAAAGCCTGCAAAATACATCGCGATAATGGTCGAGAGGACTAAGCCTAATAAACCACCGATAGCTAAAGATGCCGCACCTTGTTCACTCATCGAAAAAGCAGATAATCCTATCGCGACACCAAACAAGTTAAGCAGAAAGCTGAGCCCAACACCAACCAGCGCGCCAGTTAAGATGGCAGTCCATGAAATACGTTTGTGACAATGATGGTCGTGTTGATCGTCTAAGTGTACTTGAATTGACATGTTGTTGCTCCTTTGTAGTTAATTGACAAAAATCAATGAATATTTCCTTTATCACCGATCTACCATAACAGGAAAATTTAAAAGTTGGTATATTTTTAATTCGAAATTCTGTATGTATTGTTTTAAAAAAAACAAGTTTCTTTGCTCGAAAAAAACAAAAGATCTGCTAGTCTTAATATAGCTGGCATATACTTGATCACACTTCATAAACGGATGATGACATGGCTGACTATAAAGATTATTACAAGGTGATGGGGTTAAACCGCGATGCAACCCCCAAAGACATCAAAACCGCTTATCGAAAATTGGCACGCAAATACCACCCGGATTTGAACAAAGAACCGGGCGCTGAGAGTCAATTTAAAGAACTTGGCGAAGCGTATGAGGTGTTGAAAGATCCGGAAAAACGAAAAATTTATGATCAGTATGGGAGTGAGCCACAATTCAATCCCAATTCTGGCTCAGCGCATCAAAGTTATGGTTGGGGTGGGGGTGCTCAAGATTCGCAAGCGGCAGCGGATTTTTTTGAGTCGTTATTTGGTGCGCGAAGCTTTCGTGAACAGCATGCGCCAGGAGCAGATATGCACGGCAATATCAGCGTTACCTTAAATGAGGTGTATCACGGAACAGTGAAAGAAATACAATTGCCCTCAGCGGATAGGACTCGCACTGGTTCAGAAACCCTGCGTGTGAAAATACCTGCGGGAGCAAAATCGGGCCAACAGCTTCGTTTGCAAGGAAAAGGGGCCGCAGGTGTGGGGCGGGGTGCAAAAGGTGATCTATATCTTACAATTAACATCGATAAACATCCTGTGTTTGACGTGATGGGGAACGATATTTATGTTAATTTGCCTGTAACACCATGGGAAGCAGCACTTGGTGCGACAGTGACCGTCCCAACCTTAGGAGGAAACGTTGAGTTAAAGATTCCGCCTGGCTCACAGGGTGGTCAAACCATGCGCTTAAAAAAACGTGGATTGCCTGGAACGCATCATGGCGATCAATACGTCCTTTTAAAAATAGTGATTCCAATTCCAACAACGGACGCAGCTCGAGACATTTACCAATCCATGGCAAAAGAAATGCCTTTTAATCCACGTGATAAGATGGGAGTGTAATCATGGACAAACACACGATCATAACTGGTGAATTAATTGACGACAATGCGACGATTTCTTTAGCTCAAGTTTGTCATATGTACCATATTCCTGAAGAATTGTTGATTGAATTGCTAGAGCATGGTTTGTTTCACGACATCACGCCGCCTGTTGAGCGTGTTACCTTTAATGCCTTCATGTTAAGTCGAGTTCAGTCGGCACGTCGTTTACAAGAAGATTTGGGTGTTAATCTAGAGGGTGTGATATTGGCTTTGGAACTTCGTGATGAGCTAGAAAATATTCGAAACGAACTCTCTATATTGAGACGTCATACTACCTAGCAGCGCATTCATCGGAGATAATCATGGACATGAAACGTATGGCAGAGGATATCTATCATCAACAGCTGAAAAACGATGCGAAAATTAAATTGTTAAATGAATTGATTTTGGATTGTTGTAATGAACTGGAGGCTCAAAATGAGAACATGCATCCAGAAGTTAAGCATAATTTAGCTGAGGGTTTGCGCGTTGCTCATGATTATGTGCGGCTTTTGGAGGGGTAGTTTCCTGTTTTGGTGATTTGTTGGGCCAGGGCCCAACCTACGCTACAGATTCCAGCACGGTCCAAGTTCGCAATTCGTTTTGGTTGGCTGTATTTACCCACAATAAGTTAGGCGTTGATTTGTTACCTGCAGGTGATGATGAGCCATGCAGTGCGACCGAAAAAGAATATTTTTTGCTTAAGGTTTGTAGTACAGACCAGACTTTGTTTGCATTTGCGCCGTGATCTATTAACACCAATTGCTCGTTTCGAAAAATAACCGTGACGGGTTGACCGGCTAGAGCGCTTTTGAGCGCATTTTCGATTCGACGCCATTTGGCTTGTTGACTGTGTAATCGATCCGCTTGAGTGGGTCGTTGTTCAAATGCAACTCGAGTATGCCCATTAGTGGCTTTAGGAAGGTAGAAGTCAGTGGGTTTTTGCGCCAATAGAAAATCGCATAAGGTTTCAACCAATGATCGGTAGCGACCCGAAATCGAAGGACTTGTGCCCGGCGTTGTATTGATAAAGATGGAAAAAGCCAGTGTGTGCGCATTCGCTGTATACAGGTACCCTGATAAACTCATGATGCCTGTCATTGTTCCTGTCTTTGCTCGCAGCAAACCTTGCTGTGTGCTCTTGCGAAAACGCTTTTGTAATGTGCCGTCACGACCTGCTACCGGTAACGCTGCAATGTATTCATACGACAGTGGGAAACGGTCATGTAAAAATCGTAATAAATTCACCGTTTGTGCAGGCGTGAGTAAGTCTTGACGCGAAAGCCCTGAGCCGTCAGTTAATACCGCATTTTGTAAATTAATGCCGGTTTGTTGTTGTAAAAACTGTTTCACTACCGGTTGAGCTTGTGGCCAGTTCAATGGCATGCCTTTGAGTTTTGCTGCGGCATGTAAATATAGGCTGTCGGCATATAAATTATCAGATGGCTTTAACGTGTCGGCCATGAGTTGGTTAATGGGTTTTGAAGCGTGTGTTGCCAGCAACAATGTCGAGGATGGTGCACTGCCTAGCATGACTTGGCCATCCAATTTGATGTTAAAATGTGCCAAGCGATGTTTGACTAAGGCTTGCGCGTAACCGAGTGGATTGCGAATGGCCAATCGCTGTTGAACGGCCCATTGACCTGCACGAATGCAGCCCTTGACCGTGATCTGATTTGCACCTTCCATTTTAAAACTAACGCCACAAGGGGCATTTTTTTCGGCTGTTTTAACTTGATTGTTGAGAATCAAGCTGTCTCCTGGGGCATTTAATTCGACCAATGCAGGCTCACCTGCGCGCCAAGCAGGATTAATGGTGACGGTGAGTCGATTTTCATCAAACATGACGGGCGCTATGGGCGCGCCGTAACTGTACATTTGATCTTTGGTGACCAACCCTGGGGCATAGGCATCTACAACGCTGTGATTGCTGACCAGCACTACATTGCCTTTGATTTGGTTGATTCCCCATGTGTTTAATTTAGCGAGTAATGCGTCTAAATGTTCTTGGGTGAAGGATGGGTCGCCTGATAGGTGAAGGTACAATGAGCCGTTGAGCAGGCCTTTATCCAGTGATGTTGCATCGGTGCTCAGCTGGCTTTGAAAACGATAATCGGGGCCCAATATCAATAAAGCAGCTGCGTCTGAAAAAAGCTTCATGTTGCTGGCGGGTGTAAAGGTGCGGTCTGCGTTACGTTGATACAGAGTTTTGCCGGTATTTAAATCAACGACTTCGATACCCATGTTGATTTTAGGATCGACTTGATTGATGATTTTATCCATGGACGTTTGCAAGCTAGTTGACAATGCAGATGCGCTAATCAGACAGGAAAACACACTGCACAAAATCCTTTTCATGACAAAACATCCTTAGATAAATAAGTTAGACTCGTGGTTGATATAACGACGCATTCAATGGCATGCTATCGAGCAATATCATACCTTAAATAGAATGTTTCATAAAGTCGCTCACACGGTTTTTTTAAGTACACTGTAGAAAAAACCATCCATGTTATGTTCGCCAGGCAAAACTTGCCACCCGTGGCCTGTGCTATGGCCCCAAGGTTTATCACTGGCCAAAAACTGACAATCGGTTTGTTGGTCAATAAATTGCGCGACTTGCCGTTCATTCTCCTCTGGCATGATGGAGCAGGTTGCATAAACCATTAGGCCACCCGGTGCTAGCAAGGGCCATAAAGCAACTAATAAGTCTTGTTGTAATTGAACGATGTTGGCAATGTCTGCCTCGGTTCGTAATAATTTAATGTCTGGGTGTCGTCTAATCACACCTGTTGCAGAGCAGGGGGCATCGAGCAGAATGCGATCGAAAGGGAGCCCGTCCCACCATGTATCAGGTTTTAAGGCATCGCCCTGTATTAAATTGGCGCTTAAGCTCAGGCGGTTTAGGTTCTCTTGTACACGAGATAAACGACTTTTTTCAATATCTAGTGCCATGCAAGCAGACAAATCAGGTTGCAATTCGAGTATATGACAGGTTTTGCCACCAGGGGCGCAGCAAGCATCTAGTAACCGTAACCCAGGTTCTAATGTTAGAAGAGAAGAGGCTAATTGCGCAGCCTCGTCTTGAACAGATACCTCGCCTGCCATAAATCCAGGCAACTCATTAACATCACAAGGTGTTGTTAATCGGATCCCCTCTGACGAATAGGCGTGTGCGGTTGCATCGATTCCTGCTGTGTCCAAACGTGTCAAATAAGCTTGAGTCGAGCCTCGCGCCTGATTAACGCGCAAGCTCATGGGGGGATGAGCATCGTTGGCCAGTAGGATCTCTTGCCAGTGCTCAGGCCAGGCAAGTTTAATTTTATTGACCAGCCAGTCTGGATGGCCGTAGATAAACGCGGTGTCATCTGTTAAGCGAGTTAATAGTGCGTCTTGTTCACGGCAATAACTGCGTAATACAGCGTTCACCAATCCTTTAGCCCAGGTTTTTTTTATGGGGGTTAACAACCCAACAGTTTCTTTGACCACGGCATAATCAGGGATGCGCAGATAGTGCAACTGATATAAGCCCATCAATAAACACACCCAGATGTCCATTTGCTTGGGTCGTTTATTGACCAAACAATCGGCCAGCGCTTGTAAACGGTAGTACTGTCGGCACACACCAAAACAAAGTTCCTTGCTCAGGGGGGATAAATCCGCTGAGGCCTGCATGAAATGCAGAAGTGGCGTTTTGTCCTGCAATACATGGGTTAATATACGAAGTGCTTGTAACCGCTCATTTTTTTTCAATTTAAACCACCTAGTACTAAGCCTGCATGCCATTGAGTTCGACCGGCGTTTAACCAATCACCTACTGATAGGGCTTTGCCACCTGAAAATTGTAACGTTTCAACCAACAGGGCATCTTTACCTGTCGCTATCAAGAGGCCTCGCTTGTCTAGCGAGAGGATTGTGCCGGGTAAGCTAGTTGAATCGTTCTCAATGACTTGTGCCTGATGAATGCGTACGACTTGATCGCCGACGTGCGTCCAAGTAATAGGCCAAGGGTTGAATGCACGAATTTGTTGATCAATCTCGATGGCAGGTAATGACCAGTTGATTGCAGCATCTTCTTTTTTAATTTTAGGTGCATAAGTGACTAACGCATTATTTTGTTGTTCTGCCTGAATGTGTCCAGTTGCCAGCTTATCTAATGTATCTAATAATGGCTTTGCAGCTAGCTGCGCTAGGCGATCGTGCAGGTGCTCGGCTGTGTCCTTTGAATAGATGGGGCAACTCGTTTGCGTCAACATAGCACCCGTGTCCATACCCGCATCCATTTGCATGATGGTAATGCCGGTTTCATGATCACCGTGCAAAATCGCTTGTTGAATGGGGGACGCGCCTCGCCATCGGGGAAGTAGAGAGGCGTGAACATTGATACAACCTAAACGGGGTATATCCAACACGGCTTGAGGCAGGATTAACCCATAAGCAATGACGATTAAGAGATCCGGTGAGAGTGCGGCTAAATCGGCTTTGGCCTGACTGTCTTTGAAATTTAGCGGTTGATAAACAGGCAGATCACGCGCGAGCGCCCATGTTTTTACTGCGGAGGCTTGGAGTGCACGCCCCCGACCTGCAGGCCGGTCGGGTTGTGTATAAACTGCTGTTAAATGATGTTTTGAGGCGGCAAGCGCATCGAGGCAGGGCAGAGTGAATTCAGGGGTGCCCGCAAAAATAATGTTTAATGGTTTCATGTTTGGGTTATCACTGTTTTGAGGCTGTAGGTTGGGCCTTGGCCCAACAATGAGGGGCAATAGAGCACTACAGTTGAGCCACCGCTCAACCTACTTATGATGCCGAATAAATTTATCTAGTTTTTTTCTCGCCATAGTTCGTTTCAAGGGCGATAACAAATCCACAAATAATTTGCCATTAAGGTGATCAATTTCATGTTGAAAACACTCACCTAACAGGCCGTCCGCATCCATTTCATAAAACTCACCGAATTTATCCTGCGCGCGTAGAGTGACTTTTTCAGCACGCTTAACGGTGTCGTAGACACTAGGCACCGACAGGCAGCCTTCTTGATATTCAACAAGTCCTTCTGATGCAATGATTTCAGGATTGGCTAGGACTAGTTGCTGGCTTTTGTCACCGACCACATCGACAACAGAGAGGCGTATATTGATGCCTATTTGTGGGGCGGCTAAGCCTACGCCTTTGGCATCATACATGGTATCAAACATGTCATCTATCAATGCATGCAGTTGATCATCAAAGGCTAAAACCGGTGTCGACAGTTTTCTTAAACGTGGATCTGGGAGGTAAATAATTTTTCTAATGGCCATAGCATATGGGTTTTAAAAGGGGCAATGCATGGTAGTATCGCCAATATAGCGCTCGCAAGCAATGGATTGGAATAAAAATGAACAATAAAGGTTATTTTATTGCTTTAAATCATATCAACAATATCGGTCCTCGGACTGTTTTAAAATTATTATCACGCTGGCCCAATTTAGAGGACATGTTTCGATTGACCGCGCAGCAAATGATTCAGGCAGGGCTTCCGGCTAAAATTGCAGAAGCGATAGCGGCATTTGATCTGGGGCGAGTCGAGGACGATTTACGCTGGCAAGAACAAAGTAATAATCATTTGTTAACGTGGTGTGATCCTGAGTATCCGGCTTTACTGAAAGAAATTTACGACCCCCCCATCGTGCTTTATGCCATCGGTGATTTAACCGGCTTAAAACAACCCTTAATGGCCATGGTGGGCACGCGCAGTCCTTCTCCAACTGGTAGTGAAACAGCGCGGCAATTTGCTTTTGATTTGGCGAAGCAGGGGATCACCATTGTCAGTGGCTTGGCCCTGGGCATTGATGCGCAAGCACATAGGGGGTGTTTGGATGCAGGAGGACGAACCATTGCGGTCATGGGGACAGGGATTGATTGCATCTATCCACGAAGACATGTGCAATTGGCTGAGCAAATTTGCCAAAATGGCCTCTTGGTCAGTGAATTTCCTAGACAATCTCCACCTAATGCTGGACATTTTCCACGCAGAAATCGTATAATAAGCGGTTTATCATCGTCCATATTGGTTGTTGAGGCAGCAATCAAGAGTGGTTCGTTAATCACTGCTCGATTGGCATGTGAACAAAATCGTGATGTTTTAGCGATACCGGGTTCGATACATAATCCTCACGCCAGAGGCTGTCATTATTTGTTACAGCAAGGCGCGAAGTTGGTGACCTGCAGTCAAGATGTCTTGGAGGACATGAGGATCGGTTATGCGCCTCTTGAGACAGAAAAAATACATAATAGTCTTGCAGACCAGAATAAAAACCTTGTAAAGTGCATTGGTTATGAAACGACTACGGTTGATCAACTCGTTTTGCGGAGTGGATTAACCATTGAACAAGTCGTGTGTGAGTTGGTTGAATTGGAATTGCAGGGTGTTGTTAGCGCAGTACCAGGCGGTTATATGAGGTGTACGTGATGAAAAATAGCTGGTTTGACTTGATGTTACATTTTTTTGAACAAACGATAACGCACCTAAAAAAACAGCAGGATGCAAACCATACAAATGTCAGTGCGCCAGATGAGCTGGTTGCGTTGGATGAATCTCGTGAAGCATTATCCAAAGTGGTTAGGGTGCAAGTGGAGCAACTAAAGTCGCCTCAAGCATGTTCGATGAGGGTTTTTACCCCGGGCGAGCAAATCAAACTCACCAAAGCCAGTCATCAATTTTTAGTGAGAATGGCCTCATGGGGTGTTGTGTCATCGGAAACACTAGAGCTCATTATCAATCGGTTGATCTTTTCAGAATCTCGTATTGTCAGCCTAAAAGAAACAAAATGGACCGTTCGTCAAACATTGGCAAATGGCCTTAACGTTGACCAAGTCGCTTTACTTGATCTAGTTTTATATCAAAAAGAAGATAGACTCCCGTTGCACTAAGTATCAATATAAAAGGGTTAATAGCACATGACCAAATATCTGGTAATCGTGGAATCACCCGCGAAATGTAAAACCATTCAAAAGTACCTGGGCAATGATTATGAGGTTTTGGCCTCTTATGGTCATGTTCGTGACTTGCCACCTCGTAAAGGATCTGTGGATCCCGACCATCAATTTGCGATGACTTACAGTCCGATTGAACGCAATGCACGGCATATCGAACTGATAGCCAAAGCACTGAAAAAGGCGGATGTCCTTTTGCTGGCAACGGATCCGGACCGTGAAGGAGAGGCCATTTCTTGGCATGTTTTTGAGCTGATGAATGAACGTAAGCTTATAAAAGACAAGCCCGTTCATCGAATCATTTTTAATGAAATCACCAAGTCAGCGGTGAAAGAGGCGATTGAAAATCCACGTCCTATTGCGATGAATCTGGTCAATGCTCAACAAGCAAGACGAGCTTTGGATTATTTGGTGGGTTTTAATTTATCCCCTTTGTTGTGGAAAAAAATACGACGAGGATTGTCAGCGGGACGCGTACAAAGTCCAGCCCTTCGTTTAATTGTTGAGCGCGAAGACGAAATCGATGCGTTTATACCTAAAGAGTATTGGCGGATGCTGGCTCAATGTCAGCATGAAGCCACTACATTTGAGGCGCGCTTAACGCATTATGAACATCAAAAAATAGAGCAATTTACGATAAATCACGAGACACAAGCGCACAGCGTTCGTGATGCGCTGTTAAAACAGGCGCAGGGTGTTTTGCTGGTTGATAAAATTGATAAAAAACAACGCAAGCGAAATCCGGCAGCCCCGTTTATCACCTCAACACTTCAACAGGAAGCGGCTAGAAAGCTAGGGTTTACCGCGCGTAAAACGATGATGGTAGCCCAACAATTGTATGAAGGGATTGACATCGGTTCTGGAACCATGGGGTTGATCACCTACATGAGAACAGACTCGGTTCATTTGGCCGCTGAGGCACTTGAAGAAATCCGAAGCTATATCGTAGAACGATATGGTGATGTCAATTGCCCTAAAACTGCCCGTGTTTTTAAAACCAAATCCAAAAATGCTCAAGAGGCGCATGAAGCCATTAGACCGACATCGATTAAGCGTAATCCTGAGATGGTACAGCCTTCGTTAACGCCTGATCAGTTTAAGTTATACAGTTTAATCTGGAAGCGAACTTTGGCCTCTCAAATGGCGGAAGCGCTGCTAGATACTGTTGCAGTAGATTTAAGCTGTGGTGAAGGCAATGTGTTTCGTGCTAATGGCTCTACCATTACGTTTCCAGGTTTTCTGACGGTGTATGAAGAAGGCCGAGATGATTCTAAAGACGATGATCAAAGTGCTGTCTTGCTCCCTGCTCTGACTGTGGGTGAAAAAATAGCATTGCATGATTTGCTCGCAAATCAACATTTCACAGAGCCACCACCTCGGTATTCAGAGGCGTCTTTGGTGAAGGCGTTGGAGGAGTTTGATATTGGGCGTCCTTCAACATATGCCTCTATTATTCACACCTTGCAACAACGTGAGTATGTAATTGTCGACAAAAAACGGTTCTTTCCAACCGATGTGGGTCGAATTGTTAGCCGGTTTTTAACTGACTATTTTACACGTTATGTAGATTATAAATTTACCGCTCAGCTTGAAGATACACTCGATGCCGTGGCACGAGGTGAAAGGGAGTGGATCCCTTTAATGGATGAATTTTGGAAGCCATTTGTAGAGCAAATTCATGCCATTGATGAACAAGTGCAACGTAAAGACGTGACGACACAAATACTTGAAGATGAATGCCCGAAATGCACCAAACCCTTGTCTATTCGTCTCGGAAAGCGTGGCCGTTTTATTGGCTGTACAGGTTATCCAGACTGTGATTACACGCAAGACATGGGTGCGCAAGCAGGAGAAAAAGCCGAGCCTGAAGTCGTTGAGGGACGAAGTTGTCCTGAATGTTCGGGAGCCTTGCACATCAAAGCGGGGCGTTATGGCCGTTTTATAGGCTGTAGTAGTTATCCTGCGTGTAAATTCATGGAGCCATTGGAAAAACCTGCGGACACAGGGGTTGAATGCCCGAAATGCCATGCAGCTAAAATTCTGCAACGCAAGTCTCGTAAAGGCAAAATATTTTATTCATGTGCAGCCTATCCAAAATGCGATTATGCGTTATGGAATGAACCGATTGACAAGCCTTGTCCGCAGTGCGCATGGCCCTTGCTGACGGTAAAAGAAACCAAACGTTCAGGCCGACAAATTGTTTGTCCGCATGAGGGATGTGATTATATTGTTAAAGAGTGATGCAATAAGTGCTTGACATCGTTCAGCGGACAGTATAAAACTGTTACGGTAAAATTTTAATAGTAGTAGTTTCTAATAGTAATTGAGGAGCAGTAAAAATGTCAGACAAAGTACGTGGTACTGTAAAATGGTTTAACGAGGGCAAAGGTTTTGGCTTTATTGAGTGCAATGGCAAAGACTACTTTGTTCACTTTAGTGCCATTCAAGGTGGTGGTTTCAAAACACTGCAAGAAGGTGCCGCTGTAATGTTTAAAGCTGGACAAGGTCAAAAAGGTCCACAAGCTGAAGAAGTTGAAGTTATCTAGTCAATATGCCTAGTGCTTAATGTATTCTGAGTGAGTCTGGTTGCGCTGATAATAAGCGCAGCCGACACACGACACATTTTTATCTCGTAACACCTCATCCCCATTCTTCTCATTGAAAAAAAATCCAATTGCGCATAAACTTAGCATCACTTGAACCATTGTTAAGAAGGCTATGATGTACAGACGAATGTTAAAATCAAAAATTCATCGCGCGTGTGTAACGCATGCAGATTTAGACTATGAAGGCAGCATTACCATTTCCCCTGAATTGCTTAAGGCATCAAATATATTGCCTTATGAAGCGGTAAACATTTGGAATGTGACAGCTGGAACACGTTTTGAAACCTACGCGATTGAAGGCGAATCTCGCTCAATGGAGATCTGTGTGAATGGTGCAGCAGCTCACTTAGTGACCCCTGGTGACATCATCATTATTGCTTCGTTTATTCAGCTTGAAGATGAGCAGTGTCGAGCCTTTATTCCTACGGTTGTGTTTGTTGATGAGCAGAATCAACAGCGAGAAATTCGGCCTGAAGTGGTGACGACACATGGTTGTGTTTTGTCAGACTAATATTAAACCCCGTCGTTTAAAACTTCGTTGTAGAAAGAACGCGATGAATAACATCAATACCCCCAAAAGGCACGCAACCCACCCCATGTTTTGGTAGTAGTCTTGGTAAATGGGTAAGCTGTCTTTAGGGGATGACATATTTTTCGGGATAGCCACCCAACGAGCAATGTGTCCGGATAGCGTGTTAGATAACGAGGATGCTAAATACCAAGTGCCCATCGCAAAGCCTAATGCTCGATTGTCGCAGTAGAGGCCTATCATGCTTAAACCTATAGCACTCACCCATAGCTCTGCCAAGGTGATTAAAATATAGGTGATGGCAATCCAGTTGCCATTAATAATGCCTTCATTGCCATACCGTGCCGCAATGGCAAGAAAAAGCAGTGATAAGCCGGCCAATAAAGTGCCACAGGCAAATTGCCATGGAATGGAGAATTGCGGAAAACGTTGATAAAAGCGAGGCAATTGGAATCCAATCGCAACGATTAATAATGGATTTAGCATTTGATATTGTGCTGGTGAAATTAAAAAACCCAGTAAATGTAAATTTGAGTTGTTCTGCGCAAACAAGACTAACGTGCTGTTCATTTGATTATAAATCACAAAAAAAACAATGGCCTCAAGAATTAACAGTGCGGCAACGGCTTGTTTATAACGTGAATCGCCGTTTAATTGATAGGTTTGAACTAAAAACCAGATGATCCCTAAACTGCAACCAATCGAGACAACAACAAGTGCTACTGTAATGTATGAATAAGCAAACAGAGTAAACAAATAGAGCGTGATTAAATAACCTGTAAGTTGCCCCTTTGCTTTTAGGGATAAAGGGCGCTTATCCTTTCCTAAGGTGACATCATCATACATCCTGTATCGATAGGCAAAATTGAGCGCAGCAATGGCTTTACCTAAAAAAACCAAGGCGAGTACGGAAAGAGGGCCATAACGACTATCCAGCAATGAGGGGGCGATTATTGTTGCTAATATGGCTCCTACATTGATGGCCATGTAATAAAACGTCATGGCTGATTTCGCTCGTGTTGCATCGTCGGTGTAAATCCGTGAAATCATGGCTGACGCAGTTCCCATTAATAACGAATTGCATGCAGGAAGAAGTGCGTAGGCGGCAAGAAACAAGCGATCACCTAGCGTTGGGATGGTGTATCCACTTAACATGACTAGTAAGTATGCCACCGCCAGTAAAACACTGCCGAGTAAAATACTGCGACGTAATCCGAGTACATTGTCGGCCATGTAGCCACCCAAAACCGGCATTAAATAACCTGTCGCCTGACTTATACCAATAAACGCATAAGCCTTCGCTTGGTCATAGCCCAGTCCCCGAGCTATCAAGGGTCGCGTTAGGAAAAGGATCAGAATGGTGTTCAACGCATAGGATGAAAATTGACTCCAAAAAGTAATCATCACAATATTAGTACTTTGTTTGTATTGCTTATTGAATGAAGGCAACGCGTTTATAAGACGCTTTTCCATGGTATGCTCCTATATTATTATCTAACCTAGTTGCTAGCACATCGTCCCGAACGGCATGAGCAGTTACTTCCAAACAATAACTAACAAAGCCTATTATGACAATCAATAAAACTACCATACATGAAAAAGAGGTCCTAGTCGCTTGGGGTGATATGGATGCGCTCGGACACGTCAACAACGTGCGATATTTTGAGTATTTTCAGCAGGCGCGGATAGAGTGGCTTGAGACGTTGAACTTGGGTATGCGAACTACCACCGGTCCTGTTGTTGTGCACATTGCCTGCACTTATCTAAAGCCAGTCATTTATCCAGCGACGCTGACTTTACGCAGCAGTTTGCACAGTTTGGGTCGTTCCAGTTTGATGATCGATCATGATCTCTATCAAAACGAGCAATTAATGGCACATGGAACCTGCAAAATTGTTTGGGTTGATTACCTCAAAAACAAGTCCATTCGTTTTCCAGATGAAATTCGAGCGTTGATGTCTCAAAGCGAATAGTAGCATGTAGGTTGGGCCTTGGCCCCACAAGCTCTACATTCGTGCCAGACACTGTTGGGCCAAGGCCCAACCTACAATCAAAAAAGTCGAGCATTGCGTTTTCGATATCTTATCTTTAAGGTCCACCCGGATGAAAAAGCCTAATTATTGAACTATAATGTATATAACTGACGCATAGTTTTCATATTTTGTGCACCGGAGGGAGCTGTCATGAATATAAATTGGAAGAATAATGTATCGCGAGGATTGATTTTTTCTCTCGCTTTGTTGGCTAGTGCCGCTAGCAGCGCATGGCACGGGGGGGGCTACCATGGTGGTAGTTATGGTTATCACGGAGGGGGTTACCATGGTGCTTATGGCTATCATGGGGGCTATTATGGTCGCGGCTATGGCTATGGCAGTGGCTATGGTTGGGGCGGTTGGGGTACTGGGGTTGTGGTAGGGGCTCCTCTGCTTGGATATTATGGAGCCAACTATTATGGCTGTCGCAACGTTCGTGTTTGCAATGCGTATAATCACTGTTGGGTTCACCATGAATGTAATTAATCTACTGTTAGAAAGCTAGAGGATAAACATTTACCCTCTAGCTTTTTTTTTGTATGATGAAATAGGCCCAATACGAATAAATAGGAACTGATTATTATGCTGGAGTACCTCGATAACAAAATGCTGGAGCCGCAAACAGTCCCTATTGAACATCAAGCCTTGCTGAAAGATGCCATTTGGATTGACTTGCTCTCCCCATCACGAATAGAAAAAGACGAAGTTGAGCAGCACATTTGTCATGATATTCCAACACGGGAAGAAATGGTTGAAATCGAATTATCTAGTCGTCTTTATAAAGAAAACGGCACGCTATTTATGACCGCAACGATGATTGCGCACTCAGACTCTCCCGCTCCAAAACTCGATCCAGTAACGTTTGTTCTAACACAGCAGCAATTGATTACCATCCGTTATATTGAACCACAATCCTTCAAATTATTTCACTCTAAATTAAAAAAAATAGATCTTGCTCAGCGAGATGCAGTGACCTTGCTTATTGAACTACTGGATGTCACAGTTGATCGTTTGGCTGATATTCTTGAATTGGTCGGTGCAGGTATAGATGATTATTCAAAGACTATTTTTAAACCAAACACTAAACAAGCGGTTAAACTTAACTATCAGAAGTTAATGCAAGACATTGGTGCGAATGCTGATCTGAATACCAAAGCTCGAGAAAGTTTAGTCACCTTTAATCGGTTAATTTCATTTTTTGCGCAAACAGCGGAATCACGCGTGAATAGCGAGGGGCAACTGCGCTTGGCTACATTAAGTCGAGACATTGTGTCACTGAGTGATCATGCAAATTTCCTGTCAAGTAAGATTAATTTTTTATTGGACGCTACGTTAGGCATGGTTAATATTGAGCAAAATAACACCATAAAAATCTTTTCAGTTGCTGCTGTAATTTTCCTGCCCCCCACATTAATAGCCAGTATTTACGGCATGAATTTTCAAGTGATGCCCGAGTTGGCATGGAAATACGGATACATATATGCGATTGCATCAATCGTGTTTGCAGCTTGGCTGCCTTATAAATATTTCAAATATCGCAAATGGCTTTAAGTGTTCTACGGCGTGTTGACAATTCATCTTCCCAAGACCTACGTCACGCGACGTCGAGATTCGAATTGTCAACAGACCCTAATTACATGATAGAACAACTGGATGGTTGATTTGTCGGCTCAATTGGAGAGGACAGTTCATTTAATCTGCGCCTAAACATGAACAGTGAGACAGGTATATATTCAATCATCATAAATTCTTCAATATTTACCGATTGAATTGCTTTAATCTGCGAGACAAACCATTTTTGGATAGGGAGACAATATGCTTCATCTGATTCTAGGTGCAGAGAGCCACGATGAGGATATCGGCTTTTGATCCAAGACAATTCTCTTTTAATGGTTTCAAAGTACCTATCTCCAAGCACATGACTTAATTGAATGCTGGGTTCTATACAGTCAGTTGATAATAAAGATAGGAGGCGTTGGTTGCTTCTAAAACGTAATTTATGCGTTGCGCCATAAGCAATTAAGCCAGTTGTGTTTTCTGTTCCCATCCAACATTTTCTTGGCTCCTCTGCATGCACGTAGTGATCAAGATCTTGACCTTGGCCTGCTTTGATCATGGCTTCAATGATCTTAATGCTCATGCTAATAAATTGAGTCCAAGGGGCAACAGCAAGTTGATCAGGAGTCACAGCGACTCCGCCACCGGGCACAAGGTTGGCATTTAATGCAAATCCATATTGTGTCTCCAAATTCAAGGGCAAGGCTTTGATAGGGGTAACATCACAATCAAAATACCATCCGCCACGCTGAAGGATATAGAATCGATAAATATCACTAAGCGCACCGTAATTAGGAAAAGGTAGCTTCAATTTGGCCTTTAACCATTGATTAACTACAGGAGAGATCGAATTAATGTGATCTACATCGTTCAAAATGAGATTTTTTTCTGTGCAAAACGCATTGAAAATATTATATTCATTTTCGGATATCTTTGTTTTAGATATCCAAAGATAAATAGAATAGTCTGGATTGAGATCTCGCCAAGTTGAAATACGTTGTTGATGCTCTTCAGATAAAAAACTACCTAACCATATTAGATGAATTGAATTTGGTATGATATGCATCATTAATTTTTCCTAAATGGTTTTATTTGACTCCATATAGAGATAAATAAGACCGTTCCTGTGCCAACAAAACACTATTGTATCACAATTTTGTTCACTAAGGACTTATCATGTTCATTTTTGACTACAAATAAAATCTCAGTGAGTGGGTACAATTTTTTTCTAGAAATGCGTATGTACCCAACCTCATGCATCGTGCCACCTCATCAAAATTTGAATGTGGCATTTGATCTTATTTCTTACTCTTCGTCAAATAAAACGAAATCTAATAG
>CANJSM010000025.1 GCA_947477015.1 Legionellaceae bacterium
ACCAAGCTATTTCGCTGCTAGCTGTGGTGGTGCGCCTATTACGGTTATTCGAAAATACATTGAGCAACAACGAACACCTCACTAAGGTCAA
Source organism: Legionellaceae bacterium (assembly GCA_947477015.1). Taxonomy (GTDB): domain Bacteria; phylum Pseudomonadota; class Gammaproteobacteria; order Legionellales; family Legionellaceae; genus DDPF01. The sequence continues at coordinate 92 of CANJSM010000025.1, forward strand.
CAGAGCTAGCTTACATCCCCGCCCTAAAGGACGAGGTTTTACGCCATGGCAGATAAACCTTAAAGCACGGTTGTATAATGAACAATAACTGTCTGAATATTTCGACGGTTGCCGGCTAGAACCCCGTGCGACAGAACCCATTATTCACCTCTGCTAATTGATTTTACTCTCTTAGCTAGGTGTCCGACAAATCAGGGCATGATCAGGCAAAGTTGTTCAAAATTCTAGGTGTTATTTTTAATACACTATAACATATATAATTCACTGTTTGAATGAACTATGTATGTTGTAGTGTATTTTGTTTTACTTTGTTTATGATACAATACAACATAAAAAGTTCATCATTAGAGTGAATTACTTATGTCGTATTATAATAGTATGGGAGCCATATGCTTGGATCGAAAGAGCAGATAGGAAAACTAATGCGCGAAGTCGGTGAGCTTTTCACCATTTCTTCTGCGGCAGTTGCACTTGGCGTATCGAAAACTGACGCATCTAAAATGCTCTCGCGCTGGGCGACACAAGGTTGGCTAACACGTATTCGTCGTGGGATTTACGCCATCGTACCTATTGATGCCATTGATAATCAACAGGCATTGGAAGACGAATGGGTGCTGGCGCCTGTATTGTATTCCCCCTGTTATATCGGTGGGTGGTCTGCCATTGAATACTGGGACTTTACCGAGCAACTGTTTCGTGATGTTTGTGTGCTTACAGAACTGGCGGTTATACATAAAAAACAAGACATTCATAATATTTCTTTTTCACTGACTCATATACCAAAGAAATTAAATTTTGGGACGAAAATTATTTGGAAAAAAAATAAAAAAATACTTATTTCTGATCCACACAAGACCATCATAGATACGCTTTACAATCCTCAATTAGGTGGCGGAATCCAACATATTGTTGATTGTTTCAAAGAGTATGTTAAAAGTCCGCATTATTCACCGGAAAAATTGGCCGCATATGCATTACAGGTAGGGAGTGGAGCGGTGTTTAAAAGGCTCGGATTTTTGTATTCAAAAATCACAGGGGAAGACAATGAGCTTACGGAGTTATGTCGACAACATTTAACTCGAGGTATAGCCCAGCTGGATCCATCGATTAAGGATGGGCGCATTATTACTCAGTGGCGGATAAATGTACCAGAACAATTACAACTTCAGGATTAATACGTGATACCAAAACAAGAGCTGTTGCAAATGGCGACAAATACCAAGCTTTCAGCTCAAGTGATTGAGAAGGATTATTTACTTGGCTGGTTACTCGCCGGGATTGGTCAGCATGAAGTGTTGGGCAAGTCATGGCTGTTCAAAGGTGGAACTTGCCTGAAAAAATGCTATTTTGAGACATATCGTTTTTCTGAAGATCTGGATTTTACGCTGCAAAATAAAGCCCATTTAGATATTGAGTTTCTCAAAAGCACGTTTTCAGAAATAGCCGATTGGATCTATGATATGACGGGTATGGAATTGCCCGTTGAAAAAATGGCATTTGATAGTTACAAGAAGGACACATGTCAGGGTCGAATTTATTATCGTGGACCAATTGCACCTACTTCGTCACGCCAAATGCCCAAAATAAAACTGGATCTGACTGTGGCAGAAATACTGGTAGATTCACCAGTTCTCAATTTTGTTAAGCACCCTTATTCGGATCTTCCAACGGAGGGAATGCAAGTTCATTGTTATTCTTACGTAGAGGTTTTTGCTGAGAAAACCCGCGCCTTGGCAGAACGCACTCGCCCACGAGATCTGTACGATGTCATTAATTTTTATCGTCGGCCTGAATCCAATGGATTAGCTACGGAAGTAAAGCGTGTTCTGGAAAAAAAATGTGCATTCAAGGAGATAGCGGTTCCTCAGTATGATGCTTTGCTTGAGCATAAAAATACGTGTCTCGCTGGCTGGAATATTCAATTAGCGCATCAGGTGCAAGCGTTGCCACCCTTTGAATCATTTTGGGAAGAATTACCAGATTTTTTTAATTGGCTTGAAAGTTAAATTATAGGTGATTTATTGAAATTATTGCTTTAATGGCTACACATTATGATTAGCAAAGATAAATGGGATAAATTGACCGAGTGGATGACAAAACTTCATATCAATGAAGCTTCACTCATCGAAAAATTTATCCTAGGCAGTGGTAGTGGTGGACAGAAACTGCATAAGACTGCGTCAACAGTCTATTTAAAGCATTTGTCATCTGGTGTGGAAGTAAAATGTCAGGAATCAAGAAGCCGTGAAGATAACCGGTATTTTGCAAGAGAGCGGCTTTGTGAAAAATTGCATTCAATATTGAGTGATGAGAAAACAAAAGCGCAGCAAAAAATTGAAAAAATAAAACGCCAAAAGAAGCGGCGATCCAGACGATCCACGCAAAAAATGTTGGATCAAAAATCCAAACTGGGTCAGCTCAAGGTATTGAGAAAAAAGCCCTCATCTATGGAGTAACTTTTACCGTAATAAAAAAAATGAATTATGGCAATCGATCTTCTAGCACAAAGAGATAATGTGAGTAAAATTTTACGTGACCAAAGCGTGTCTCAGTTGTGAGTGTGATCCATCGTTCTAGGCCGTTTCAGCCCCCCCCATCCGCTTCGTACCATGAAAGTATCCAACAAACATCTCTTGACCGTTCTGCGCCATTGTTTGATTAATTATCGTCCAGGTTTTGTGTTAAGCGAGCGGTAAAATCTGTACTATACTTTAAAATATATCTTTTTGAGATTTTTTTATGAAGCTCCTTGAAATTAAAAAATCTATTGAAAAATTGTCCTCTCAAGAAATTGGGAATAAATTTGAGCTAATTTTATTAAAAATAGCTGCTGTACATGAAGAGCTATCAACCCAAGAGAAAGCGTCAGTTAAGTTAAAGTGTTCTCGCGTCATAAAAGCCTATATGGATTTTTTTCAAGAATGCCAAGAAAAACTCGAAAATCAGCAACCGCTGGATCCGCAGAGATTTAAAATAGCTGTGCTTGATTTTCTCAATCAAGCTAATCAGATCTTGAAGCCAAGCGCAAAGAATAGGCAACAGATGATTTTAAAGAGAATGGAGGCCTTAGGGTATCCTTTTGCGGATAAAGGGCATTGCTATGGAATCACTTATATGGGAGTACAATCTTTTTTTGCAGATAACATGCAACAATGGAACCAACGAATAAAGCTCATTGCAAGTATACCAGTAACTGAGTTTGAATCGTATGAAAAATTGGCGCTTTATTTACAAAGTCGTCATACCTCACTTGACAATGCACATCAAGTGACAGAGGATTTAAACGAACTCCACGCTTTTTTTGATGGAATCTCTCTTTATCAAAATATGACAACTCCTGAATATTCATCATTGATGGGTGTCTCCTCAGTTTTCCAAAATGCACATCTTGTGAGCGACATAATGCAGCCCCGGATTTATGATGACGATAAAATGGTATATAAAAAACCGACTTTATTACATTCATGCACCAATCTTTATACGCCAGAAAGTCTTGTCACCTATTTAAGCCTTCTCAAAGACCATTTAGGTAAAGCATCCTTTTCTGTCGTCATTAGCGCGAATGCACATGCACTTTCTGTTCATTATGATCACGATGCTGATGAGTGGTTAGTATATGATCCTAACCATCTAGGCAAAGCTCGCTGCATTAACACAATCATCGCCGCGAACCTTCTCATGGATGATTTTAATGCTACAACCGAGCCTCTCCAAGGTATTATGGCAGAAGCCAATGTCTATGTTGAAAAATCAAGACAGCCTGACATGCAGGCATCATTAAATAAAATGTTGAAATCTCCAGTTTGGACACTTCTGACAAATCCTGATCAAAAACAACGCTCAATGCTCATGCCATTACTTGATCAAAAAGATATTGTAGGATTTGCATTAGGATTACCTTTTCTACCTCTTCAATGGATAGCAAAAATTATCCTTATGCATCCCAACTCAGTGATTGAATTTGGTGGATCTGCTGCAGAGTGTCAAAGAACAGAAGTCTTAAAATATATAAATAAAAACTATCCAAGTGAATCAGAATTTATCTTACGCAATTACTGTGCGTTTCATGGCTCAACGACAAATTCCCTACCACAAATTAATTGTTTGTTAGAGGCTGGGGTCAAAGTTACTCCTGATATTATAAATCGAGCAATATCAGAGAAAAAACGAGATTTAGTGGAGCTTTTGTTAAAGTATAGTCCTTCTTCTTCTGCAAATGTAACAACAACCTATAAACGTCTATTGTCAGACATGGGAAAAACATCACCGTCATCTGACGATCCATCCCCCTCTCCTAAGTAAAAGAAAGGACTCTTAAAAATCTCTTACTTGGTCACTTGAACTCAGGATCATCAGCGACGCAAAGACGAGGTATGTGTTGCTTTTAACCGTTCATTTTTAGCCCAGAATCGGGGTATCTTCGGATTGCAATCACTCTAATTAATGTGGTAATTTCTTCGGTTAGGATTAGTCGGGATAGGAACAACATATCCTTTGACGGCATACTTAACTAAGGAGTGGTTTAGATGAAAAAAATTACATTAGGGAGTCTTTTGATTGGATTGGGTATAACCAATGCGTTTTCCGGTGGCATGATGAATGTTGGTCCGGCAATCGGGACAGATAAATCCATCGTGCCGCAATCGGCTTTTTTTGGTGGACTAGGAGGAGGCTGGAGTTCGGGCAGTTTTGAAAATCAAGAAGTGTATGGCAAAGGAACATCCTACAGCCCGCCATACGGCATTCATACGGCCCAAGTCGGCTCAGCCGCTGGTTCAACGGGTCTTGATCTAAACTCTCAATCGGCGCTGGAGCCTGTGATACAAGCCGGATATTTCCAACATTTGTCCAACAGTGATTGGATGGGTGGCGGTAAACTGTCCTATAGTTACTTTGGCTTTGGGTCGGCCAACAGTCAACAGCAGATCCCGCAAGCAGGTGGATATACAGAAGATGGAGCGTATACCCCATTTACTGGAAATTATCTTGTTCAATCTTATCGCCAGACTATTAATCAACAAATATCGCTGATTCCTTTAGTCGGTCGCTCGTTTGAAAGAAGCTATGTTTATTTGGGGGTTGGCCCGACTACTGTCCAAACAAAAACCTCCATTGAGAATATCACCGGATTTGAGAGTGCTGCTGTTATTACCACCACACCGACTGGAATCGGCTTAGGCCAAACCTATTCAACTACTCAATGGTTGGTTGGGGGCGTGGCCATGTTAGGAGCGACATACTTTATAGCGCCCACTTGGTTCATGGATGTGAGCTACTCCTATTCTGTGACGGGCACAAAAACAAGTAGCTGGGGCGGACCTTGGACGGATACTGACATTGCGCGCAGTTATGTCTCGCGCACCGGAACGAACACTGGAACTAGCTCGGGAAGCGTGAATATCCAAGCCTTAGTGATAACGATTAACAAGGTTTTTTGATCTCAGAGGAATTAGATCATGCGTTCTTTTTTTAATATTTGTTTACTGCCTTTTGCCGCGATATATACTGGATCAGCAATTGCAGCAGATATTTCTCCCTCTCTTGTCCCACAATCGGCTTTTTTTGGAGGTTTGGGAGTCAGTGGGACTTCGGTAAATTTTTCTGATCAGCATGTATATGCTGGAGGAACCACGTGGCAGCCTGGCCCCGTCATTGGATGGGGGGCTGGATCGACTGAGTTTATGTTGAATTCCAGTTCCGCTCCGGTGCCTGCTATACAAGCTGGATACTTCCAGCATTTTTCCAGTAGTCCTCTGATGTGGGGCGGTAAGATTTCTTACAATTATCTTAATGTAAGCACAAATCGAGAGCTATTAATTCCGCAAACTGGGGGCGTTACCCAGACAAATAATGGAGTAACGAGTACTTATCCATTTACTGGGAATTATACGGTACAGTCCTATCGGCAAACCATTAATCATCAGATTTCGCTGACGCCACTCATTGGCCGATCGTTTGCAAAAAGTTATTTGTATCTAGGAGGTGGTCCAACTTTTGCTCAAACCAAGACGTCCATTGAAAACATGGCAAGCCCAATCGCCTTCGCGAATGGTTTACCCATTAGTCCTACCGGGGTGGGCAATGGCTCTAACTACTCAACTAATCAATGGTTGTTTGGCGGCGTTGCTATGGTTGGCGCGACCTACTTTATCAATCCTAGTTGGTTTGTGGATTTTAGTTACAGTTATTCGTTGACAGGCACAGGCACGAGCAATTGGGGCGGTCCGTGGAGTGATAATTTGCCCGGTGGCTCAACGCGTATTGGCCATAACTCGGGAACTAGTTCTGGTCGCGTGAATGCTCAGGCTTTTTCTGTATCAATTAATGCTGATTTTTGAATCAGGAGCTTTAGTCCAATCCTGATGGCGCTAAGTTAAGACTAATTTGCTTCCAATGAGCAACCCACAAACTCGATTCCGTAGCCCGAAAGGACTGCGCTAACTCAAACACTGCGGAATCGAGTACAAATCAACGCATCGTTGTTCTTTGTCCGAATGGATAGGATAAGCCAGCCGCAACAAGTTGAGGCAAGCTGATTAATAAGCGCTCATTATCTTTCGGTATTGATAATCATTGTCATTTGTTATAAAGTATCATTTTTAACGGCCCTCGCTGAGTTGTCTCATGAAATTAAATAAAATCCCTTATTACGTTACGCCATGGTTTCTGATGGCGGGTTCAAGTTTGACCATGGGCTTGCTTAGTTTTAGCGGTATTTTGGCCATATGGCCTATTTTGCCACTGGCGATTGCAGGATTTGTGCTCTCGATTGCTTATGAAGGTGAGATTTATCTGCAAAATATTAAGGGAGCGTTAAAAAAACTATTCAAATCCAATCAATTGGAGCGTCAGCTGGCCAAGACTTTTTTGCTTGAGCATGGTTTTCCTAAAACACCCGGCATTGATAGGCCTCAATTTTTAAAAGATTATGAGCGACAATTGCATTTACTGCATCGATTTGAGCACAAACAGCTTGATCCATCGAGTCTTGAGCGCAAGCGTCGTGTTGAAAAAACATTGGGTGATATGGAGAAATGGTTTGCTGAACAGTTGTTTTCAGACCAAGAGGGCAAGACTAGTTATCAAAAAGAATTGCGTGCTTGGTTGAAAAAGAAAAAAGATGATCAATTGATGTCGTTAATGGATGAATTCCAGTCTAAGCGTAATTTTCGTCATGTGATGTACCAGGTTCTTGTGGCTTTTTGTGCCATTTCCTCAGTATTCATGGGGATTGGAACCAGCTATCTTTTGGTGGAGGCTTTTGCGGTTATCCCTTGGTTTGCGACCCTGCCAGTCGCTTGGTTGCCGGTACTCATTGTTCCCATGGCAGCCATAGCCGGCGTGGCCTATGGGTTTCTTGTATACAATGCCATTACTGACATGATTGCTTCAGAAATAGTGACCAAGTGGTTAAATAAAATTTCTCAAGACCTAGCTAATCCCCAGAAAAAATGGAGTGGTGTGGGTAAAGTGTGTGTGTTGACTGTGATGTTTTTGATTACGCTGGCGTTAAGTGTTTGTACGGCAGGGACTTGGTGGACCGTTGTCAAAACAACACAACCTGTATTTAACTGGATGAGCAAAATCCCCTCGTTTATTATGCTAGGTTTGAACCCATTAATTTTGAGTTTGTCTACTTGGGCGTTTAATGTTGAAAACATCAGTGAAACGCTTGAAGGGGCCGAGCCTTACATTGATGCGTGGTTAGGTGAGGCGCCTGTTTCAGATGAGTCAGCTGTTGAAGCACCACGTCCTGATGATCACTGTGAGGGGTTATGGAAAGGGGGTGTTTCTGTTAGTTTCTCTTCTCCTGATGACGAGGCTAAACAAAAAATAGTGGCGTTGAAAGAGATTGTATTGGTTCGACATGCGGCCCAGGTTGTCATGTGGTATTGCGATATAAACGGGCAATGCAAAGAAACCCCGGTTAATAACCCCAAAATAGTCGAGTTGATGAAGGGCTATTCTAAATCTGGGGCGATTAGAAACAATCTTCAGTTAAAAGAAATTAAAACCCACGTGCTGTCGATAGGACTTAAAACAGAATCTTGGTGGCAGGGGGTGAATCCATTTCGATTGTTCATTGACTATGGGTTTAATTCGTTACGTCGGTTGCTATTTTTAGGTCATTTAATTGGCATTGGAGCAACCGCTGATCAGGTTCCCGGTATCTCGCCTGTCGTGCCGGCTTTGTTGGGTGCTGCGAGTGAAGGTGTTGAAGACATCCATTATTTTCAATTGGGTATGGATACACCTCATGAACACAAACATGACACGCAATCGTTGCTGGAAGAGCGCTTAGGCCTTAATTCGGGACATGATCATGGTAATGATTTACCGACCCAGTTTTTATTAGCGATGTTTTCGCCTTTTTATGTGTTAGCAGCATGCTGGGATTTTCTCTTTAATGAAGACCGTGACAAATTTAGCTCATGGAGTGCCTTTACAGCAGCATTTCTCAACTCTTGGAATAAAGAGACCGGGACTGAGGAGGAGGAAGTGGTTGATTTTGATCGTATGGATTCTTGTTGTGATACTGTAGCTGAAATTACTCCTCTTAAGGACCTACCTAAACCTGCATTTGATATTACGAAAAAGCAGCCTAAGGCACGAAAAATTGCCGTTCAAGCGTGGCCATTTGAACAAGCTGCTTATCGCCTTGAGCGCCATAAAGAAAAATATTTGCAGGATGTATGGGTTGGGGGTGATATTGCTGAACAACAAAGAGCAAAATTGAGTAACTTGCAGGGAGTGCTGCATAGGCAATCAGATGATGCTGTCTTGGGCATTCCGTCCTCAGTTGATGGATTAATTGCAGGGCAGTTGAATGATCCTGATTATAATAAACATCGCTTCTTTTTATATGAACCCAGTGGTAAAACAGAAACGCGTCAATTTTTGGAAGAGCTGCCTGCTCGAGTTGCAATAGCTGGGTAATACGCGTCTTTGCGAGCGTAGCAATCCAAGATCAATTTGACGCCAAACTGAAACAATTGGTTTTCCAATTGATTTGTGAGCCGAATAAATCTATTATTAAGCTCATAATGTGAGCCGAATAATCTGTTTATTCGGCTCAACGTCAAAGGAATAGTGATGAATAAAGACCTTTGCTGGATATGGCAACAACCTGATTGGCCTAATTTTTACTGGCATGATGACTTGGTCATGCCTCGAGTGCGGGGGGTTCGCCTTAAACAGGGCATTTTGCTGGGTAAGGTAGGCGCTATTGACGATGACCTTAGCCAAGAAGCAGTCTTGGATGCCCTACTGCAGAACATCATTACTTCATCCGCCATTGAAGGTGAGCAACTTAATGTGAAATCTGTGCGATCCTCGCTTGCAAAGCGACTTGGCCTCAATCATCTATCCCCATACGCTACCTCGAATCGCTCTGAAGGGCTGGCACAAATGATGTTCGATGCTGTTAATAATCTGGATAATCCACTTTCACTTGACAGATTGCTTCAATGGCACAAGTGGTTATTTCCAGATGTATCATTGTCATTGCAACACATCGAGGTAGGCGCGTTACGCGGCGAAGAAGTCATGCAGGTGGTTTCTGGACGCATAGACAAACCAACCGTTCATTTTGAAGCACCACCACGCGATAGACTGGAGATCGAATTAACGCATTTTATCGACTGGTTTAATCAAAGTCATGATAATCTAACGCTGGATCCACTATTACGGGCGGCAATTTGTCATTTATGGTTTGTGACACTCCATCCCTTCGATGATGGCAATGGTCGAATGACTCGCGCACTGACGGATCTTGCCTTGGCACAGACCAACAGGCACAGCATTCGTTTTTATGCCATGTCTGTTACTATTTTAGCAAAGCGCAATCAGTATTATCAGATATTGGAACAATGCCAGCGTAATACCACAGATATCACGCCATGGATCATCTGGTTTTTGGATACTCTAGAAGAAACACTGCAAACATCGTTAAAAAATATAGAGAGTACCCTGAAAAAAACACGCTACTGGCAGCACCAAGATCATCTCGGCCTCTCAGCAGAACAGATCAAAGTACTGAACCGGTTATTGGATGGTGGTGAAAAAGGCTTTGAACAAGGTATTAATGCAGCAAAATACCAAGCAGTTGCTAAAGTCAGCAAAGCCACGGCTACGAGACATTTAAGCGAGCTACTAGCAAGGGGCTATCTCGAAAAATTACCCGGTGGGGGTCGAAATACAAGATATCAGATCAGATATACGTGTTGACATCCTCCCCGCCCTAAAGGACGAGGTTTTACGCCATGGCAGATAAACATTACCCAACCGCATCGTCGTTAATATGTTCCCGCTTTAACTCCAGAGTCCTCAACCCAATAAATTCTTCAACCCCGCCAAATGCGACTGTGCCAATGCTTTTGATTTCACCTCATCGCGTTCACCGCTCTTGCCATACCATTCCAAACTATCTTGCGGAAGTTCCTCCAAAAAGCGACTGGGTAAACAGTCTTGCATTTCTCCTGCACGGCGGCGTTGTTTGGCCAAGGTTAAGCAGAGGGCGCGTTGTGCTCGGGTGATGCCTACGTAGGCTAAGCGACGTTCTTCATCGATTTGCTCTTCGTCAATGCTCACGCGGTGAGGCAGAAGTTCTTCCTCCATGCCAACCAAATACACGTTGGGGAACTCTAATCCTTTCGACGCATGCAAGGTCATTAATTGCACGGTTTCATTGTCGTGCTCATCGGATTGATCAAGAATATCAATTAGAATTAATTTATTGATCACATCAGCGAGTTGAACGTCATCTCCCTTGGCTTGCAGCCGCCCGACCCATTCTAATAATTCCCACACGTTTTCCATGCGTTTTTGTGCTTTGACGGGGGTGTCACATTGTTCGTAGCAGTAGGCCTCATAGCCGCTGTCTTCAACCATTTCGCGCAACACCGCCACGACAGGTTCCTGTTGACAGCGTTGTTTTATGTTAAACATCCAGTGTTTAAACGCTTGCAAAGCGGCGCGAGGTTTTTCGCCCAAACGATCGGTTAACGCCAAATGATCACAACAAGCAAACAGGCTTTGGCCTCGAGTTTGCGCATATTGCCCTAGTGTTTCGAGTGTGGTGTCGCCGATACCGCGTTTGGGGGTGTTGATGACACGTAAAAACGCCGCGTCATCGGTTTCATTGCAGAGTAGTTTTAAATAGGCAAATACATCTTTTACTTCCGTACGTGCAAACCATGACTGTCCACCACTGATGTGGTAAGGAATGCTGTGTTGGCGTAACACTGTTTCAAAAATACGTGATTGATGATTGCCACGGTATAATATTGCGTAATCCCCATAAGTAGTGCGGTTGCGTAGTTTATGACTGATCATATCAGCAATCACTTGGTCGGCTTCATCTTGCTCATCTTTGCAACATAACACGCGCAGTAAATCCCCATGCCCGAGTTCACTCCATAGCTTTTTGGTGAATAAATGCGGGTTATTGGAAATCAATTGATTGGCTGCGTGCAGAATTCGACCGGTCGAGCGGTAATTTTGCTCTAGTTTGATGATTTTCAGTTGAGGGAAATCTACGTTTAATTGCGCTAGATTTTCAGGTCTAGCGCCACGCCATGCATAAATGGACTGGTCATCATCGCCCACTACGGTCAAGCTGGCTCGTGTGCCGACCAATAATTTAACCAAGGCGTATTGGCAGGTATTTGAATCTTGATATTCATCGATGAGTAAGTGTCTAATTTTGTTTTGCCAAAAGGTCAGGCTATCTGGGTGTTTATTTAAAAGCACCACGGGCATGCGAATCAAATCATCAAAATCAACGGCATTGTAAGCTTGCAATGCGTGCTGATAGTGTGGATAAATGCTAGCGGCCTCTGCAAACAAGGGCGTATCTGGCGTGCGTCGTAAGACATCATCCGGATCCAGCATGTCATTTTTCCATTTCGATATTTGTTGCTGAATACGAAATAGATCATCGCGATCATTTGCACGTGCTGGCGGCAAGAGTCGACGGATCATTTGCAAACAATCTTCGCTGTCAAAAATAGAAAACCCACGTTTTAAACCACAATGAGCCACATCACGTTTGAGAATACTTAAACCTAATGTGTGAAAGGTTGCTACTTTCAATCCTCGACGTGCTGCAGGCGGTAGAACAGTGGCAACACGATGACGCATTTCATTGGCCGCTTTGTTGGTAAACGTGACGGCTGAGATGTTATGGGCTGCATAACCGCATTGTTCAATTAAATAGGCTATTTTTTGCGTGATCACGCGTGTTTTACCGCTACCTGCACCCGCCAGAACCAACAAGGGCCCATCGATGTATTTGACCGCTGCCATTTGTTGGGGATTGAGCATATGAATAGGATTCCGTGTAAAAAGGCGCATTATACGTTAAAATTAATTTTTACGCTGACTTTGATGCTGCTATGAATGATAACTTAGATACCCTGCAACGCTTTATGTTTGAACACGCCAGTATTCGCGGTGAAATTGCCCACTTAGATGAAACCTATAAAACTATTCTGAATCAACGCCCCTATCCTCCAATGGTGAAAAAATTACTGGGTGAAGCGCTGGTGTCTTGTTTGTTGATGACAGGCAGCATTAAATTTGAAGGTGAAATCACGTTGCAATTTCGTGGCGACAAACGCCTGCCTTTGTTAATTGTGCAGTGTGATCACCTGCTTCAATTGCGAGGTTTCGCCAAATACCAGCAAGAGGGTGAGAACATTGATTACAATGCGGCTTTTTTAGATGGCAGCATGGGCATCACCATTAATCAATACAACCAAACTCAAGTTTATCAAAGTGTTGTGCCTATTGGTTCGTTGTCAATGGCAGACAATTTGATGCAATATTTTGCGCAATCAGAGCAAGTGGCAAGCCGTGTCTGGCTTGCGGTCAATGATCATATGGCCGCAGGGATGTTGTTACAACTCATGCCCGAACAAAACACGCAACAACGAGAAGAGTTTTGGGAATACGCTGTTCAAATTGGGCAAACCATCAGCGAGCATGAGTTGTTAACCTTGGACAACCCAACCATTCTGCATCGTTTATACCATGAAACCGAGTTGCGTTTATATTCAGCCCGTCCGGCTCGATTCCAATGCCGTTGCTCAGAAGACAAAATGAAGCAGGCCTTGACGGTGCTAGGAGAGGCTGACGTCAACGCCTTGCTGCAGGAAAAAGGGAATGTTGAAGTGATCTGTGATTTCTGCAGCCAACGTTATGTGTTTGATTCGATTGATGTCACGCTGCTATTTACTCCTTTTCGCACAGTATGAAATCCTGCCTTGTCCAACGAAGTGAACCCATTGAACCTGTAAGCGAAACGGCTTTACTTCGTTTGCAACGACGTGCTTTCGTTGGTGGGTGTGGTTGAGCTCATGCTCGCAGATTTTTCGTCATGTTGCAGTGAGTCGGTTTTGGAGTGCAATGCTGTGGTATTGGCTGCTGCAGTCATTCTTGGCATTGATTTTGGGGGTGGTTCTTTAATGGATTGAGTCTCATCTCTTTGCGCTAGAAGTTGTGAATAGTCGAGTTGCATTTGTTTAAGTTCAGTTTTTGTGGTGTTAAGTGACGCCACAGCGCTCGCATGGTCTTGTTGCTTGGTTTCTAGTTCCAAGTGAGCTTGCACATCCGTGTCTCGAGCCGTCGCTACTTTGTCTTTAGACGCTATGTATTGATTTAGTTTAGCCGTCATTTGGTTGTCTATCTGCCCTTGTTTTTCAATGTAATTGCCTATTAATTGCACCATGACTGCTGAGTGTTGAAACTTGGTTTTCGCTTCAATGAGTTCCTCTCTTGCTGTTTTTATGGTTTCTGCAGGGCTGTTTGCTGCTTCAAGCTCGAGCACTTGTTTGCTTTTTGCAACCAGGGTTTGATCGGCAATATCGGTTTTGTTTTTAAGCTTTTCTGCTTCTTGTGCCTTAGCGTCTCGAAAAGATTGTGATTCGCTTAAATATTGGTTTATTTTTTCGTCGGAAAAAGACGTGTTAGCGTCATCAATATTGCCAAACTCTATAAATTGATTGGTGAGGAGAGCATTCAAATCATCTTTGTTGAGCTCTAGCTCTTGACTTGAAAGAACGTATGCGGCGGATGTTTCTACAACGCGAGCTTCTGATAAGGCCAATTCGTTTGCTTTTTCCGCTACCAAAGCCTCTTGTTTTATAACCTCAGCCGTTAAAGACGTAATGCTCGTTTCCATGTGGCTTAATCGTTCAAATAATAGTTTTTCTTTTTCAGTTTTTATGGCGGCCTGCGCTTCGTCTGCGGCTTTTTGTTCGGCTTGTTTGATACGGATAGCTTGATTCCTGTCTAAAGATTCAATGACTTTTTGAGTATAATCTTCTTTTTTTGCTTCTTCTTGTTTAATGGTATGGGAGAGCAACGTGATTTTACGTTCTATCTCTTCTTGTTCGAAATGCTCTTTGATGCTTTTTTGTTTTTTAGCCGCTAAGATTTCAGCTAATTTTTCATCATTAATTCGATTATTAGCCTCTTTTGGGGACATCATGTCGGCCTGTACTGAGTGTTTTGGCGGTTTAAATTTAGGCATGTTTCCTCCGTTAACCTGTGCTAGTGCATCCTTAAATTGGAGCCTAAGCTTCTTTCTTCGTCCAAACTAATTCCATGGTTCAGATCACCCTGCATGGCCTGCAATATTTTTTGCATGCGCGTAAATTGATTGCCAAGTTGGTAGTATAGGTCGGCTTGGTCGCGTTCTTGTAGGTCACCTGCCGTTAGATAAGCAGCCTGTCCCATACCACTAAAATAATCAATCCCAACATGATGCCTTGCGGCAATTCCTGGAAAAAGACCTGATAACAGAAGGCTTTTATCACCAACCTCACGCAGGCGTTCGATTTTTCGTCTACCCGTTGTCTGCATCGAGTCAAGAAAATCGACGGCTACAACGGATTCAACCAGCTGGATTGTTTGTGAAAAGCGCATTAGTAAAAAAACTAAATAGCTTTCGGTGTTTTCGTGTAATACCAAGCGTGTAGATGCTTGAGCCTCGTTCACCAACGCATGCCATTGACTGGTATCGGTGGGGTGTAAAATCAGCGCTTTCATGATTCCATACCTTATTATTGGTTACTGCTCACTTTAAGTGTAGCAAATAGGATGAAGTTGGGCGGTTTTTTAAAAAAAATAAATAGATACATTCCTCGGTATAATTTATGGTATAATGGCAAATCCGTGCACAAGTAGTTTTGTTTTAACCGCCTGTATGCAACCCCTAATTTCGCTAACTGAAGGTCATTATGATTGAAAAAATTCGTAACATCGCCATCATCGCTCACGTCGATCATGGTAAAACAACATTGGTCGACAAATTATTGCAACAAACGGGCACACTCAATGACAGAGCCCCTAAAGTTGAACGTTTGATGGACTCCAATGCCCTTGAAAAAGAACGTGGCATTACCATTACGGCAAAAAATACCTGTGTGCATTGGGAAGGCCATCAAATCAATATCGTTGATACCCCAGGACACGCTGATTTCGGTGGGGAAGTAGAACGTATTCTGTCGATGGTAGACAGCGTGTTGTTGTTGGTTGATGCCGTAGATGGCCCCATGCCACAAACGCGTTTCGTGACTCAAAAAGCATTTGCGCAAGGCTTAAATCCAATTGTAGTCATCAATAAAATTGACCGTCCAGGTGCTAGACCTGATTGGGTAATGGACCAAGTGTTTGATTTGTTTGATAACCTCGGTGCGAATGATGAGCAACTTGATTTCCCAGTGGTTTATGCGTCTGCATTGAACGGATTTGCAAAATTAAATCTTGAAGACGAAGCCACGGATATGCGTGCGTTGTTGCAAACCATCGTTGATAAAGTTAATCCACCTGATGTTGATGCGGAAGGTCCTTTCCAAATGCAAATCACATCACTAGATTATTCATCTTATGTGGGCACCATTGGGATTGGTCGTGTGACCCGTGGTCATGTAAAGGCCAAAGCTCCTGTTAAAGTTATTGATAAAGACGGCAACATCCGCAGTGGACGTTTGCTGCAATTATTGGGCTTTAAAGGATTGGATCGAGTTGAAATCGAAGACGCACGTGCAGGCGATATCATTGCCGTAACTGGTATTGATATGCTCAATATTTCTGACACCATTTGCGATCCTAATACTGTGGAAGCGTTGCCGCCATTGACCGTCGATGAGCCTACCATCAGCATGACGTTCCAAGTTAACGATTCACCTTTTGCAGGACAAGAAGGCAAGTTTGTGACGAGTCGCAAAATTCGTGAGCGCTTACAAACTGAATTATTGCACAACGTTGCGTTAAAAGTTGAAGACACTGAAGACCCCGATAAATTCCGTGTGTCTGGTCGTGGTGAATTGCATCTGTCTATTTTGATTGAAACCATGCGTCGCGAAGGTTATGAATTAGCCATTTGCAAACCAGAAGTTATCATGCGCATAGAAAATGGTGAACAACTTGAACCGTATGAAAATTTAACCGTTGACGTGGAAGAAATTCATCAAGGTACCGTCATGGAAAAATTGGGTGAACGTCGTGGTGAGCTGCAAAACATGGTTCCAGACGGTAAAGGACGTGTTCGTCTTGACTACAGCATTCCTACGCGCGGTTTGATTGGTTTTCACACTGAATTCCTGTCTAGCACATCGGGTACTGGTTTGATGTATCACGTGTTTGATCATTATGGCCCAGCGGTTAAAGCGCGTATTGGCAAACGAAACAGCGGTGTGTTGATTGCCAATTGCCATGGTACAGCACGTGGATTTGCATTGTTTAGTTTACAAGACCGTGGGCGTTTATTTGTTGAGCCACAAACGGTTTGTTACGAAGGGATGATTGTAGGTATTCATGCTAGAGACAATGATCTGGTCGTGAATGTTACCAAAGAAAAACAATTAACCAATATGCGTGCGTCTGGTACGGATGAGAACATTGTTCTGACTCCAGCCATTAAATACTCTTTGGAACAAGCCCTCGAATTCATCGACAACGATGAACTCGTAGAAGTGACTCCAAAATCAATTCGAATTCGTAAAAAAGAATTGAAAGAGAATGATCGCAAACGCACTTCACGTTCTGCAAATAGTGATGAAGGAAAATAATCTTGGTCAACAAGCAACGCTTTAAACGAGTTATCCTGTATGCGCGGCAACACCGCGCAAATCAGGGGATTAGTGAAACGTTGGTTCGCTTGGTTGAGTATTTGCACCTTAAAAAAATAGACACGTTTCTAGATTGCGATACAGCGGAAGGGTTTGATCTTCAAGTCCCTACGCTGTCGCGCACTCAAATGGACAGTCAACATGATTTGATCGTTGTCGTGGGTGGCGATGGCAGTTTGTTGTCAGCAGCACGCATGGCCATCAAAGTGAATGTCCCGGTGATTGGCATTAATCGAGGCCGTTTAGGCTTTTTAACCGATATATTGCCTGATGAACTCGAAGCCCGATTGGGTAATGTGTTAGCAGGGCATTACTACGAAGAAAAGCGATTTTTGCTACACATGCGAATTCACGATGACAACATCACCTATTTTGAAGGTGATGCACTCAATGATGTCGTGCTAAGTCGCGGCAAGGAAACGCATCTCATAGCCTTTGATGTATTTATCAATCAACAATTTGTCAGTCATTATCGTTCGGATGGATTAATTTTGGCCACTCCGACGGGTTCCACCGCGTATGCTTTGTCTGCTGGTGGGCCAATTATGCACCCTCAGATCAATGCCATGGTGATGGTCCCGATGTTTTCACATAGTCTGAATACACGGCCTTTGGTTATTGATGGCGAATCTATTATCGAAATTAAAATCAGTCACAGTAACGAAAGCCAGTTGCAAATTAGTTGTGATGGCCACGAATCGAGCGATGTCAAACCCGGTCAACAAGTGACTATTGAAAAAAACAAGCAACAATTGCAACTCTTGCATCCTAGTGACTATCACTATTATGATACATTACGAATTAAATTAGGTTGGGGATCACAAGGATAGCCGATGCTAACGTCTTTGCGCATTGAAAATTTTGCGATTGTATCGCAACTTGAGTTGGACTTTTCCAATGGTTTAACGGCGTTTACAGGTGAAACAGGGGCTGGTAAATCCATCATGATTGATGCCCTCATGTTAGCACTGGGTGGGCGCGCAGATGCTTCTGTGGTTCGCGCTGGCGCTGATAAATGCGAAATTCACGCATGTTTTTCATTTGATGAGGTATCCCAGCCTGCTTCATGGTTGACAGAGCATGATCTATCCAATGATCAAGGTGAAATTCTTTTACGTCGCGTCATGTACGCTGAAGGTCGCTCTAAATCCTATATCAATGGCCAGCCATTCCCCTTACAAAAAGTGAAAGAACTCAGTGAATTGCTGGTTGATATTCACGGACAACACCAACATCAGCGTTTATTACAACATGCAACGCATCGTCAGCAAGTTGATCAATATGCAAACCATCACGCGTTACTCGATGACGTGGCGCATTTGTATCGTCAGTGTCAACAGACTAAGTCCGCACTAGACGCATTAAAAAATCAGGATTCAATGCGTGAACGCGCGGAATTACTCCAATATCAATTGGACGAACTAAGTGATTTATCGTTGCAGGAAGGCGAAGTAAAAGCTTTGCATGAAGAGCATCAATTACTACACCATGCGCGCGAATACCTAGAAGACGCGCAAATGATCACCGATTTATTGAGCGCTGATGATCAGCCGAACATATGTCAGAGTTTGAATCAAATTCTGCAACGGTTATCTGCATTGCCTCAAGAGCAACCCCATATAAAAAATGCGGTGGAGCTTGTGAATAGTGCGCTGATCCAATGCGATGAAGCGTTGAGTGAAATTGTTAATTTTTCAACACATGTGCAGCTTGATCCCATTCGGTTACAAGAGGTGGAAACGCGCATGAGTACGCTACACCAAGCCGGGCGAAAGTATCATGTGGATGCCAGCCAATTACCAGCTCTTGCCGTGCAACTCAAACAAGAGTTACAGCAGCTGAAATCTCAAGATCTACGACAAGAAAAACTGCAAGCTGATTATAACCAACAGGTTAAAGCATACAACGCAGCGGCATTGCTGTTGCGAGACTCTCGTTTAAAATATGCCAAGCAGTTAACGGACGATATCAGTTTAACCATCCGTCAGTTAGGCATGCCTAAAGGCTATATCACGGCAGAGTTTAGTCCTTTGGAGAAAATGCAATCCCATGGTTTAGATAAAATCGAATACAAAGTATGCACCAATCCTGGCATGGCGCCCGATACACTGGCAAAAATCGCCTCAGGAGGTGAATTGTCGCGTATTAGTTTAGCGATTCAAATGATTGCTGCCAAACGGGGCGCTACTCCTACGTTGTTGTTTGATGAAGTCGACGTCGGTATTGGTGGTGCTACAGCAGCCCTTGTCGGTCAACTGCTCCGAAATTTGGGCGAGCGTTTGCAATTGTTTTGTGTGACTCACCAACCCCAGGTTGCATCGTGCGCACACCATCATTTTATGGTTGAAAAATACACCGACAATGACCAAACTTTTTCCCGGGTGATAGCCTTGGCTGCTCCTGATAAAATTGATGAAATTGCTCGAATGCTAGGTGGTTTAACCATCACGGCTCAAACGAGATCACATGCAAAAGAGCTGCTGGCTCAAGGAAATACATGAGTTGTGTCATGCCTTCTCCCGTGAGCGTTTATAATGCGTAATCAATTTGAACACGTCATCACCGAAAGCCCCACAGTCGTGCACACTCGCTATGAATTTGATCCCCATCGACACATAAAAATCTGGTTGAGCAATGATCCGAGCATTTTCATGAACCCTGAAAATCAATTGCGTCTCCTTCAAATGAGGGCTGCGTGTCCTGGTGATGCGATTAGATTAGTGTATGACAGTCATTTACTGTCTGAACAAGCACAGCCAGAGCTATTTAAATTTTGTTCTAAAAACAAAATAGAAGCCCTTAATGTTCGCGATATAATGCATGAATGCTTGGCGGATCCTCAAGAATCCGCATTGCTTCGTATTTATGAAGATGAAATCACTCATCTGGATGCCGGTGGCAACCTCGCTGCTGCCAGTGACATTCTTCGATGGCTTAAACCCATTTGTCGTTTGGGGATATACACTGATTTAGATGTCCATGTCACCACGAAAGAGTTAGACCCCGTCATCGAGGTGTTTGGTGATGTCATTATTCCCTGCGGAACTTACAAGCTTTTTGGGGATGAAGAGTGTCTTGTTGCAAATAATAACGCAATTTTGGTGGCAAATATCGATTCAGAAAAAATTAAGTCTATACAAAAATATATCCTGACGGCTTGTCAACCGAAAAAAATACAACAGTATATTTTAGATGCATTTCAAAATAATGCTTTTTGTCCTAGATTAAACCCCGATCCAACAATGTATTTAACGCCACGTGAATTTCGCGCCCAGATTTCTTCAATGGTACGAAAGCCTTTTTCACGACAAATTTTGGATAATCCAGCGTTAATGAAGAGAATTGCTGCAGTCGAAAAACGGTTATATATGCAAAGTGTTATACGAACGACAGGGCCGAGTGCAGTCATGAGCTTGTTTTGTAGTTTTTACAACTATAGTGCTAGAAATATTGATGCCTATGTCGCACCGTTTTCTTTTGCATTTTATCCCATGCTAAATGATGCCCTCAAAGCTACACAGCGCTGTTTTCTACATGCATCCAACCAAAAAAAAGCTGTTGAATACAATGTGAATGGTGATTTGTCGTGGCTAGCTATAGGTCAAGATGAGATAAGGCATCGAGAGGAACAGTTGCATCTGAGTGCGAGAATTATTCAGAAAAAGATGAAACAGGTTCTCAATAGCAGAATAGCTAAAGGTGAGTTAGCAGAAGGTCACATTAATAAAAAAATTCGTGTAATTGGGGGCTGCTGACAATTCATTTATCCAAACCCTACGTCCCGCGGGCAATCGCGGGACGCCGAGATCTAAATTAACAGACCAATAATAGCTCTGGTAGTTGTACCCTTATTCTTTCGCACGAGAAACATATTCGCCTTTACGGGTGTCGACTTTAATCAACTCGCCTGTTTGGACAAATAAAGGGACTCGAACGACTGCACCAGTTTCTAATATAGCAGGTTTTCCACCGCCACCGGATGTATCGCCTTTTAGCCCAGGGTCTGTCTCTGTGATAGCCAAGACAACAAAGACGGGTGGAGTGATGAGCAACGGCTCATTATTCCATAACGTGACGATGCACATGTCTTGTTCTTTAAGCCAAGGGGCTGCTTCTTCAATCCCTGCCGCACTGACCGCGTATTGTTCAAACGTATCTGGAACCATAAAGTGCCATTGTTCGCCGTCGTTGTATAAATATTGCATTTCGACATCTACAATATCTGCGGCTAAGAATGTGTCATTGGCTTTATACGTGCGTTCAACCACACGTCCTGTTTTTAAATTACGAGTTTTTAAGCGAGTAAATGCTTGCCCTTTACCGGGTTTAACAAATTCGCAATCGACGATGCTGCAAGGCGCGTCATCCACCATGATTTTTAAGCCATTTTTAAGTTCATTTGTGCTGTAATGTGCCATTTCTGCTCCGTTGTTGAGATTTTTCTGCATATTTGATAGAGTTCGCACAGTTTATCAAGTCTGAATAATGAATGCGAGAATCAATTTCTAGTTGGCAACACATTTTAGCACAAGGGTTTGCTGAAGTTGGCCAACTATTGGCGTTTTTAAATCTGCCCATTGCCGAAGGAAGCCCTTTAGCCGAGCAGCAATTTAAAACACGCGTACCCCGAGGTTTTGCTGCGCGCATGCAAGCGGGAAATCGCCACGACCCATTATTACTGCAAGTGTTGGCGACCGATGAGGAATTGAACTCTAAACAGGGTTTTGTTCAGGATCCTTTGGATGAAGCGGCTAGCAATAACATTCCTGGTTTGATTCACAAATACCATGGTCGAGTGTTGCTGACGGTTACAGGCGCTTGCGCGATTAATTGCCGTTATTGTTTTCGTCGCCATTTTCCTTATCAAGACAATAATCCTGGGCGCGGCGGATGGCAGCCTGTTTTGGATTACATTGCTGCCGATAAGAACATTCATGAAGTTATTCTTAGTGGTGGCGATCCGTTGCTAGCCAATGATGTGATTCTTGCGCCCCTGCTCTCGCAGTTGGCGGCTATTCCACATTTGACTACGTTGCGCATTCATACCCGTATTCCGGTCGTCCTGCCTGAACGAGTTGATGATGGCTTTATTGCGCTATTGATGAGCAATCGATTGAAGAAAGTGGTGGTATTACACAGTAACCATGCTCAAGAATTGGATGAGCAGGTCGCACGTGCATGTCAACGTTTAAGCGATGCGGGTTGTCATCTGCTGAATCAGTCTGTGCTGTTGGCAGGAATCAATGATGACGCTAATCTCTTGGCTGAATTAAGTGAACGTCTATTTGCTTGCGGCGTATTGCCTTATTATTTGCACTTGTTGGATAAAGTACAAGGTGCGGCGCATTTTGATGTGCCATTGGAGGATGCCTTGGCAATTTTCCAGCAGTTACAGGCGACCTTGCCAGGTTATTTGGTGCCTCGATTGGCACGAGAAGAAGCGGGAGCAAAGCATAAATTGTTGGTGATAGCTTAAATCATCCAAATGCAATGGCAAAAGGTTCTTCTTTATTGCCATCTATCTCGGTACTGAGTAATTTCACTCGAATTCGCGCACGAATGGCCTTTGCGCCTTGGGCACAGAGTTTGTCGCCCAGCTGACGTTTGCAATTAGCAACCTGATGAACACTGTCAATGGGGCTGCTGTCTTGAGCGACTAATTTGCCGGTCGATGCATCATGTATTTCCAGTGATAAATGACTTAGTCGCCATTCGCTACCATCAGCATTATGGCCAACACGACGTTCATGGATCAGGGTCACTTTGCCGCCTACGGGTAGGTCTACTGTGTATTCTTTGGTGGATTCGTTCGGTGATAATTGATCTTCAATGAGGTTAAAGCGCTGCTCAAAGGCTTTTTGCATATTCAAATACCCCCAGCCATACGTTGGGTTCCACTCTGATCCCATTACTGCGTAATGGCCACCTCGATAGGGATGAAGGGGGTCGTCCGGTCCTGGTTTGCTGCTGTCTGTCCATGCATCGGCACTGTTCAGTAGCAGGGCTTTTTCAGCCATCGGGTTTTTAATGCCTGCATCTTGTAGCAATAAAATGGAGGCGCCTACGTGAGGCGCGGCTGAGCTTGTGCCACCCATTAAACGATAACCATCGTGAAAATCCATCCCCTGCGTATAGTAAATCTGGTATTTTTGCGCGTCGGGTGCGCAGGTTCTGGTGTCATTGCCGGGCGCTGTAATATCTGGTTTACGTCGGCCATTTAATGTAGGACCCCGGCTACTGGTATAGCGTATCGCGTGTTGACCTCTATCGGGTGTTTGTTGAGCGATGCCATTGATAATGATAGTCGGATTCATATTGGCGACGGTAATGGCATTGTAATTGTCAGCAGGGGATGTCATGGTTGATTTACTGCCCGGTTCTGCTATCCCTTGATTCCCAGCTGATTTCACCCACATGATTTTTTCATGATTCACAATGTGATCAACGACTTTAGCTAGACCACTCCAATCGGTGCAATTTGGACAGCTCACCAATCCATTGCCATAGCTGTAATTAATTAGAGTTGGTTTTGTTGGTGCCCGGGTGAGCATCCAATCGAGAGTGGACGCGGTCAGTAATAATTTTTCTGTTTCACTGCCTGTTTCACCGGCAAGCCCTGTTAATAGAGTAGGTACACCGTAAGCAATGCCTGATTCATGCGGAAAGGCCGCATTACCTGTGCCGGCATAAATACAGGCAACGCCAGTAGCATGGGCTGAACGCACCCCATGATTGTATTTGGAATACTCCGAACCAGGTTCCTGGCGCACAACCACCTTGGTGTTCGCTAATCCGGGATGATCGACTGCGACCCCTGAATCAATTAAGCCAACGACCCCTTGTCGGCCTGTGTAACCTTGTTGCCACCAATTATTGACATCCGGATAAGTGCTTGATGGGGCGAGCAAGATGGCTTGTGCACTGACTTCCATTTCTTCTCTACCCATTTTATTTAGTGAAATTTGTGCGGCGGCTAAATTGTGGGCGATTTTCTTCACTACCGCGTGATTATTGGGAATCACTGCCAGTACGGCGGGCATGAAATGCAACGGTTGAGCTGAGACAGAGGGTATTTTATTGATGTCTTTTACAAACGATGTGACTTGAGAGGGTGATTTTAGAAAAATAATCACGGAAATAGTTTCTGGCTTTTCAGTGCCTTTGTCTAGTTGATTGACACTGGCTAACACATCAATGTCGACTAATGCGTCGCTAAAAGCAATGGCGCTTAGTGTGAATAGGATAACTCCGAGAAGTAGCTTTTGCATGGAAGGCTATTGAACGCATGTAGGGTTAACTAAGGAGTCATTATACGCTGACTTTGAGTTAAATGCTCGATTCCGCAGATTTCTAACACGGCTGTCGCATTAAAATTTGGTCAACCTGCCGTAGGTTGGGCCTTGGCCCAACAATCTAGCTATTAGATTTCGTTTTATTTGACGAAGAGTAAGAAATAAGATCAAATGCCACATTCAAATTTTG